>JAIEPJ010000139.1 GCA_019749835.1 Phreatobacter sp. | reverse complement strand
ACGGTGGAGGCGCGCGGCTAGGCCGCCCGCCGACGGCGCCTTCCCCCGGCCGCGCGGCGGTGTATAGGACGACGCGCGCGCCGTATCCGCAGCGGCCGCGCCGGAGAGCGAAGGGGGGACCATGGCCGATCCGATTGCCGTCACGCCCGCCATCGCCCTCAACCCCGACGACATCACCGTCACCTTCGTGCGTGCCTCCGGCCCCGGCGGCCAGAACGTCAACAAGGTCTCGACGGCCTGCGAACTGCGTTTCGACCTCGCCGCCGCCGCCCTGCCGCCCGACGTCAAGGCGCGCCTCGTGCCGCTGGCAGGGTCGCGGCTGACCAAGGAGGGCGTCATCGTCATCCAGGCCGACCGCTTCCGTTCGCAGGACATGAACCGCGAGGATGCGCTCTCCCGTCTCGTCGAGATGGTGGCGAAAGCGGCAGTCCGCCCGAAGCGCCGCATCGCCACCAGGCCCACCCGCGCCTCCAAGGAGCGGCGACTCGAGGGCAAGCAGAAACGCTCCGGCATCAAGAGGATGCGGCAGGGCAAGCCGGGCGTGGAGTGAGCCTGCCGATGAAGGGCCCAGCAGGCCGCCGGGCGCAGTTATCGAACATGACGGGAATCTACCAGGCCAGCGTTGCGCTGTCAAGGACAATTATCCTAGAATGGGATCGGGTGGGATGGTCTCTCACACCAGCCCTGCCGCCTTTGCGATCCGGAACTGCCCGGCGAAGGCGGAGTGGACGGGCGCCGTCTCATGGGGCATTCCCAAAACGTCGAGCGCCGCCGCATAGCGCGCCGCGAGCGCCTCGCCGCCGACGATGACCACGGGGCCGCCGATATCGGGCGCGAAATGGCGCGCCTCGGCGATCTCCGTGCCGATCATCAGGCCCGAGAGCCGCTCGGCCGTCTCGTTCGCCGGGAAGTCCCCCATCAGGCTGCCGGCCCGCTGGCGGAACAGCTTGCCGAGCAGGCCGGCGCCGCCTTCCGCCGCACCGATGGCGACGCCTTCCGCAAAGGCGGCCGGCGACGGCGTCCAGTCCGCTGTGGTCAGCTTCAGTACCGTGTGATCCCTGAGAGCGGCGAAGGCGTCCCCCGTCATCGCCGATCGGAAGGCGGTGATCCGCCCGCTGGCGATCCGCACCCATTTCGAATGGGTGCCGGGCATGACCGCGAGCCTGAGACCATCGAGGGCGAGCCCGGCGATCTGCGTCTCTTCGCCGCGCATCACATCCGGCGCCCCGTCGGGGTTGCGATAGGAAAGGCCCGTGATGAAGGCAATGCGCCGGCCCCTTGCGGTCGTGAGCTGTCCGAGCGCGCCCGCCAGTGCCTCCGCACCCGCCGGGCAGGACAGGTACGGCGTCTCCACCCACCCGGTCCGGCTCGTCACCATGCCCGAGGCGATAACCGGCAGGCCCCCGTCGGGGTCCCAGCGACCGATGGTCCGCTCGAGAACGGTCTCGAAATCCCGGTCCGGCACCGACAGCAGCCCGTCGCGGCTCGACCCGTGGTCGAGGATGGCTCCCTCGCCATCCATCAGCGCGGCGCGGAACGAGGTGGTGCCCCAGTCGACCCCGATCAGCTTGCCCTCGGCCATGGCGTCTCCTTCCGGAATGGACTTCCCGTCATGTGACGGCTGCGCATAGGACCTGTCCCCTTGCATGCGCGGCCGGCCTCGCTTTAATCGCCGTCCGCACTACCACGAAGCCCGCCCTTCTCCAGCGCAGATATAACCCATGTCCCATGACCTCGCCGTCGCCCGCGCCGCGACCCTTCGTCCGATCGCCGCCGTGGCCGCGGCGGCCGGCATCCCCGCCGAGGCGCTGGAGCCCTATGGCAAGTATATCGCCAAGCTCGACGCCGGCTATCTCGCCGGGCTGAAGGACCGTCCGGACGGCAAGCTGGTCCTTGTCACCGCCATCAACCCGACGCCGGCCGGCGAGGGCAAGACGACCACCACGGTCGGTCTCGGCGACGGCCTCAACCGCATCGGCAAGCGCACCGTCATCGCCCTGCGCGAGCCCTCGCTCGGTCCGGTCTTCGGCACCAAGGGCGGCGCCACCGGCGGCGGCAAGGCCCAGGTCCTGCCGATGGAGGCGATCAACCTGCACTTCACCGGCGATTTCCACGCCATCACCTCGGCCCACAACCTGCTCGCCGCCCTCGTCGACAACCATGTCTACTGGGGCAATGCGCTGGGCATCGACACCCGCCGCATCGTCTGGCGCCGGGCCCTCGACATGAACGACCGGGCGCTGCGGTCCATCGTCAACGGCCTCGGCGGTGCCAGCAACGGCTATTCCCGCGAGGACGGCTTCGACATCACCGTGGCCTCCGAGGTCATGGCCTGTTTCTGCCTCGCCGACGACCTCGCCGATCTCGAGGCTCGCCTCGCCCGCATCGTCGTCGCCTATACCCGCGAGAAGAAGCCGGTGACCGCCGGCGACCTGAAGGCCGCTGGCGCCATGACGGCGCTGCTCAAGGATGCGATCAAGCCGAACCTCGTGCAGACCATCGAGGGCTCGCCCGCCTTCATCCATGGCGGACCCTTCGCCAACATCGCCCATGGCTGCAACTCCGTCATCGCCACCCGGGCCGCCCTGAAGCTCGGTGATTACGTGGTGACCGAGGCCGGCTTCGGCGCCGATCTCGGGGCCGAGAAGTTCTTCGACATCAAATGCCGCAAGGCCGGGCTGAAGCCCGCCGCGGCGGTGATCGTCGCCACCGTCCGTGCCCTGAAGATGAACGGCGGTGTCGCCAAGGCCGACCTGTCACGCGAGAACCTCGCGGCGCTGCGGGCCGGCATCGTCAATCTCGGCCGCCATGTCGAGAATGTCCGCGCCTTCGGCGTGCCGGTCGTCGTCGCCATCAACCACTTCACCACCGACACCGCGGCCGAGCACCGGCTCATCGCCGATATCTGCCGTGACGAGTTCGGCGTCGAGGCTGTGCAATGCCGCCACTGGGCCGACGGCGCCGCCGGGGCCGAGGAACTCGCCCGCAAGGTCGTGGCGCTTTGCGAGGGCGGCACCGCCCATTTCCAGCCGCTCTATCCGGACAGCCTGTCACTGGAGGGCAAGATCCTCTCCGTCGCCACCCGCATCTACCGCGCCGACGACATTGCCATCGCGCCCAAGGCCGCCGCCGATCTCAAGGCCTTCGAGGCCGCCGGCTATGGCCATCTGCCGGTCTGCATGGCGAAGACGCAGGTGTCGTTCTCCGCCGATCCGAGCCTCCTTGGCGCACCGACCGGCCACACCGTGCCGGTGCGCGAGGTCAGGCTCGCGGCCGGCGCCGGCTTCGTGGTGGCCATCTGCGGAGACATCATGACCATGCCGGGCCTGCCCAAGCTCCCGGCGGCCGAGGCGATCCATGTCGGCGCGGACGGGCTGATCGAGGGGCTGTTCTGAGGGAATGGCCCTGCACCCTGGAAGTGCGTCCTTCGAGGCTCGCCACCGGTCGATGCTGACGCATCGCCGGGCCTCGCACCTCAGGATGAGGGAGGTGGTGAGTGGCACGGCACGGGAAAATGTGTCACGCATTCGCCCTTCCGCAGCACACCCACCTCCTCATCCTGAGGTGCGAGCCTGAAAGGCGAGCCTCGAAGGACGCACTTGCCGTGGTGCAGCGGACTGCTCAGGTTGCGCTCGGATGCCAGACTGGCGCGAAGCCCTCGCGCAGCACGTCCACGATGCTAGGGGGCGTGAGCACATCGACCGGTCCCGAAGGCAGGGGACTACCCATCCCATAACCACCGAACGACCAGGGCAGCGCCTTGCCGCCCCTCACCGCGAAAGCCTGCCCCCCGACAGCGATCATGGCCCCATCCGGCAACCCCGCCGCCTCCGCCCGCCACGTCCGCTTCCCCCGCCCCTCCAGCCGCTCGCCATGCAGCACCGCGTCCATCTCCGGCGCGCTGGGCGGCTTCGACAGGCCCTTGGCCCTTGCCCAGGCCGCGGCGAAGCGGGTCGCATCGGCCCGCCGGCATTCGAAGCAGGGCCGGTGGCCGGCGGCCAGCGCCGTCACTTCATCGAGGAAGAAGAGCTCGGTATAGCCGCGCCCCATCAGCGGCGCACGCCGCCGGCCCTTGAAGGCCAGCACGCAGCAGATCCACTGCCGCGAGGCCCAGGGGCGGGGGCCGATGGTGCGATCATCGCCATGAAACCGGCCGCCGCGATTGCCGAGGAACAGGCCGCGCTCCGGCACCGCCGCGATCCTCCCGAACGGATCGACCCGGTTGGGGAGCGGCATCGGCTCAGTAGCGCGCGTCAGCCGACGGCCCGCTCCGCTGGCCGCCGCCGAAGAGGCTCTCGAAGAGGTTCGGCGGCGGCGGGGGAGCCTGCCGCACCTGCGGGGCGATCTCGACCGGCGGCGGCGCCTGCCGCTGCACCGGCCGGACGATGGCCTGGGGCGGCGCGCCGGGCGCATCCCAGCCATAGATGTCGTCGCGGAACTGCACCGTGCCGTCGGGGGCCGCCCAGCCGGTCAGATAGACCCACGACACCGGCACCGCCTGCGTCAGCCGCACGTCCCGGCGCTGCGTCTGAGTCATGCCCTCCACCACCTGCTCCTTGGTGAAGCCCTGCGGCGCCAGCAGCCAGGTGACGAAGTCGGAGACGTCGGCGACGCGCACGCAGCCGGACGACAGCGAGCGGCTGTCCGACTGGAACAGGCCGCGCGACGGCGTGTCGTGCATGAACACGGCCTCGGTGTTCGGCATGTCGATGCGCACCCGTCCCAGCGAATTGCCCGGTCCCGCATCCTGCCGCAGCGTGTAGTTCACCGCGCGCTCGGTCGACCAGTCGATGGCGGAGGGGCTCACCTCGTTGCCGGAGCGGTCGAGGATGCGCACGCGCATATTGGCGAGCGTCGCCGGGTTGCGGCGCATGCGCGGGATGATGTCGCGCTTGATGATCGATGTCGGGATCGTCCAGGTCGGGTTGAAGTTCACCACCGTCAGGCGGCTCTCGACCATGGGCGAGGCATGGGCGGCCTTGCCGACGATGACGACATGGCGCCGCCGGACGACGCCGCCGTCAATCGCCTCGGCCGCCGCGGCGGGAATGTTGACCACGACATAGCGCTGGCCGAAGGCGAAGCGGCTGTCGGCGAGCCGCTCCAGCGACTTCTCCAGGGCCCGGACCCGCGCCTCGGCGGGAATGTTGAGCTGGCGAAGGGTCGCCGCCGCCACCAGTCCGGATGGCAGCAGGCCGACCCGGCGCTGGAAGCGCTGCACGGCGGCGACGGTCGCGTCGTCGAAAAGGTCGCTGCCGGCCTCGGCCGGCGACAGGTCGCCCTCGATGGCGAGGCGCCGCTTGAGCTCGGCCACTGCGGCGCCGCGCTGGCCCTTGGACAGGCGGAGCGTCGTCGGCAATGTGCCCCAGCCGCCGCGCTGGGTGATCTGGCGATAGGTGGCGAGGGCGGCCTGGGTCACGGCGACGGTCTGCGGGCCATAGGTCGGCTGC
>JAIEPJ010000130.1 GCA_019749835.1 Phreatobacter sp. | reverse complement strand
GGCACATCGACCACCAGGACGCTGTCGGCCTTGTCGTGCCAATACTGGTTGAACGCGGCATCCTCGTCATCGACGTAATCGGCGGCTGGGCCCCACGAGGTGAACACGCTGATCGATTCGCCGTTGAGCCGCCAGCCCTGGACGGTCTCGTTGAGCGATCCGGTGAACGCGAGCCGATCGCCGGTCTTGTCCTCTATGATGCCGCACTTCTCGTGGAAGATGACCGTGCCGCCGATTGGCCGCCGCGTCACGGGCGTGCAGCGGATGGCGACGCGGATGTCGAGCAGCCGATGGCAGACGAGCCACGCGAGAAGCTCAAGGGCCTGACGTTCGTTGCCCTCGACGGCATCCGGCAAGGCCTGGCCGATCTTTTCGGTAAGCATCTCGTTCATCGCGAGACCAGCCTCGATCGCCTTCACCTCGACCTCGTCGAGCGTGCAGCCGACGATCAGGCGCATGGTCCCCTCGTTGAGCGCGAGATGCTCGATCCCAGCCGAGGCGAGCGCAAGGCTGCCGGCCGTGAAATAGCCGGTGATTCGGTCATAGCGGACGGCCGTGGACAATGCGGGCACATAGAATTTGCGCACGAGGTCGCCATCCTCGCGCGTGTATTTCCGCTTCCAGGGCCGATCCGTGAGTAGCATCAGGCGGCGTCGAACTGCTCGTAGAGCGACAGCTGGCGGGGAGCGCCGATCTCGTCGCCATAGACGATGCGGCGCAGCTTCTCCAACGCGTCGAAGTCATCGGCCGCCGGCTTGACTGCGTCGTCGGCCTCGATTCCGGAGAAGGTTTTCGACGGCGGCAGCACCTCAAGCATCACCTCGAGCGCGATCTTGAACTCATCGTCGTCAAGCAGGCCGTTGGCCTCCAGCAGGTCGCGTGCCGCCTCCACGCTCTGCTTTCGCGCGGTGTGGGCGGCGTGGTGAAGCGCATCGATCATGCCGCGCGAACCGTTGGCTGGGCCGAGTGCGCCCTTGGCGACGCGCGTGGCCGAATCCCACAACTTGAGATCCGAACCCTTCTTCTCCGCGATGCGACCGACGACCTGGGCCATGTCCAACCCGACCGCGCGAGCGAGGCGCAGACCTTCGTCATAGGCGAATTGCGGTGCCCTGAAGGCATCCCATGCGAGCGCCACCCAAGCGGTAGCGGGGTCCATGTCGCGGCTTGCGCGGCGATCGGCGAGCTGCGCGAGACGCCATGCCTTGACCTCGCGGCGCGCGGCGTTGAGCGCGTCCTCGGGGCGAACTGCGTATGGATCGAATTCATCCAGCAGGTCGCCCTGCGATCCCCGCTTGGCCGGGGGCTGCGGTGCGGGGGTGCCGCGCGTCAGCGGCCAGTGCCGCGAGAACGCCTCGAGCGCGGGACCGAAGCTGGCAAGATACAGATCGACACCGGTAATCCCGGACTCCTGGAATTCGTCGATGCGATCACGGACGGCCTTGGCCACCAGTGGTTCGACATCTTCCCAGTAATTGGTGACATCGCCTTCATCGAGCCGGGGTCGGCAGACGAGGAAGATGGTCGAATTGGCGGCGGCCTTGTCCTTGATGTGCAGCGAGCCGGAGGCCTCGGTATTGACCGGCCACGATGCCGTGATGACGAAGCCTGCGTGCATCAGTGACATCGCCAGGGCATCCCAAGCCCCGGTGTCCTTGTGCGTGAACATCACGGTCATGATGCCATCGTCCTTCAGGACGCGGCGGCATTCCGCGAAGATGCCGGCCATCTTCTCCTGATAGTCGCGGTTGGCGAGCTTGGCCGCGCCTTTCTGTCCTTGGAAGTGAGTTTTGTTGGCGACGGCCTCGCTCTCCTTGTCGGCGAGACGACGCGTGAACAGTTCGGGCACGACTAGACCGGCGGTCCGCTTCAGCCACACGTAAAAGAAGTCCGACAGTTCGGCATACATCACGTTGGCTCCGTATGGCGGGTCCATTACCACAGCATCCACGGAGCTATCCGCGATAGCGGGCATTGATGAGCCGGAACCGTTCACAACAGTGATGCTGCCCAAAGGTTGGCTATCCCGGCTGAATAGCCCACGCGCATCGGGACCGGAGGTCATGGTAACAAGCTCTTCGAGCGCCTTGCCGGTGGCGTCCGTCGCCCAATCTCCCCCGGTCCCATCGTCATGCATGGACATCTCGGCGTATGACCATTTGAATGCGAAATCATGTCGATCGAAGGTGTTTACCATCGCTTCCCGTTTTGAGTGCCAACGGGTCATCCGCGAATTATAATCGCGGTTCTTGTCGAGCGCGATCGCAAGGTAGCTATAGGCTGCCTTCCGAACAGGGGACAGTGAACTGGCCCGCCGATCTCGCTCGAGAAGCTCACGGAATATCTCTACACCAATGACATGGATCAGAAGCTGGCGCGGAGAAAACATATCTCTCCACAGCGGCATTCCATACAGACGGGGACGATCGTCATTGGAAACGTCTGGGTAACTTTCAGATGGAACGACGTCCATGGACTCCCATTCGGGAAGTCGATCTTTAACCTCCTTTTCGAGAGCCTGCTCATCCACATCGTTCGCCGCAGGGGCTCGATAACCTCGAACCCAGCGTATCTTGTTTTTGCCAGACTTTAGCTGTCCGACAATGGTTTCTTTCTTATGGACAATGGCAATCAACTGATCACCCATGTTACCTGCTTGCGCCTGCTGCTTGATATCGGCCCCATCAATGGGTCGCGCGCAGTCTGGGAACGGACAGAGGCCATCGGCTGACGCAACGGTCCCCTCGGAATGCTCCTTTACGGACTCTACTACCGTGAAACTGCATTTCCTCTCGGGATTTCCTGGCCCCGTTCCCACATGCGGATTTAATTTTAGGCCAACTCCGGCCCCATTGAGCTGCCAAGTCGGAGAGAGAGGAACTAATCCCTGGCAGTGGGGGCATGTTATGGTTCGTGCCCATATAAAGTTGGTCGATTTCGTCATGCTATCGGGTTCTGGTGAGTAAAAAGGGGCAATCCTGCCAGCCCTTTCAGCTAAAAACTCACGCACGAGCGATCGATATTCTCCTACCAGAGCTTGACCGAATTCCCGAGGATACTCGATCGTGGCAAGTTGGATAAAGGTCGCAACAGGATTGAGGTCGTTGGCGATCGATGTCATCCCGAGCCTCAGTGCCTCGAGCGGAATTGCGCCTCCACCCGCTGTAGGGTCGAGAATGGTGTAGTCCGTTGTCACCCCGAGAACTTTGGCCAACTCACTCGGCGACGGATTGTAGCTGAAGGCACGGGGATAGCTGTAAGCCTGCCCCTCAAACCGCTCGCCCTTTTGCCGTGCCACATCGATCCTTTGACGCGAAGATACCGGGTCGCCGTGGATACCCAAGGTATGTTTGAACGCGTCGCGATCGGCGTCCTCGGGAAGAATGGACGCCAGCACTGCTGCGCGCGACGCCACCAGCGGCCGCCGCGCCCACCACACATGGAGGCGGTTGGGCGCCGGGAATGGCGTCATCGGGGTGCGCTCGCGCACGCTCTCGATGCCAATCTCGGCGATGGGCAGGTAGCGCTCGATCAGTCGGGTCGTCATGATATTCGCGTTCCTGATCAGCGTGCGGTGGTGGTGAGCAGCACGCGCAGTGCCGTCAGCACCCGGCGCGGGTTCTTGCGGTGGACGGCCATGCCCAGCCAATAGGCGGCCTCCTCGCGCGGCATCTCCTCGATGCCCTCGGCAACCTGCACCATGGCCGCGCGTGACCGCATCGGCGCCAGCACGCGGAACATCAGCGCGATGCGCAGGGCCGCAGCCTCGGCGATTGGAACCCGCATGCCGTCCACCGGCATGACGTCGAGCCGGATGCCAGCGTCACGCAGCCGTTTGAATATGCGGATCTGATTGACCTCGAGGTTGCGACCGGCAAGCCCCGCGACCCTGACCGGCACGGTGACATGCGGACTTGATGACGACGGCACCTGCCAGATCTCGACCTGGAGTTCGTTGTCCACGCGACGGGCGCGCACCTCGTAGATCGGCTGGATGGATGGCGGAGCCATATAGGCGTCTCTCTTCTTGACGTGCATGTTCATGACACCTTGGCTGATGCTTCTACGAACGCCGCGGCGGCCCCGAAGCGGGTAAGTCGTTCGATGATGCGTTCGGGTGCGTCGCCGTCGACCGGAAGGCCGGCGGCGAAGTCGAGGCGGATGACGACATCGAGCCGCTTTTCGCTGGCCGCACGCAATTGCGGCTCAACGAACTCGCGCAGGCCTTTCATTTCGGTCAGCGTTCCCTCCGCCCGCAGGCTCAGTTCGCCGCCTGCGGCGGTGACGAGATCGCCTTCCATCTCGACATGTTTCGTGGCGTCGGGGACGCCCTCGGCGACCGGCAACAGCTTGAACGCATCGGCATAGTCGAACGGCGAGATGGTCACCGAGGCGAGGCTGGCTGCCTTGGCGCTCCGGGCCTTCTGGAAGACGACCGACAGGGCCTCCTTCAAGACGCCCTCATGGACGAAGATCTCGCCTGACGACGCGCTGTCGGCGGACGGCTGAGTTCCCGTTTTCACCGCACCACCTGGTGCACTGCCACCATCACCACCGCCCGGCGTGACGCCAGCGGCCGTGGTGGTGCCGTCACCTGTTGGCGTGCCATCGACGACACGGCCACCATTGTCGCCCGACGGCGTTGCCGCGGTTTGGACTGGCCGGGGCCAGATGCCGTGTTCCTTGGCATAGTCGGCGGTGAAGATGACCGAGGACTCGTCTATGACAATGCTCGGCATCGGCTCGCCCTGGCCGGCGACGAGATCCTCACGCCGGTAGACGAAGATGCCGTCCTCGATGCCCTTGCGGACCATTTTCTTGAACGGGTCGTCGCCGATGTGGATGGGCAGGCTCGGGTCACGCCTGAATTCCTCCCGCAACGCCGCCGCCGTCATCTGGCGCTTGCTCTTGAGCGGGGTCCGGTCGCGGATGTAGGCAGGGGCGTCGGGCGCGTCCTCGGGTGACTTCAGCTTGCTGCTGGCCGACAGCTGGCGAACCACCTGGACCTGCCCGGCGCCGGGCTTCTCGGCGGTCGACGGGTTGTCGATCGACGCATAGGCGAGGCTGACCGACCCGTCCCCAAGCGCTGCCTTGGACGGATAGAGCAGGTGCCGGTAGCAGCCCTGAATCGAGACCGCGACAGCCTGCTCGGCACGCTGTTCCTGACGCAGGATCTCCTGCTGCTGGTGATCGGCGAGGTCGACGAGACGCTCGGGCCGCTTCAGTTCGTATAGTGCCAGGCGGCGCGACATCGCTTCGCGCATCTGGGGCACGGCGCGCTCGTCGGCGAGCAGGAACACCAGGTTGTTGCGAAGCAGGCGGATCTTGTCCTCTTCACTGCCCTTGCGCGTGTAGATGCGCCCGATGAAATCTGGCACGGCGTCCATCTGCGACGATACCTCGAGCGTCTCGTGCTTGACGACGACGAGGCGCGGCTTGCCATCGCCGAC
>JAIEPJ010000006.1 GCA_019749835.1 Phreatobacter sp. | reverse complement strand
GATGACCCCGGCCGACGCGACGCTGGCGCCGACTGCGACCGCCACCATCAGGATGGCGGCGCGTTTCACCGCCTGCACGGGAATGCCGAGATGATAGGCCTCGGCCTCGCCGAGCAGCAGCGCGTTGAGGCCTCGTGCCAGGAAGGGCATGGCGAGGAGGACCGGAAGGATCAGTGGCGCCACCGTCGCCACCTTGGTCCAACTCGCCCCGGACAGCGAGCCGAGTGACCAGAATGTCAGGTCGCGCAACTGGCGATCGTCGCTGATGAAGGCGAGAAGGCCGGTCAGCGCACCAGCGAAGGCGCCGAGAGCGACGCCTGCCAGCAGCATGATCGCGACCGAGGTCCGACCATGGCGGGTGGCGACGGCATAGAGGATCAGGGTCGCGGCAAGGCCGCCGAGGAAGGCGCCGAACGGCAGCAGTAGGAAGGGCAATTGCGCGGCGACCGTGCCGAAGATGCGGTCCCCGAGGACGATGGTGAAGCCCGCCGCCAGTGCCGCGCCGGACGACACGCCGACGAGACCGGGATCGGCCAGGGGATTGCGGAACAGCCCCTGCATCAGCGCGCCGGAGACGGCCAGAGCCGCGCCGATCAGGCAGCCGAGGATGAGCCGCGGGACCCGGATCGACAAGATGATGAGGGAGTCGCGTCCGGCGAGTCCCTCGCGGTCGCCTGTGGCCCAGGCGGTCATCACCCCGATGACGTCCGCCGGCGGGATCTTCACCGCTCCGCTGCCGAGCGACAGCACGCCCAGCATGACGAGCGTGATGATGAAGAGTCCGACACCGATGGCCAGCCGCCGCCGCCGCGAGGCGAAGAGTCCCGCGACGGAGGGCGCTTCAGCGGCGATCGTCATGGCCGCGTGCCTGGGTAGACGGCTGCCATCAGGTCGCGCGCCGCCTCCGGCGTGCGCGGACCGAAGCCGAGCAGATAGAGGCCATCCATGGCGACGAGCGACCGGGTGCGGGCGGCCGGCGTCGTCGACAGCGCCGCCTGGCCGAAGACCTGCTCGGGCGACGCCGCATGCTCGTTGTGCTTCATCATCAGCACCACGTCGGGCGCCGCGGCGATCAGCCCCTCGTCGGTGAGCGGCTTGTAGCCCTCCACCGTCTCGGCGGCATTGACCGCACCGGCGAGGCGGATGATCGCATCGGCGCTGCTGCGGGCACCGCCGACCATGACGCGGCCGTTCTGCAGCGACAGCACGAACAGCACCCGCTTGCGCGCGGCAAGGGCGTCTCGCTGCTGCTTCAGCGCGGCAAAGCCCGCCTCGACCCGGGTAGCAAGCGCCTCGGCCCGGTCGGCGACATCGGCGATCCGGCCGATCATGCGGATACGGGCAGCGACTCCGGCCTCCGTCGTGTCCTCAGAGATGCGCGCGACCTTGACGCCAGCTTCGGCGATCAGCTTCACCGTATCGGGCGGACCGGCACCGTCCACCGCGAGAAGATCGGTCGGGCGCAGCGACAGCACGCCCTCGGCGGACAGTGCCCGGACATAGCCGACATTGGCCTTTTCGCGCATCGCTTCGGCTGGGTGGAGGCTGGTCGAATCGACGCCGACCAGAAGGTCCTGCCGGCCGAGTGCGTAGAGAATCTCGGTGATGACACCGCCCGCGGCGACAATGCGGCGCTCTGCGGACGATCCCGGGCGGGCGCTGAAGACCAAACCGGCCGTGGCCGCGAGGAGCGTCCGACGCGACGGCCAGCGGGGTGGAATCTGGACTGGCCGGGTCATTTGGTCAGGATCAGCTTGTCGTTGGCGGTGACGCGCAGCCGGTAGCGCTCCCCCTTGTGGAGGATGACGGCCTCGCGTCCCGTCCCGAGGATGGCTCCAACCTCGACCACGGGGACCGTCGCGACGCTGCTGCCGGTCCCGGCGAGCAGGTCCATCCGATCATCGGATGGATAGGTGGAAGGGGAGGGGATCATGGAATAGCCCAGTTTAGAATGATGACAATCGGTCAGATCTCTCTGGAAACATTAAAAAGTGCTTCTCTGTCTCTGATTGTTGACATTGATAGTCAGCATAAGTAGCAATCGTCAACAGCGTCGCGACGGGCTTAACCGGACGGCGCCCATGCCAGCCAGCCGGACGCCCCTGCGTCGAGCCAGCCAGCCTCATGAAAACCCCTTCAGGCTCGCGGTCTCGATCATGTTCCTCCGTCACGGTCGTCAGGCGCTCATGGCGTCGGTTTCCCTTCTGGTCCTCGCCACCAGTCCAGGTCTTGCGCAGAGCGAGTCCCGGCCGGCCGATGGTCGGACGCCCTCCGCCCAGGACGAAATCACGGTCTCCGCCGAACGCACGCCCTCCACTGTGTTCAATTCGCCCGGCACGGTGACGGTGATCAACGAGCGGCAGATCGACCAGAACCTCGTCCAGGGACCGCGCGACATCGCCCGCAACGAGCCCGGTCTCGCCGTCAGCAACGCCCCGACCCGCGTCGGCGCAGGCTCATTCTTCATCCGCGGCATCGGCGACAACCGCGTCCGCCTCGAGGTCGATGGTCTCCGCGTTCCGGACTATCCCGGCTCGAATGTCGGCCCTGGCCTCTACACCCGCGACATCATCGACTACGACAGCCTGAAGGCCATCGAGGTCATCCGCGGGCCGGCCTCGGCCCTCTACGGCTCCGACGCCATCGGTGGCGTCGTCACCTTCGTCACCAAGGACCCCGGCGACTATCTGCGCGAGGTCGGCCGCGACTGGTATGCGGGCACCAAGCTGTCCTTCGACAGCGTCAACCGCTCCTTCGCCCACACGTATACCGGGGCGGCCCGCCGCGGACCTTTCGAGTTCCTGTTCCAGTACACCCGCCGCGACGGCACCGAGACGCTGATCAATTCGGCGACGCGCCGGGCCAATCCGCAGACGTTCCAGTCGAACAATATCCTCGCCAAGCTGATCTACGAGACGCCGGATTCCGGCCGCTGGCGCCTGACCGGCGAGGCGCTCTGGCGCGGCTTCGCCACCGACATCGTATCGGCCCGCACGGCGACCATCACCCAGCAGATCGCCCACGACACCAACAAGCGCTTTCGCCTGAGCCTCGACTGGACGCAGCAGCTCAGCTGGGCCATCGCCGACGAGATCAAGGTGGCGGCCTATGCCACCGACTTCGACCGGCAGGAACATCTCGACGAATATCGCCGGACCGGCGTCGTCGCACCGGCCCCGGCCAACCGCCTGCGCGTCTCCGACTTCGACTTCCGCCAGCAGATCTTCGGAGCCAATGCGCAGTTCACGGCGCAGCGCCAGTGGGGCGGCTGGGACCACCGCATCATCTATGGCGCCTCTGTCGACTTCACCATGACGTCGCGTCCGCGCGAACGTTTCGAGGTGACCTGGCCGGGCGGCACTCCCGTGCCGCTGCCGCCGGGCGAGATCTTTCCGAACAAGAACATCCCCGACACCCGCACCACCCAAGCGGCCTTCTACATCCAGGACATCATGCAATGGGGGGCGCGGCGCATCATCCCGGCGGTCCGCTTCGACTATTATCACCTGAACCCGAAGCCCGATCAGGCCTTCTTCAATTCCAATCCCGGCTTCCGCATCGGCAATGTCTCGGCCTTCGCGGTGTCGCCGAAGCTCGGCGCCACCTATGACCTGAACGAGAACTTCCGCGTCTTCGGCCAATATGCCCGCGGGTTCCGCGCACCGCCCTACGACAACGCCAATTTCGCCTTCTCGAACGCGCTGCAGGGCTACGAGATCCTGCCGAATTTCGGGTTGAAGCCGGAGACGGTCGACAGCTTCGAGGCGGGCCTTCGCGGGCGCTTCGCCGACGGATCGTCGTTCCAGGTGTCGGGTTTCTATAATCTCTACAAGGACTTCATCAATACGGCGACGATCTGCGCGCCGCCGACCTGTCCCCTGCTGCGGTTCCAGTACCAGAACCTCTCCTCGGTGCGGATCTGGGGCTTCGAGGGCCGCGGTGAATGGCGCATGACCCCCGAATGGTCGCTGCACGGCGCGGTCGCCTATGCCAACGGTACCGACCAGACCACCGGGGCGCCGCTCGACAGCGTCGATCCGCTCACGGGCGTTGCCGGCATCCGCTACACCAGCCCCCACAACTGGCAGGTGGAGGCCCGGATGAAAGCGGCGCTGGCCAAGACGCGGGTCAGCGCGGCCAACATCTACCAGCCCGGCGCCTATGCCACCTTCGACCTGCTGGGCTCCTACGAGATCAACAAGAACGTCACGCTGCGGGCCGGCGTGTTCAACATCTTCAACGCGCGCTATTTCAACGCCATCGACGTCGCCGGCCTGACATCCAACAGCGCCACGCTCGAACTCTTCCGCGCGCCCGGCCGCTCCGTCTCGGCCAGTCTGTCGGCGAAGTTCTGAGGCAGGAGATGGCGGGCCGCTCGTCAGCGCGCAGGACGGATACGGGCCGCAGCCATCCGGCGCGGCTCGCCGGTCGCGTATGGCCGGAAGCCGCGCTCGCGGGACCGCGCGGGGAGATTGCCGCCGAGATGGCCGCCGTGCTGACGCTGGCCCCGAAGCCGCCGCACCAGGAGCCTCTGGCCGCAGCAGCGCCGCCGGTGGTCGTCACCGGCGGTGGTACGGTTGCCACGGCGGCGCCGGCGGTCGAGATCGCGCCGGTGACCGCGATGCAAGGCGGCGGGTCCGCGCCCGTTCCCACGATCGCCGGTGCAGCGGCTCCTGCCCGTCGTATGGGTGGGGCCCGTGGCGCCTCGCTGGCGGTCATCACCTCACTCATTCTCCATGTCGCAGCGGCCGCCGCCATCGCCTGGCTGAGCTGGACCGCGCCGCCGCCGATCTCGGCCGGGGAGGAGGGCATCCCGGTCGAACTCGTCGTTGCTGCCGACACCGGCGTTGCCGCGCAGCAGGAGGCGGCGAGCGGCCGACACGAAACTGAAAGCTCCACGACCGACAGCCAGCCCGCGCAGAAGGTCGAGGTCCCGCCCGTCGAGACGCCGCCGAAGCTTTCCGCCAGCGATCCCGTGGAGACGCCCTCCGAGGATCCGCCCGTCGCCCAGCCCGATCCGCTGACCACGGCAGAGCGCATTCTCGACCAGTTGCCGCCGCCGCCCGTGCCGGAGTTGCTGCCGATTGTCGACCGGCCGGCCGGCCCGATCCTGGCGGAGGCCCGGTCCCAGCCAATGACCGACGTGCCGGCGCCGCAGCCCGCGACGCTGCCCGACGCCGCACAGGCGATCGAAACGCCGGAGCCGTCCGAGGTCCAGGCCACGGTGGCGCCGCCGCCGGTCGAGCAGCCGTCCCCGGTCGCCCAGGGGCGGGAGCTGCAGACACCTCCGCCGGCGCCTCCCGTCCAGCAGCTCGAGACGCCCCCTGCGCCGCCGGTGCGCCGCGAGGCGACCCGTCCGCCACCGACCCGGCGCGAGGCGCCGACGACGCAGGAGCGCCACCGCCCCACACGC
>JAIEPJ010000296.1 GCA_019749835.1 Phreatobacter sp. | reverse complement strand
CGTCCCTCGGCGCCGGGCATGGGCGGCCAGGAGGAGGCTCCCCGATGACCCTCACCCGTGCCTCGGAAATCCGCCGGGCTATCGGCGTTGCGATGCTGATCTTCGCGGTCTGCGCGATCGCCACATCGGCTCTCTTGATCTGGCGGGCCTCAACACCTTCGGTCCTGATCGACGCCTTTGACAGGGCGACGGACACGGAGTGCCGACAGAACCTGCATGCCGCCATGAACATTCCACGGAGCAACGCGCAGGGTGACGTTCCCCGGATCAGCGATGCGAACGGGATCATCTTCATCTCGATCCCGAACATCCAGGATCCCAAGGCTGCGCTCGCCGACGCTACAGCGGCTCTTGCGGCTTGTCCGAACCGTGTCATGCGATCGTTCTGCCTTGGTGAAGCCTGCGGCAACAACCTGCCCGGCACGATCCGCATGACGATGCAGCTGACGCGGCTCAACCCCCGCGTCATCAATCCCTGAAGGTGAAACGACCATGGTCTCGAGCTTCCATCCCGCCAAACTGATCGACGCGCTGTTCTCGGTGGACTTCAAGGGCGCGAAATTCCGCGCGGCTGACCTCGGCCTGTCGATCCTCATCACGGCCGTCAGCTGGTATTTCGACAGCTGGCTTGGCATGGCCCTGGGCGTAATGGGCATGATCCTGTGGTGGTTCAATCCGATCGTGAAGATGAGCGAGAAGATCCGCGGCTCCTTCGTGAAGCCCGCGGGGAAGGCCGGCAAGCCGGCCGATACGGTCTCTGAGATCGATCGGATGAAGCAGATGCGTGACGAAATGGCCCGCAACGCAGCGAGCCCGAAGGCCTGACAACCCTGTCGTCTTCGGACGACATGCAGGATCCACAAGAGGGCGGATCGACTGTTTGTCGATCCGCCCTCATTGCGACAATAACATCGATCCATCATGATGACCGGCGGCTTGTCGGATTCGCATCGACGCGGATCCGGTCTGGGCCGGCGTCCACCATAGAGCCCTCCTGACCATCCAAGCGAGGGCCCATCCCGACGGTCACAAGGAGCGCAGGATGTCCCCTGAAACGCTGGCTTTGTTCACAGTCCGTGACGCGATCGCGCGCTGGCCAAATGGCATCCTGAATGACGGCGAGCGCCATCGTTTCACGGAACGCCTCGTCCTTGCTGGATTTGTCGATGAGCGCAGCGCCAAGGCGGCCCTCTTCGAACAGAAGATCAATCCGGACACCAAGATCGGCACAATCCTCGTCCGGAACGGTCATGCGACGCACGAGGACATCACAGCGTTCATCGAGAACGAGAACCCTGAACGACTGGTCTATGAGACCGTCAGCTCGTCCCGCATCCCTCATGAGATGCTTCGCGAGTACCAGCTCATCCTCAACGCGGAAACGCGCAAGGTCCTGTATGTCTCGACCGGCGGGTCGCAGAAGAAGGCCCAGGAGCTGCTGAACATCTACTATCCCGACCGGAAGCACGAGTTCATCGACTACAAGGCCTCGCTTCTCACCAGCTTCATTGAGAAGATGGCCAAGGTCGGAACCGAGATCAAAACCGGCGACAAGGTGCGGGCCGAGGATCTCGCGGACCGTCTGGTGCACCAGGCCATCGAACGGCGTGCGTCCGACATCCACATTACACCCCGCGCCCATTCCTTCTCGGTCTTCTTCCGCATCCTCGGCGTCCGCGAGCTCATCTATGAGGGCGCGATCGACGTGTACCGGCAGATGGTCACGCAGATCAAAGACCGCGCCAAGATGGACATGCAGGAGACGCGCAAGCCCCAGGACGGCAAGTTCGACATCGAGCACGGCGGCAAGATGGTCGATGTGCGCGTTGCGACAATCCCTGTGCAGCCAGCCTATGAAGGCGTGACCCTGCGTATCCTGGATCCTGATCGCATCACGCCGAACCTCGACAACATCGGCATCACCGAGGTCGCGAAGTGGAAGGAAGCCATCGAGCTGCGCTCGGGCCTGTGTCTCATCACCGGACGGACGGGTTCGGGCAAGACCACCACGCTCCGCTCGTCGATCCTGAAGATCGACCGCATGAGCAAGAAGATCGTCACAGTGGAAGATCCTGTCGAGTATGTGATCCCTTATGTCGAGCAGGTGACAGTCAATGAGCTTGTCGATCTGACGTTTGCTACAGCATCTCGTGCGTTCTTACGCGGGAATCCGGACGTTGTCGTGCTTGGTGAGGTGCGCGACATGGAAACCGCTGCGAACGCTATACGTCTTGCAGAGACTGGTCATCTTGTGATCGCCACGCTGCACGCAACGGATATTGTTACGGCTCTGATGCGCCTTCGAGAATTCGACGTCAAGGCGTCGACGCTGAAGCAACTGGTGAAATGCGTCCTTGTGCAGGACCTCATCCGCAGCGTGTGCCCTCATTGCAAGAACGACGCGTTCAAGCGCGTCGAATGCAAGGTCTGCCATGGCACCGGATATGCCGGGCAGACCATCGTGTCGGAGTGCGAGTATTTCCCTTTCCCCGACACGCTAACACCGCTGATCAGCCGGATCGAACATGGCACTGACCATGAGATCACGTGGAAGACAATGCTTGAGGACGCGATCCTGAAGGCCGAGATGGGGATCACGGACGAACAGGAGCTGAAGCGCATGTTCCCATCGGAGCTGGCAGCCTATCGCTCGCGGTATGGCCACGGTTCGCTCGCCGCGCCTCCGACCGCTCCGAGCTGATCGAGATCCCAGGATCGACGAGTACGCGTCATGGCCGCACTGTTCATTGGAACGCTGGCACTTCTCCTGATGGGGACGATGAGCGTGGTGGCCGGCATGTGGATGTCGCCGGAGGGCATGCGCCTGCGCGAAGCGACGCATGTCCTGGAGACATCCATGGCAAGTCAGCGCGAGGAGCTGCAGGCCTATCTGGCCTCCATGCGGGGGCGTTGGCCGACATCGACCGAGCTGATGTCCCACATGGCCGTCAACGCCCAAAGGGGCCGTTCCCGGGTCGCCATGGCGCCCGATGGCCACCAGTGGATGATCTCAGGATCTGCCCAGGCCATCACCTTCTGCCTTCTGCCGAAGAGCCATCCTGTGAACGCGGCCGCCGGCACGCCGGAATGGACAGACGCAGATGGTGCGCGGATCAACAGGATGGCCAAGCGCCTCAAGGTGACCCGAGCCAATGAAAGCGTCGAGCTCGCCGCCGCCTGTACGGGCGCCGCAGCAGCTTGTCCCGGGCCCGACCCGTTCTGCACAGAGACAACACCCAGGGTGTTGCGTCACGTCCTCGCCCGGCCCTGAGCCAGGCTCTCCCATCCATCACCAGTCCTGAGTTCACCGGCATGGCGACCTACAACGTCAAGATCCAGACCTCTCGCGGAATCCATATGATCAACCGCATGCCCGCCTTCGACGCGGCGCATGCGATGTCGATCGGACAGAAGCAGGGGAAGGTTCTTGCAGTCGAGAAGAACTTCCTTCCCGATCTCGAGCGCGGCCTGTCTCTTGAGGAGCGCTACGCGTTCCTCCGCAAGCTCGCGGTTCTCATCGCATCCGGCATCGCCGTCACCGAAAGCCTGAGGCTCATTTCGCTGCACTATGGCGGCCGCATCCGGAGCAGCGCCAACAAGCTCCTGCAGCTGGTCGAGCAGGGTATTCAGATTACCGATGCCATGGAGCTCAACCGGAAGGATTTCCCGGCTGCAACCATCGCTCTTATCCGGGCCGGCTCCAAGGCCGGCAATACCGCGGATGCCCTCGTCGAGGCGGCGAAGTTCGAAGAGGACCTGGCAAGGTCCCAGAAGACCTCGATGCTCGACATGTACAAGGCCATTGCCGCCTTCATCGCGGCCGCTCTCATCATGGTCGGCACGACCGAATTTTTCGGCCCCATGATGATGAACCTCGATATCCTGCGCAGCCGCCCGGATGTCGGCGTCGACCAGGCCTTCTTCGCCGGCCGCGTCTTGTCGGCGTCGATCATGGTGATGCTGCTCTTCGGCGCCATTCTCGTCGCTCTGTCGACCATCGGAAAGCGGATCGCAGCCGACTTCTCGGATTACATCGTCATGAAAGTGCCACTCTATCGCGATGTGGCGCTGGCCCGGGTCAAGTATGTGACCTTCTACGGGCTGAGCCTGCTCATCAAGACAGGCGTGCAGATCGTCGAAGCCCTCGAGCTGACGTGGCGGGAAACCGAAGACGGAATGCTGAAGACCGATCTTCATCGGGCAATGATGGCGGCAAAAACCGGGAAGACGAGTTGGGCTGAGGCAATGCATGTCCTCGATCCTCTCGACAAGGCGGCTCTCTCATCAGCGGTCAACAAGATCGAGATCGCCATGACTCTCAATCTTCTCGCTGTGGAATACCGCGATATCTATTTCAAAAAGACCGCGAGGCTGGCGCTGGCCCTCTATCTGATCGCCGTTGCCTACATGGCCCTTGCACAGCTGGTAGTCTTTTGGATTACGGTCGTACCTATGCTCCAGTTCGTCGCGATGTGAGGCTCTGTCGACCTGCAGGATGCGAACAGTTAGGCGTAGATGCAATGCTGATTTCTCAGCCATTTTCGCCACACGCAAAAAATGCGAACATTTCACCGTAGGTTCGAACAAAGACCATTTGCAGAATGATCATCCAGGGCGTCGCACATGCTGTGCGGCGCCCTTTCTGTTAAAGCGCGGCAAGCGCACTGTCCCGATCTGGTGCAATGCATGCGAACGATCGACAATAGCGAAATACGAAAGCGCGAGGTCACTTCTGATTTCAACCTTATGCGAATTTTGCGTTCATCATCAAATGCATACGATAGGTCAAACGGGTTGCAACAAGGCGCTTTGCGCGAAAGCCAATGTCGATCAGTTGAAAAGTTGGAACGGCTTTTAACGGATCGTTGACGATCGGGCCGTCGATCAGCAATCTCACGATCAACCGCGGCGATGATCGCTTCGGTCGAACGGGCCCACAAGCTCGTCAATCCCAACTCAACAAGGATACCCTCCATGGTCCAGATCCTCATCGGCGTCTTCGCCCTCGCCATCTTCGCCGTTCTCACCTACATCGGCGCCTCCTACCTCGGCGACGCCTTCAACAAGTCGTCGGCCCGCGCCAACGCGATCAACCTGGCGACCGTTGGTCAGCAGGTCTCGGGTGCCTTCCAGCTCGCCCGCGCCGAGAACAACGCCCAGACCACGATCGCTGGCCTGGTGGGCGGCTCCTACCTGCGCTCGGCTCCGGTCGCCCCGGCCTTCTCGGCCGTTCCCGGCACCACCGCCTGGGTTCTCGATGCTGCCAACGGCCTCGTGACCCTCGAGATGGACGAGGCCAAGGCCGTCGACGTCTGCGCCGAGGTCCTGAAGCTGAACGGCGGCCAGAGCCTGGCCTCGGGCGCCCAGTCGGGCTGCGTCGTGACGGCCGGCT
>JAIEPJ010000263.1 GCA_019749835.1 Phreatobacter sp. | reverse complement strand
GGCCGGGCCGGCTGCAGCGGCGGGGCGGCGCGCGGCGCCGGGGCGGGAGCCTCGGCAACCTCGGGCTTGCGGGTGAAGCCGATCGACTGGAGCTTCTCCATCAGCGAGGTGCGCTTGCGCTCCACCGGATTGTCTTCGGCGCGCGGGGCCACGGCCGGTTCGGCGCGCATCTGCTGGCGAACGATCGGCGGCAGTTCGTCCTGGGTCGGCATGCGCACGGGGCGCATCGGCTTCTCGGCGGCCGGCGGGATGAAATCGCGCGAGGGGATCGGCTCGTCGCGCGGCGGCATCAGCGGCTGGTCGAGTTCCACCGGGGCCTCGCGGAACAGGGCGGGCTTGGCGACGACCGGCTGCAGGACGACCTCGCTCTCGGTGACGACGGCGGCCGGGGCCGGGATGTCTGCGGCCGGCAGGTCATAGATCTGCGGCTCGGCCTCGACCGGCGCCTGGGCGACCGGCTGCGGCGCGGGGGCCGGGGCGGGCTGGTGGAGCTGCGCCATGCGCTGGGCGCTCTGGCGCAGCTTGGCGGTCATCTCGGCGATGGTCTGGGTGTTGGCGCCCTGTGCCGACAGGTCGATGCCGGTGGCGACGACCGAGACGCGGATCGTGCCGTCGAGGGCGGAGTCGAAGGTGGCACCGAGGATGATGTTGGCTTCCGGATCGACCTCCTCGCGGATGCGGGTCGCCGCCTCGTCCACCTCGAAGAGGGTGAGGTCGTTGCCGCCGGTGATCGAGATGAGGAGGCCGCGGGCGCCCTTCATCGAGGTCTCGTCGAGCAGCGGATTGGCGATGGCGGCTTCCGCAGCGGTGATGGCGCGGCGCTCGCCGGTGGCCTCGCCCGTGCCCATCATCGCCTTGCCCATGTCGCGCATGACCGCGCGCACGTCGGCGAAGTCGAGGTTGATCAGGCCTTCCTTGACCATCAGGTCGGTGATGCAGGCGACGCCCGAATAGAGCACCTGGTCGGCCATGGCGAAGGCGTCGGTGAAGGTCGTCTTCTCGTTCGCCACCCGGAACAGGTTCTGGTTGGGAATGACGATGAGCGTGTCGACCGATTTCTGCAGCTCGACGATGCCGGCCTCGGCCGTCTTCATGCGGCGCACGCCCTCGAAGTGGAAGGGCTTGGTGACGACGCCGACGGTGAGGATGCCGAGCTCGCGGGCGATGCGGGCGATGACCGGGGCAGCGCCCGTACCGGTGCCGCCGCCCATGCCGGCGGTGATGAAGGCCATGTGCGAGCCGGAGAGCTGGTCGCGGATCTCGTCGATCACCTCTTCGGCAGCCGCAGCGCCCACTTCCGGGTGCGAGCCGGCGCCGAGGCCGGAGGTCACGGCCAGACCCATCTGGATGATGCGCTCGGCCTTGGCGGAGGACAGCGCCTGGGCGTCGGTGTTGGCGACGACGAAGTCACAGCCCTGCAGGCCGCCCTCGATCATGTTGTTGACGGCGTTGCCGCCCGCGCCGCCGACGCCGAATACGGTGATCCGGGGCTTCAGTTCCCGAATGTCGGGCATCTTCAGGTTGATGGTCATCATGAGCCTCGTTCGAATCACTCACGCGACTGCCACGTCGCTTTTCTACTGTCGGTGCTTCACCGGCGGCAACCGGCTTCGCGTTGGGAGGCCCGGACCGCATGGCTGCGGCCGGGTATGGGTCTAGAAACTGTCCCTGATCCAGCGGCCGACCCGGGTGAAGTAGCCGTCCGTGCCGGTGGCGGCGAGGAAGCGCCGCTGCGGTTCGAAATGCTCTGCACCCGCGATCTGCGGATAGACGGTGAGCCCGACCGCGGCGGCAAAGGGAGGCCCCTTGGCGCTGTCGGGCAATCCGGTGATGCCGACCGGCCGGGCAACCCGGACCTGGCGGCCGAAGACCTGGGCGGCGAGATCGGCGAGGCCGGGCAGCTGCGCGCCGCCGCCGGTGAGCACGAGGCGGCGGCCGACTTCGGCGGCCGAGCCGGCGGCGACCAGCCGGTCGCGCACCATTTCGAGGATCTCGTCGATACGCGGGCGGATGATGCGGATGATCTGCGCCCGCGACACCGAATGGGGGATGTCGCGCTCGTCCTCGGAGATGGAGGGCACGTTGACGATGTCGCGCTCGTCCGACTTGGCGGCGAAACAGGCGCCGTTCAGCACCTTGATGCGCTCGGCATCGGAGAGCCGCGTCGACAGGCCGCGGGCGATGTCCATGGTGACGTGGTGGGAGCCCACCGCCACGGCATCGGCATGGACGAAGTGGCCGCCGGCAAAGACCGACAGCGTCGTGGTGCCGGCGCCCATGTCCAGGCAGACCGTGCCGAGTTCGGCCTCGTCGTCGGTCAGCACCGCGAGGCCGGCGGCGAAGGGGGCGGCGACAAGCGCCTCGACCGTCAGGTGGCAGCGCTCGATGCAGAGCATGAGGTTGCGGGCGGTGGCGGCGTCGCAGGTCACGACATGCATGTCGACGCCGAGCGAGGAGCCGAGCATGCCGCGCGGGTCCTTGATGCCGCGGGTGTCGTCGAGGCGGAACCCGATCGGCATGGAGTGGAGCACGGCCCTGCCCTGCCGCACCGAATGATCGGAGGCGGCCTGCAGCACGCGGTGCAGGTCCTGTTCCTCGACGCGCGGCGTCGGGCAGGTGACGCGGGCCTCGTAGTGCTCGGAGCCGAGCCGGCCGGCGGAGACCGTGACGATGACGCGGTCGACCTGGACCTCGGCCATGCGCTCGGCGGCATCCACCGCCTGGCGGATCGCAGCCTCGGCCTTGGCCATGTCGGCGATGGCACCGGCCTTCATGCCGCGGGCGCGGGTGTGGCCGATGCCCAGGATCTCGGCCTTGTGGGTGCGGTTGGGCAGGATGTCGGTGCCCTCGCGCGGCCGGAGCCGCACGATCATGCAGACGATCTTCGAGGTGCCGATGTCGAGGACGCACATGATCGCCGAGCGCCGCGGCGAAATCGGGCGCATCTTCGGGGTCAGGCCGTGGCGGAACGGTGCGGTCATGTGCGCTGGGCCTGCAGGGCGCGACGCCGGGCGCGCTCGCGGTCGCGTTCCTTGAGGGCCGCCTCGTGGGCCTTCATCGCGTCCTCCGAGAGGCGGACGGTGACGCGGCCCGGCACGCGCATGTCGATCATGGTGAGGTCGCGCGTCATCAGCCGGCGCTCGCCGTCGAGGCGCGCGAGGTCGATCATGGCGCGGTCGAGGTCGGTGTCGGGCAGGCGCACGTCGATTCCGTTCTTCAGGACGAGGGTCCAGCGGCGCTCGGCGACGAGCACGGCGGCGCGCACCGCCTTCGCCACAACGGGATGGTCGCCGAGCAGGCCGACGATCTCCCGGGCGCGTGTCTCGGCGCCCTTGCCGACGATCAGCGGCAGGTGCTGGAAGCGGGCGTCGAGGTGGTCGACGATGACGCGGCCGTCGGCGGCGATGACCTGGATGCGGCCGTCGCGCTGCCACAGCGCGAAGGGCTCGCGCTCGACCACGGAAATCATGATCTGATCGGGATAGAGCTTCTGGACCGTGGCGTCGGCGATCCAGGAATTGGCCTTGAGGCGGTCACGGGCCTCGTCGGCATCGAAGAACAGCACCGAGGTCTCGAGATGGACGCCGGCGACCTCGAGGACCTGCGCGTGGCTCATCTGGCTGTTGCCGGTGAGGCGGACGCCGCGGACCTGCAGGCCGGCGGCATTGGCGGCGCGGTCACCGACCGAGAGCAGCGCCTGGTTGGCGACCGGCCAGTGGCCGCCGCGCTGAATTCCATAGAGCCCGGTGGCGGCGAAGAGGGCCAGCGTGGCGACGAGGCCGGCGCGGCGCGGCAAACGCAGGCTGACGGCGCGGCTCCACAGCCGGCGCAGGCGAATCCCGGCGGCGCTCGGCCGGGAATAGCCGTCGAACGCGGCTTCCCGGCGCGCCGGGGCGGCGGAGGACCGCAGCCTGTCGCTGGCCTGGGCGAGCGCGTCCGCCCCGGCTCCGGCGAGCCTGGCGGTCAACGATCGAGAGACGCGTCCAATACCATCCATTCGACCAGCTCGGCGAACGAGACACCTTCGTGAGCGGCCATGTCGGGGACGAGCGAAGTCCCGGTCATCCCGGGCTGCGTGTTGACTTCGAGGCAGACGAGTTGCCCGGTTCCGCCGGGCGTATCGTCAAATCTGAAGTCCGCACGGCTGACCCCTTTACAGCCGAGCGCCTGATGCGCTGCGAGGGACAGTCTTTGGACCTCAGAGTAAATATTTGGTTTAAGCGGCGCCGGAATCAGATGCTGTGACCCCCCGGGCGCATATTTCGCCTCGTAGTCATAGAAGGTTCCCGCGAAGGTGATCTCGATGACGCCGAGGGCCCGGTCGCCCATGACGGCGCAGGTCAGTTCCTTGCCGGCGATGAAGGGCTCGACCAGAACCGTGTCGCCCAGCGCCCAGTCCGCGGCGTGCAGTTCCTGCGGCGGGTGTTCATGGTCCTTGGTGACGATGAAGACGCCGAGGGACGAGCCATCGGTGTTGGGCTTGATCACATAGGGGCGCGGCAGGAGATGTTCGCGCGCCGCCTCGCGGCGGGAGACGACGAGGCCGCCGGGCACCGGCACGCCCGCCGCCGCCATCACCCTCTTGGCCATGGCCTTGTCCATGCACAGGGCCGAGGCCATGACGCCGGAATGGCTGTAGGGGATCTGCATGACCTCGAGGATGCCGGCGAGCGTCCCGTCCTCGCCGGGACGGCCGTGGGTGACGTTGAGCGCCACGTCCGGCTTCAGCTCGGCGAGCCTCAGGGCGATATCGCGGCCGACATCGACCCGCGTCACCCGGTAGCCGCGGCTTTCGAGCGCATCGGCGCAGGCGGTGCCGGAGGCAAGCGAGACCTCGCGCTCGGCGGACCAGCCGCCATAGAGGACGGCGACGTGGGGTTTGGTCATGGTCGTTCCTTCCCGTCAGGCCAGCGGCTGGCCCACCCGCTTGATTTCCCAGTGCAGTTCGACGCCGCTTGTCTCCTTCACCCGTCGGCGTACCTCCTCGCCCAGCGCCTCGATGTCGGCGGCGGTGGCGGTGCCGGTGTTGATGAGGAAATTGCAGTGCATTTCGGAGACCTGGGCGCCGCCGAGCCGGAGGCCGCGGCAGCCGGCGGCGTCGATCAGCTTCCAGGCGGATTGGCCCGGCGGGTTCTTGAAGGTGGAGCCGCCGGTCTTCTCGCGGATCGGCTGCACCGTCTCGCGGTGGTGCTGCACGGCGTCCATCCGTTCGCGGATGGTGGCCGGGTCGGTCGGCACACCTTCGAAGACGGCGCCGGTGAAGATGACGGGGCGGCCGACATCGGACTTGCGGTAGGCGAAGTTCATGGCGGCGTTGCTGAAGGTCATGACCGCGCCGTCGCGAGCGACGGCACGCGCCTCGACCAGCACGTCCTTCGTC
>JAIEPJ010000238.1 GCA_019749835.1 Phreatobacter sp. | reverse complement strand
GCGAGCTCAAGGCGATGGACCGGGCGCTTGCCGCTTTCGCGGCGGTGTTCTCGCCGGAGGAAGACCGCGGCGGCTGGCGCCTCGGCCCGCCGTCCGTGCAGGCGGCGCTGTTCATTACGCTCTATCGCGACAAGCCGGCGGTGCATCAGGCCTTCCGGCTGCTCGCCGCCCTCATGGACATCGACGAGACCATGACGCTCTGGCGCTATCGCCACGCGCTGATGGTGGAGCGCATGATCGGCGTGAAGATCGGCACCGGCGGCTCCTCGGGCGGCGCCTATCTCAAGACCACAGCCGAGCGTCACCGGGTCTTCGGCGACCTCTTCCGCCTCTCCACCTTCCTCATCCCGCGCTCGGCCCTGCCGCCGCTGCCGGCCGAGGTGCAGGCCCGCATGGGCCTCGTCTACGCGGCATGACGGCGCTCGACCTCACCGGGCATTTCGCGCGTTTTCGCGGCGCGGCGCCCGACCGCATCAACCTCGCGGCCCATTCGCATCACGACTGGCCGGATGTGACGCTCGCCGCGCAGGAGGCCTGCTGGCGGGACGCGGCGCTGCTCGCCGGCGACAAGTGGGGCAAGGTGTTCGGCGAGGTGATCCCGGCGGTGCAACGTGGCATCGCGAGCCGCCTCGCCCTGCCTGACCCGGCGACCATCGCGGTTGCGCCGAACACCCATGAGTTCCTGCGGCGCATCCTCTCCTGCCTGCCCGCCGGACGGCCGGCGCGCATCCTCACCACCGATGCCGAGTTCCATACCGCGCGTCGGCAGATCGCGCGGCTCGAGGAAGACGGGCTCGTCACGGTGACGCGGGTTCCGGCCGAACCCTTCGAGACCTTCTCCACCCGGTTCGCAGAGGCGGCGGCGCAGGGCGGCCATGACCTCGTCTTCGCCAGCCAGGTCTTCTTCACCTCGGGCGCCACATGCGGCGATCTTGCCGCGCTCGTGGCCGCCGTACCCTCGGCGGACACGCTGATTGTGATCGACGGCTATCACGGCTTCATGGCGCGGCCGACCGACCTGTCGGCGGTGGCGGACCGGGTCTTCTACATGTCCGGCGGCTACAAATATGCCATGGCCGGCGAGAATTGCTGCTTCCTGCACTGCCCGCCCGGCTACGGCGAGCGTCCGCGCGACACCGGCTGGTTCGCCGATTTTGGCGCGCTCGCGGCCCCCGCCGGCAAGAGCATCGGCTACCCCGCCGATGGCGGCCGGTTCCTCGGTGCGACCTTCGACCCGACCGGGCTTTATCGCATGGCTGCGGTCTTCGACTGGCTGGACGGGCTGGGGATCCCGGTCACGGCGATCCACGCCCATGCCCAGAGCCTCATGGCCCGGTTCCTCGATGCCGTCGAGGCCATGGGCCTTGCCGGGCTCCGCGCGGCCGACCTCATCACACCCTTCGGCCCGCATCGCGAGCACGGCAATTTCCTCACGTTCCGAACCGACAGGGCGGGTGAGATCGAGGCGAAGCTCGCGGCAGTTCATGTCCACAGCGACCATCGCGGCGACCGCCTGCGCTTTGGCTTCGGCCTCTGCACCAACGCAGCGGATGTGGACCGGGCGGTGGAGCGGATCGGACGGGCGCTGCGGTAAGGTTTTGGGACGCCGTCGACGGCGCGGCGTGGCCCCACCGAGACAGGGCCCTTGGGGTGCCCCTACTCCGCCACGACCGCCGTCGCCTCGATCTCGATCTTCGCCGCCTTCTCCACCAGCCTGACGACCTGCACCACGGCCATGGCCGGATAGTGCGCACCGAAGATCTCGCGATAGGCCTGGCCGAGCGGGCGCAGGTTCGCCTGGTATTCCTCGACGTCTGTCACGTACCAGGTGAGCCTGACGATGTGGTGCGGCAGCGCGCCGCCCTCCGCCAGAATCAGCCGGATGTTCTCGAAGCACTGGCGCGCCTGGGCGGCGAAGCCCTCCGCGAAATTGCCCATGACGTCCCAGCCGACGACGCCGCCGGTGACGATGATGCGGCCCTTGGCGGCCATGCCGTTGGCATAGCCGCGCGGCACCGGCCAGCCCTTGGGGTTGAGCGTCACCGGCACGGCGTCCTCGTCCGGCAGGGCGAGCGGGATCACGGGCTTCATTGGATGGGACATGGGCATTGTCTCCGGCGCCGCGTCTATTCGGCGGCCTTGGCGGTCTCGGTGGCGGGTCCGGCGCCGGCCTCGCGGGCGGCGCGTTCGCGCAGCGCGAAGCGCTGCAGCTTGCCGGTCTCGGTGCGCGGCAGTTGCGGCACGAAAGCGATGTCGCGGGGATATTTGTAGGGCGCGATCTCGTCCTTGACGAAGGCCTGGAGCTCGACGACGAGGGCCGGCGTCACCGTGACGTCGGGCTTGGGGACGACATAGGCCTTGACGATCATGCCGCGCTCGGGATCGGGCTGGCCGACGACGCCGGCCTCGGCGACGGCGGGATGGGCGAGCAGCGCCGCCTCCACTTCGGGGCCGGCGATGTTGTAGCCGGCGGAGACGATCATGTCGTCGTTGCGCGCCTGGTACCAGAAATAGCCGTCCTCATCCTGCACGTAAGTGTCGCCGGTGACGTTCCAGCCATCGACGACATATTTGCGCTGGCGTTCGTCGGCGAGGTAGCGGCAGCCGGTCGGCCCGCGCACGGCGAGGCGGCCGGGCGTACCGGGAGGCAGGTCCTCGCCGTCGGCGCCGATGACCTTGGCCTCGTAGCCCGGCACCGGCTTGCCCGTGGCACCAGGGCGGATCGCCTCCTCCGGCGCCGAGATGAAGATGTGCAGCATCTCGGTGGCGCCGATGCCGTCCATCAGCGTCAGGCCCGTTGCGGCCTGCCAGGCGTCGAAGGTCGCCTTGGGCAGCGCCTCACCGGCGGAAACGCATTTCCTCAGGGAACGCCAGTCGTGGTCGCCGAGAAGCGGGATCATGGCGCGGTAAGCGGTGGGCGCGGTGAAGCAGATGGTCGGTCGGAAGGTGGCGATGGCCGGCAGCAGGTCGCCGGGTGACGCTTTCTCCACCAATACGGTGGAGGCTCCGACCCGGAGGGGAAAGAGCACCAGGCCGCCGAGGCCGAAGGTGAAAGCGAGCGGCGGCGAGCCGATGAAGCGATCCTCGGGCGTCGGCTTCAGCACGTTGCCGGCATAGGCGTCGCAGATGGCGAGGAGATCGCGGTGGAAATGCATGGTGCATTTCGGCTCGCCCGTCGTCCCCGAGGTGAAGCCGAACAGGCAGACGTCGTCGCGGGCGGTGTCGACGGGGGCGAAGTCCGTCGACGCGTCCGTGGCGAGCATCTTCAGCTCGGAGAAGGTCATCACCCGCTTCAGGAAGCGCGAGCCGGCGGCCGTCTTGGTCAGTTCGTCGGTCAGGCGGTCGTCGCAGAGGGCGAGAGCGATCTCCGCCTTGTCGACGATCTGGCCGAGTTCCTTGGCGCGCAAGAGCGGCATGGTGGCGACGACAATGCCACCGGCCTTGATGACCGCCAGATAGGCCGCGACCATGGTCGGGCTGTTCGGCGCCCGCAGCAGGACGCGGTTGCCCGGCACGAGGCCGAGGGCGACGGTCAGCACGTTGGCGACGCGGTTCACTTCCGCCGCGAGATCGGCATAGGTCCAGTGCAGTCCGCCCGGCGCGAGGATGGCGGTGCGCCCTCCGCGGCCCTCCGCGACATGGCGGTCGACGAATTCCGTCACGCAATTGAGCCGCTCGGGATAGGCGAGTTCCGGGCGGTCGAAGAGGAAGGCCGGTTGTAGTTCCGGCGGCGGCAGGCCGCGCGCGGCGAAGCTGTCGACATGGACGGAAACCACCCCTGACCGCAGCGTCACGACCGATCCTGCCACCGTTCCCGTCATCGGACGCTCCTATCCGGCTGCTTTGGAAGCCGCGGCTTCGGCCTCGGCGAGATGGGCCCTGGCGATGACGACCTTCTGGACTTCGGTCGCCCCCTCGTAGATGCGCAGGGCGCGGATCTCCCGGTACAGTTCCTCCACCTTTTCACCCTTCTTGACGCCCAGACCGCCGAAGATCTGGATCGCACGGTCGATGACCTTCTGGGCGTTCTCGGTGGCGACCATCTTGGCGATGGCCGCCTCCTTGGTGATGCGCGGCTTGCCCTGGTCCTTGGCCCAGGCGGCGCGGAAGACGAGGAGGGCCGCGGCCTCGAGCTCGGCGACGCTGTCGGCGAGCGCGGCCTGGGTCAGTTGCAGGTCGGCGAGCGGGGCACCGAACATGATGCGCGACTTCGCCCGGCGCGTCGCCTCGTCGAGAGCGCGATACCCCATGCCAAGGGCGGCGGCGGCCACCGTCGGACGGAAGATGTCGAGATTGGCCATGGCCATGGCGAAACCGCCGCCGGCCTTGCCGATCAGCGCGTCGGCTGGCAGGCGGCAGTCCTCGAAGAGCAAAGTCGCCAGCGGATGCGGCGCGATGACGTCGATACGCTCGGCGATGGAGAGGCCGGGCGCGTCGGAGGGAACGATGAAGGCCGAGATTCCGCGGGCACCCGGCGCCTCGCCGGTGCGGGCGAAGACGACGTAACGGTCAGCGATGCCGCCGTTGGAGATCCAGGTCTTGACGCCGTCCAGCCGCCAACCGCCATCGGGGAGCCGCGTGGCGGTGGTCGCCATGGCGGCAACGTCGGAGCCTGCATCGGGCTCGGAGAGGGCGAAGGCGGCGATGGCCTTGCCGTCGCGCACCGGCGGGCAGCAGAGCGCCTTCTGCTCGGGCGTGCCGAAGAGCGAGACGACGCCGGTGCCGAGGCCCTGCATGGCGAAGGCGAAATCGGCAAGGCCCTCCACATAGCCAAGGGTCGCGCGGGTGATGCAGAGGGTGCGCACGTCGAGGGCGGGAGTGAGCCCGCCCTGGTCGGCCGGCACGCAGGCCTTCAGCCAGCCCGCCTCGCCCATGGCAGCGACGAGCTTGCGGCAGGAGCCGTCGACATCGTGGTGGTCGACGAGGCCGGGGACGGTGCGGGCGGCCCAGTCGCCAAGGCGGGCGGCGTAGTCGCGGTGGCGGTCCTCGAAGAAGGGCAGCGACAGGAGGTCAGCAGGGAGCGTCACAGGGCCTCCGACAGAATGAAAGGCCCCACCCTTACCCTCCCCGCTGCCGCGGGGAGGGAGGCTTCGGTGTCAGCGTCTGCAAACCAACGGATGGGCCTGGCCCGACCCGAACGAACGGGGCGCGAGGTGGAAGTCCGCCTCTCCTCGCGCCAGCGAGGGGAGGGTGCGGGTGGGGCCATTCCAAGCGCAGTGGCCATCCGCTCAATCCCCCTCGAAGACAGGCCTGGTCTTCGCCGCGAAGGCCTCGAAGGCGCGGCGGAAGTCCTTCGTGTCCATGCAGATCGCCTGAGCCATGGCCTCGGCCTCGATCGCCTCGTCCACCGACATGGTCCATTCCATGTGCA
>JAIEPJ010000051.1 GCA_019749835.1 Phreatobacter sp. | reverse complement strand
GACGCCGGCGACGGCGAAGGCGCGAATGAGCTTCTTGGACCTGAAAAGGGTCTTGGTCGACATGGTTTCCCCACGAATGGCGCGGCGTTGACGCCGCCGCTGCGCAGACACTAGCAGCATATGGGCACCGTGTCGCCGCGAGACAATGCCGCAGCGGCAAAGCGAAAACCGGCGACGGTTTCCCCTCGCCGGTTCACACAGGTTTCGGTCCGAACCGCGATCAGGCGGCTTCGGCGCGCTTCTTGGCAATGGCCGACTTCAGCTGCCGTGCCTTCGGCGACAGGTCCTCGGCATTGGCCTTCTGCAGGAAGGCATCGAGCCCGCCATTGTGGTCGACCGAGCGCAGGGCGTGGGTCGACACGCGCAGCGACACCGTCTGACCAAGCAGGTCGGAGGCGAAGGAGATATTCTGCAGGTTCGGCAAGAAGCGGTGCTTCGTCTTGATGTTCGAATGGCTGACCCGGTGGCCAACCTGAACACCCTTGCCGGTGAGTTCACAACGACGCGACATCTGTCGGATCCCAAAGGTAAAGTGCGACGGCGTCGGCCGGCCGCTGGACAAAATGGTCCTGTTCGGAGACGCGACGGCATAGTGACAGGACCTGGGCCTGTCAAGCAAAACCGGCACTGCCGAAGACCCGAGCATCGAAAAGGATCCTGCCGCATGCCCATCGCCCGTGTCCACCGCATCATCGCGCAAGCGCCCGACGACGTGTCCGGCCTCGAGGCGGCGATCGCTGCCGGCCGGCTCGACCCCGCCGGCATTCTCGCGATCTTCGGCAAGACGGAGGGCAATGGCTGCGTCAACGACTTCACCCGCGGCTTTGCCACCCAGTCGCTGACCCTGGCCCTCGCCCGCCATGTCGGAGCGGAGCGCGCCGCCTCCGTCTGCTATGTGATGTCGGGCGGCACGGAAGGCGCCATGGCGCCGCACTGGACGGTCTTCGAGCGGCTGGAGGGCGAGGGCGCCCCCGGCCCCGCGCTCGCCATCGGCCGGGTCCACACGCCGGCGCTGCCGGCCGAGCATCTCGGGCGGATGGGCCAGGTCGAGCAGGTCGCCGCCGGCGTTCGTGCCGCCATGCGCCAGGCCGGCCTCGACGATCCCCGCGACGTCCATTTCGTCCAGGTGAAATGCCCGCTGCTCACGGCCCAGCGCATCGGCGAGGCGGAGGCGCGGGGTGCCACGGTTGCTGTCCGCGACACGTTGAAGTCGATGGGCCTGTCGCGCGGCGCCTCCTCGCTCGGGGTGGCGGTAGCGCTGGGGGAAATCCCGGCCCAGGCGCTCGCCGATGCGGCGATCGGACGGGACCTTGCCCTCCATTCCGGCCGCGCCAGCGCCTCGGCGGGTGTGGAGCTTCTCGGCCACGAGATCGTCGTGCTCGGCATGTCGGCGGCCTGGTCCGGGCCGCTCGCCATCGACCATGCGGTGATGGCCGATGCCATCGATGTCGAGCCGGTGCGGGCGGCGCTCGGCCGGCTCGGCCTCGGCGCGGCCGGCCAACTCGGACCTGTGGCCCGCGACCGGCTCGTGGCGCTGCTCGCCAAGGCGGAGGCCGCGCCCGACGGGGCGGTCCGCGGGGTTCGTCACACCATGCTGGACGATTCCGACATTTCCTCCACGCGGCATGCCCGCGCCTTCGTGGCAGGGGCTCTCGCCGGCCTGGTCGGGCGGACCGATCTCTATGTTTCCGGTGGTGCGGAGCATCAGGGGCCGCCCGGCGGCGGGCCGGTGGCCGTCATCGCCGCGCGCGTCTGATCAGGCGGCGGCGACCATGGCGGCGACGAAATCCTGCGTCGACTGGCCGATGGCGCCGCCGCGCCGTTCGGCGATGCCGTTGACGGCGCTGACATAGCCGTCGTTCCACACCGAGAGGCCGTCGCCAATCCTGGCGGAGAAGACGGAGACCATGGCGCCGGCGATGCCGCGCGCTTCCAGCGCGGGCAGGCGCGAGATGCCGGCATCGTCAAGGCCACGGTCGGCGTCGACATAGACGGCGGCCCGGACGGCGGACTTCACCGCCGTCTCCGGCTTGCCGGCGAGCAGGCCGCCATGGGAGGCGGTGACGACAATGTGGCCGGCATCCTCGCTGCCGACGAGGCCGTTTGAATCGAGGACGAAGACGCGGATGCCCTTGCCTCCGGCCTCGGTGATCTCGTGGCGGGCCTCGTCGAGCGCGGCGGGGGCGGGCGATGGCGCGAGCACGGCGCGTCCCAGCCGCTCCAGCGCCTCGGCGCAGGTCATGCCGCGTCGCAGGCCGAGGCTCGCCGCGGCGGCGTTGACGAAGGACAGGACCCCGCGTTCAGGCATGTCGGAGCCCCAGCCGATCCGCGCCGAGCTGTGGGCGACCGTCGCGCCGGGCACGCCAAGACCATCGAGCCAGGCGAGGCCGGAGATGCCCGCCTGTTCCCGGCCGATGCCGGCATCGTTGAGGATGAGGGCGGAAACCCCCTTCCTCGCCCCGTACCAGGCGGCATAGACCGCGCCATGCGAGGCGCAGACGGCGATGCGCCCGCGCGCCTCGGCGGGGAGATGGGTGACGCTGTCGAGAACGATGGGCGGCGGCATGGACGTCATCCGGTTCGGCTGTCGCGGGAGCGGCGACTGTTCCAGTCCCGGTGTCGGGCGGCAATCGGCCGAGCCAAGCCGTTCGTCGGAGACCAGTCATGCCGGCCCTCGCCTTGACACGTCGGGCCTCGTCTCCACACTCGCGGGCAACGACCCGCCAGATGGGCGAGAAGGCCGGCGCAGACCGGCGACCGGGAGGATGACGACATGACGGCTCAGGCCGGGCGCGCGCAGCGCCGTCCGCACCGCTGACCTGCGGATGGACTTTTCCCTGACCGCGGACCAGCAGGCCCTGCATGCGGCGGTCGACCGTCTTTGCGCGCGCTTTCCCGACGCCTACTGGCTGGACCGCGACATTGCGGGCGGCTTTCCCAACGACTTCCATGCCGCTTTCGCCGAGGCCGGCTTTCTCGGCATCGCCATGCCCGTCGCCTTCGGGGGCGCCGGTTTCGGCATCACGGAAGCCGCCATCATGATGGAGGCGATCGCCGCCTCGGGGGCCGGCATGTCCGGCGCGTCCGCCATCCACCTCAACATTTTCGGGCTCAATCCCGTCGTGGTGAAGGGGACAGAGGCCCAGAAGGCGCGGATGCTCACCCCCCTGATCGCCGGCAGGGAGAAGGCCTGTTTCGGCGTCACCGAGCCCGATGCCGGCCTCGACACGCTGAAGATCTCGACGCGGGCCGAGCGCCAGGGCGACGTCTACATGGTCACCGGCCAGAAGATCTGGACCTCGGCGGCGCAGGTCGCCGACAAGATCCTGCTGCTCGCCCGCACCACGCCGCTCGCCGCGGTGAAGAAGCGCACCGAGGGGCTGTCGCTGTTCTACACCAGGCTGGACCGTGCCCATGTCGAGGTGCGCGAGATCGCCAAGATGGGCCGCAAGGCGGTCGATTCCAACCAGGTCTTCTTCGACCGCCTGCCGGTGCCGGCCGACGATCTGATCGGCGAAGAAGGCCAAGGCTTCGAGATCATCCTGCATGGGCTGAACCCTGAGCGCATCCTGATCGCGGCGGAAGCCGTCGGGCTGGGGCGCGCGGCGCTGCGGCGCGCCTGCGCCTATGCCGGCGAGCGCATCGTCTTTGACCGCCCTATCGGCCAAAACCAGGCGATCCAGCATCCGCTGGCCGAGCGCTGGATGGAACTGGAGGCGGCCGAGCTGATGATGCGGAAGGCCGCCAGCCTCTATGACCGCGGCGAGCCCTGCGGGCCCTACGCCAATGCCGCCAAATACCTGGCGGCGGAGGCCGGCTACCGGGCCTGCGAGACCGCGGTGATGACGCTCGGCGGCATGGGCTATGCCCGCGAGTTCCATGTCGAGCGCTATCTGCGCGAGGCCTGGATCCCGCGCCTCGCCCCGGTCTCGGCACAGCTCATCCTCTCCTACATCGCCGAGAAGGTCCTCGGCCTGCCGAAATCCTACTGAACCAAGACCAGACCGACAGCGGGGAACGACATCCAGATGGAACCCACCCACAATATCCGGCGGCTGATGGACCTCTACCGGACCATGAGCCGCATCCGCGCCTTCGAGACCGCTGCGCTGAACGCCCACAAGGAGGGTGTGGTGCCGGGGCCGCTGCATGTCTCGATCGGGCAGGAGGGCGTCGCGGCCGGCGTCTGCCTCAACCTGACCACCGAGGACCGCATCACTTCGAACCATCGCGGCCACGGCCATGCCCTCGCCAAGGGCGCCGGCGTGCAGGGCATGATGCGCGAACTCTTCGGCCGTGAGGGCGGCCATTGCCGTGGCAAGGGCGGCTCCATGCATATCGCCGACTTCTCCGTCGGCATGCTCGGGGCGAACGGTGTCGTCTCCGGCGGCATTCCCATCGCTGTCGGCGCGGCCCAGGGCCTGAAGATGATGCGGTCCAGCGCCATCGCGGTCTGTTTCTTCGGCGACGGCGCCATCAATCGCGGTCCCTTCCTCGAGGGCCTCAACTGGGCGGCGCTCTACAACCTGCCAGTACTTTTCATCTGCGAGGACAACGGCGTCTCCGCCTTCACCGCCACCGACACGGTGACCGCCGGCCCCGGCGTCATCGCCCGCGCGGCCTCGCTCGGCGTGACGGGCGTGACGGTGGACGGCAACGATGCCCTGGCGGTGGACGAGGCGGCCGGCCGGCTTGTGGCCGAGGTGCGCGGCGGCAAGGGGCCGCGGCTGCTCCATGCCAAGACCTTCCGCATCACCGGCCATACCTCGACCGATGCCGCGGCCTGGCGCGATCCGGCCGATGTCGCGGCGGCGAAGGCCCGCGATCCGATCGGCCGGCTCGGTGCCCTCCTCGCCGAGCGGGGCGTCGCCACCGCCGATCTCGACGCGGTGCGTCTCGCCGCCTTTGAAGAGATGGAAGCGGCAGTCGTCGATGCCAAGGCCGCCCCCTGGCCCGACGAGGCCATCGCCTACGAGGACGTGCAGGATGTCGGCGCGGTCCGTTTTTCGGGAGTTTCGGCATGAGCGTGCATCAGGTCACTCTGGTCGAAGCTGTCCGCCTCGCCGCGCTGCAGGAGATGCGCCGCGACCCCACCGTATGGGTCATGGGTGAGGATGTCGCCCGTGGCGGCCTCTATGGGCAGTACAAGGACTTCCTGCCGGAATTCGGGGCGGAACGCGTCGTGTCCACGCCGATCTCGGAATCGACGATCATGGGCGCCGGTCTCGGCGCGGCGCTGGTCGGCACGCGGCCGATCATCGAGATGCGCATCTTCGACTTCGTCATGTGCGCCATGGACG
>JAIEPJ010000123.1 GCA_019749835.1 Phreatobacter sp. | reverse complement strand
CGACATGGACGATGTCACCGGCTTCCGCCGCCTCGGGCTTCAGCTTCTCGACGATGGACGTGTAGCGCCCGGTGGGGACGAAGCAGATGTCCTGGCTGTCGGCCTTGTCGGCGATGGCCAGGCCGAAACGGCGCGCATGCTCGCGGGTTTCGGGCTTGGTCATGGTGCCGAGCGGGAATCGCAGAAGGTTGAGCTGGTCCGGCGTCGTGGCGAAGAGGAAATAGCTCTGGTCGCGGTCGGCATCGACCGGCTGGTACAGCGCCCGCCGGCCATGCGCGCCGGGACGGCTCGAGACGTAATGGCCCGTCGCCAGGGCGTCGGCGCCGAGATCGCGCGCCGTTTCGAGCAGGTCGGTGAACTTGACGTGGCGGTTGCAGTCGATGCAGGGGATCGGCGTCTCGCCATCCGCATAGGACTGGGCGAAGCGGTCGATCACCGCCTTCTTGAACCTCTCCTCATAATCGAGGACGTAGTGGGGAATGCCGAGGCTCTCGGCGACGCGGCGGGCGTCATGGATGTCCTGGCCGGCGCAGCAGGCCCCCTTGCGATGGATCGCCGCGCCATGGTCGTAGAGCTGCAGCGTCACGCCGACGACATCGTAGCCCTGTTCCGCCATCAGGCCGGCGACAACCGAGGAATCGACGCCGCCGGACATGGCGACGACGACGCGGGTCGCGGCGGGGGGCTTGTCGATATCGAGGCTGTTGAGCATCGCGCGGCGTTTCTCGTCTGAGCGCGCTATATAGTCTGCGCCGCCGCCGCCGCAAAGCATTCGCTCGCCGGATCGACAAATTGCAGCGACACCGGCGCGGCCAGGGGTCTTGAGCCGGTCACGTTCGCCCGCTAACACCGGCCCATGACTGCCCGTTATGCCCTTTATGCCGCACCGGCGCCCGAGACGCCGCTCTGGCGGTTCGGCTCCTCCGTCATCGGTTATGATGCCGCCGCAGCCGTCGACCGGCCCTTTCCCGACGGCGCGCCCTTCGATGTGCCCGACTGGCCGGCCATGACCGAAGATCCGCGCCGCTACGGATTCCATGGCACCCTGAAGGCGCCCTTCGCCCTCGCCGACGGCGCCAGCGAGGCCGATCTCATCGAGGCCGCCATGCTCTTCGCCGAAAGGCGACAGGCCTTCACGGTCCCGCAGCTGAAAGTCGCGCTGCTCGGGGCCTTCGTCGCGCTCGTCCCCGACGGCGAGGCGGAGGCGCTCGATGCGCTCGCCGCCGATTGCGTCCGCGATTTCGACGCCTTCCGGGCCCCGCTCACCGAGGCCGACCGGGCGCGACGCCTGCGCTCGCCGCTGTCGGACCGGCAGATCGCTCAACTGGAGGCCTGGGGCTATCCCTACGTCTTCGCTGACTTCCGCTTTCACATGACGCTGACCGGCCGTCTGGAGGACGCCCGGCGCGGACCAGTCGCGGCGGCCCTGGTGGAGCATTACCGCATCATCGCCGCGCCGCTCGCGGTCGATGCGCTCTGCCTGTTCCGGCAGCGCGACAGGTCAGAGCGGTTCAGCATCCTCGCCCGCTTTCCCTTCGAGGCCTGACGCAACGGCATAGACGTGCGCTTGCCTTGACGATGGCGCTCGCTTAAGCCGCTTGCACGGTGGTTTCCGCTGAGAATCCGCCACGCGCAGACTGCGGGACGATCATGCACGACATTCGCTGGATCAGGGACAATCCGGAGGCCTTCGACGCGGGCCTCGCCGCCCGTGGGCTCGCCGCACTGTCCACCTCGCTGATCGCCCAGGACGATGCCCGCAAGGCGGCGGTCTCGACGCTGCAGGCCGCCCAGGAGCGCCGCAACGCCGCCTCCAAGGAGATCGGCCAGGCCATGGGCCAGAAGGACACGGCCCGTGCCGATGCCCTGAAGGTCGAGGTCGCCGCCTTGAAGGACCGCATGGCCGAGGCCGAGGTTGCCGAGAAGGCGGCCAGCGCCGATCTCGCGGCCGCTCTCGAGATCATCCCGAACCTGCCGCTGGCGGACGTGCCCGTCGGTCCGGACGAGACCGCCAATGTCGAACACCACCGTTTCGGCGCGCCGCGGCAGATCGACGGGGCGAAAGAGCATTTTGAACTGGGCGAAGCCCTGGGGCAGATGGATTTCGAGACAGCCGCGAAACTCTCCGGCGCGCGCTTTGTCCTCCTGAAGAAGCATCTGGCGCGCATGGAGCGGGCGCTTGCCCAGTTCATGCTCGACCTGCACACCGATACCCACGGCTATACCGAGATCAATCCGCCGGTCCTGGTGAAGGACGCGGCCGTCTATGGCACCGGCCAGTTGCCGAAGGCGGCGGACGACATGTTCGTCACGCGCGAGGGCTTGTGGCTCACGCCGACCGCCGAGGTGACGCTGACCAATATCGTCGCCCAGGAGATCGTTTCCGAGGACGTGCTGCCGCTCCGATTGACCGCAGCCACCCAATGTTTTCGCTCCGAAGCCGGCGCCGCCGGCCGCGACACCCGCGGCATGCTGCGCCAGCACCAGTTCCTCAAGGTGGAGCTCGTCTCCATCACCGCGCCCGAACAGGCGATCGACGAGCATGAGCGCATGCTCGCCTGTGCCGAGGAGGTGCTGAAGCGCCTCGACCTGCATTACCGGGTGGTGACCCTCTGCACCGGCGACATGGGCTTCTCGGCGCGCAAGACCTACGACATCGAGGTCTGGCTGCCGGGCCAGAAGGCCTTCCGCGAGATCTCCTCCTGCTCGGTCTGCGGCGATTTCCAGGCCCGGCGGATGAATGCCCGCTACCGGCCCAGGGCGACCGACAACAAGCAGCCCGCGCCCCAATTCGTCCATACGCTGAACGGCTCCGGCACGGCTGTCGGCCGGGCGCTGATCGCGGTCATGGAAACCTACCAGCAGGCGGGCGGGGGGATTGCGGTTCCTGCCGTCCTCCAGCCCTATATGGGCGGCCTCACCCTCATCGAGAAAGCCTGATGCGCATCCTGGTCACCAATGACGACGGCATCCATGCTCCCGGCCTTCTCGCCGCCGAGCGGATCGCCCGCACCCTGTCGGACGACGTCTGGGTCGTGGCGCCGGAGACCGACCAGTCCGGCGTCTCGCATTCGCTGTCCCTGAACGATCCCCTGCGCCTGCGCGAGGTCGGCGAGCAGCGCTATGCCGTGCGCGGCACGCCCACCGATTGCGTCATCATGGCGGTGAAGCACATCCTGGCGGGGGAGGGGCCCGACCTCGTCATTTCCGGCGTCAACCGGGGCCAGAACGTTGCTGAGGACGTCGGCTATTCCGGGACGATCGCCGGTGCCATGGAGGGGACCATCCTCGGCATTCCCTCGGTCGCGCTGTCCCAGGCCTATGGGCCCGAGAGCCGCCATTCCGTGCCCTACGAGACCGCCGAGGCCCATGCCCCCGGCATCATCCGCACCATTCTCGAGGAGGGATTGCGGCCGGGCTCGCTGATCAACGTCAATTTTCCCAACCGCAGTCCCGATCAGGTCCGCGGCATCCAGGTGACGGCGCAGGGTCGGCGCGATCAGGAAATCCTGACCATCGACCCGCGCCATGACGGCCGGGGCAACCCCTATTACTGGATCGCCTTCGTCCGCAACCGGCACCGGATCGAGAACGGCACCGATCTGTGGGCCATGTCCGAGGGCTATGTCTCGGTCACGCCGCTCGAGATCAACATGACCGACGAACCGACGATGACGCGCCTCGCTGCCGTCTTCGCCGGCGACCGCGCTCCCGGAACCTGAGAGCGGCGATGAACGCGGCGCCCGGACCGGAGCATTTCCTGGCCGCTGCAGAATTCGTTCTCATGCTGCGCCAGTCCGGCCTGTCGGACCGCCGTGTCCTCAAGGCGATGGAGCAGGTGCCGCGGGTGCCTTTTCTCGACGAGCGCCACTTTTCCCTCGCCGACGAGGATGTCGCCCTGCCGATCGCCATGGGCCAGTCGGTCCTGCGCCCGACGCTGCTCGCGACCATGCTTGACGCCCTCGACGTCGCGCCCGACCATCGCGTCCTGCACATCGGCACGGGCTCGGGCTATGCGGCGGCGATTCTCGGCCGCATGGCGGCCAGCGTCGTGACGGTCGAGCGGTGGCGGACGCTCGCCGACGCGGCCCATCTGCGCCTGCGGGCGCTCGGCTACGACATGGTCGAAACCATCTTCGGCGACGGCTTCGACGGGCACGCCCAGCGCGCCCCCTTTGACCGGATCATCCTGACCTGCGCCGTGTCCGATCCGCCGCCGCATCTCCTGGCCCAACTCGCCCCGGACGGCGTCATGGTGGTGCCGCTGACAGCCGGGGTCATCGTCCGGACCGGCAAGGCGGATTCGCAGACGGCCCGCACCGCCTTCGCCGTCGCACAGGTCGATCCCGCGGTCCATGGTGTGGCCCGCCGGCTTTGATGCCCTGAAAGTTCTCGCGGCCTGACAACCGAACCTTAACCTGAACAGGTCATAAATCAGGGTGTCACTTGTTGCGTACCGCGTGAGAGTAGCCATGCGTCCTCGAGCGTTCCCCGGTCTTTCCCGGTTCGTCCTGGTCATCGCGGCGTCGGGCCTTGGCGCTGCCTGCAGCGCCGACGTCGCCAGGTTCGACGAAAACCCCTTCACGTCGCGACAGGTTGCCAGCGCGCCGCCCCGACAGGTCGAGGCCGCGCCCGTCGCGCGGGTCGAATCGCAGCCGCTTCCCGCACGCGACTTCGCAGTCACCGCCCCGCCGTCCGGCAGTTCGCAGGGCGAAGCCCCCTTCGGTCAGGCCGCCGATACCGGTCTGACGACGGGAACCGTGACGCCGCGCCAGCCCTTCGGCTCTTCCAATCCGGCGACGCCGGCCGTCCGGCAGATGGCTGCGGCTCCGGCCGCACCGGGCCGTGGCGCCTGGTCGGCGACCGGCGGCACGACCATCACGGCGGCCGCGGGCGACACGCCCGACCTCCTGTCGCGCCGCTATGGCGTTCCCGCCAGTGCCATCGCCCAGGCCAACGGTATCGCAGGCAGCCAGCCCTTCTCGACCGGGCAGAGTGTCGTCATTCCGACCTATTCGATGGCCGCCGCATCCCAGCCCGCTGTGGCCGCTGCCCAGGCGCCGGTGCGCGCTTCGACCGATCTGGTGCGCCAGCCCGCGGTGACCGAACAGCCGCGCCGGGTGGCGACCCAGGCGATCAGCGTTCCGCCGCAGCGGGTGGCCGCCGTCGCTCCGCCCTCCGGGACGCGGTTGAGCTGGCAGTCGGGCTCGCCGCCGGCGGCTGCTACCCCGGCTCCGGCCGCCCGGCCGCCC
>JAIEPJ010000294.1 GCA_019749835.1 Phreatobacter sp. | reverse complement strand
CAAATCAGGCGCAGCCGCCGCTCTTCCGGCCCGTGGCCACCGATGTGAAGGCGGAGAAGCGGTTCCTTTCGACTATCGCGCGCCGTCTCGACACGCTCGGGGCGATCACACGCGGTCAGCGCCAGACCGGCGGTCAGGGGCTGTTCCGCCCGGAAGACAACCTCGAGAGTCCTTACGCCCGCGATGCTTTGCGTCAGCTTTACCGCAAACTCTATCGCGGTGACGTGCCGGGTTGCTCGCTCGGGGCCTTCGAGGATGCGACCGGCCTTAGCTTAACAGATGACAACGGTCTGAAGGACGATCTGCCTCCCATCACCACCTTCCTCAATCGCCTGCTGGCGCTCACGATTGTGATGCAGGGCATCCTGTTTACTGCCTTCGAGGAGCTTTTGGCGCAGCGCATCGAAGGCGCCATCGCCGCCGGGATCTATGACCTCGGGCTTGAGACCCTGCGCGCCGAGAGCTTCCGCATCACGGATGCTCGGGTGATCTACACCCATCCCGGCTCCGGAGCCGAAACCCAGCTCCTGACCATCGCGGAAAAGCGTCGCAACACGCCAACCTCGCTGGCGGACGCGCTGGACTGGCTCGACGATCCGAAGGCACGCCTTCTGGTCAACAGCCGCTCAGGCCGTGCCGCCGTGCAGGTGCCCGCCACCAGCCTGATGCTGGACGACGGCACCATCGAGGCGCGCCTGCGGCTGATCCGGCCAACGGAAACCCACACGTTCCCGGTCAAGATGATGGAGGACACCCATTGGCTGGAGGCTGATCGCGCGGCCTTTATCGCCGCCTGGACAGATGAATTCGCGGAAGTTCCCGAGTTCTCCGAGTCCACGATCCACATCGTGGCGGGCCTGCTGCTGCCAATCTGGAAGCAATTGCCGCAGGACGAAACCCGCGTCTACCGGCTGCAGACCGATGACGGCCAACGCATCATCGGTCGCCGTGTCTCACCCGCCTGGGTCGCGACCACTCTCGTGGATGACGCGCCGAAGCTCAGTGCAGCGCAGGTCCATGCCCTCGTACTTGAGGGCAAGACGGTCGTGCGGCTCGCCGAAGCGATGGAGTTGCACCGGTCCCGCGTCATGGGTGTGAATCGGATTGAGCTGTCCGGGTTCACGGAAGCGCGGAAGGACCGGCTCAAAGCTGATGGCTTCTTCTCGGAAATCATCGCCTGGAAGCTGCGCCTCTTCTGCCCCACGGATTCCGGCGGTGTGAAAGTGCTCGATCAGCTGCTTGCAGGTTTCCCCATCCAGGGTCTACATGCACGCAAAGGTTGTTAATCGTGTGTGCCATGTCATTGGAAACAGAAGATCTGTTGCGGGATCTCTCGCAAAATGCCGAAAGCGTTTGCCGCCATTATCTTCCCGCCGGCAGGCGGGAAGGCTCCTATTGGATGGTCGGTGATCTGCAAAACAATCCGGGCCGCTCGCTGTTCGTCAGGCTGACCGGTCCCACCTCGGGGCCGGGAGCTCGGGGCAAATGGACCGATTCAGCCACGTCGGAATTCGGCGATCTCCTCGACATCATTCGCGAACGGACGGGCATCACCCGCTTTCCCGACCTTCTGGCCGAGGCCCGCGCGCATCTTGGCCGTCCGCAACCGGTTCTCCCCGCGGTGCCAATGCAACGGGCGACAAAATCCTCAAGCGGCACACCAGAAGCCGCATCGCGCTTGTTCGCAGCCTCGCTGCCTTTGGCGGGTTCTTTGGCCGAGGTCTACTTGCGCACCCGGGGCGTCACCCAAGCAGTGCCGAGTGCAACCCTGCGCTTCCACCCGAAGTGCTGGCATCGGGATGAGGGCCAGACCAAGCCTATCCCCAGACCAGCACTGATCGCTGCGGTCACCGATGGGGCAGGGGCCTTGCAGGGCGTGCATCGTACTTGGTTGGCGCCTGACGGACAGGACAAGGCGGCTGTCGACACGCCACGTCGGGCTATGGGTCACCTTCTTGGCAATGCCGTCAGGATCGCTCCTGCAGATAAAACCCTTGTGCTGGGGGAAGGCATCGAGACCATGCTTTCTGTTCGCGAGGCTGCACCTTCTTTGCCCGTCTGGGCGGCGCTCTCGTCGGGTCACCTCGGAGCCGTCTTGTTGCCTGCAGGGTTGCAGCGCCTCTACATCGCCATCGACCGCGACCCGGCGGGGCAGCGCGCGGCGGAAAGGTTGACCGCCAGAGCAACCGAGGTCGGGATTGCCGTACGGGTGCTTGAGCCGCGTCTCGGGGATTTCAACGACGATCTCCGAGCCCACGGCGCTGAGGCGCTGCGCCAGCATCTGGCACAGCAGATCGACGTCAAGGATCAACATCGGCTGACGATCTGAACTCTGGAAGCGCAGACGCAATCTGGGGGCGGGGCAGGGGTCAAGCATCGCTAGAGGAACCGGGTCGTGTCTATTCCCATGTCCCGGCTGTCGAACCCACTCATCACCCGCACGTCCTTCAAGAGATGGGCAGGCGGCCGTCAAAGGGGCCGCCCCTTCAAGGACAGGGGGCAACTGATTTCCGCCGCGCACCCAGAGGTGCGCTTTGCATCGCGAGGCAAATCAGCCGCCCCCCGTCCTCCTCCACATGCGTTCCGGCCCCGAAGGCGGGGTGAAGGGGCGTCCCCAGTGACAGCTTCCGCAGCCCATGAAGGCCGCGCGGGATGTCGCGCGGGCCCGAGCAGCCGGAGGCAAAAGACCATGACGACCCAATTCCAGAGCGAGGATTTCGACCGCAGCCCCGCCCTTTCCCAGACCGCCTGGGCGCTTCAGGAGCTTCAGCTCTACGGCACCCGTGCCTTCCAGGACGAGGTCGATCTGCGCCCGATGCCGGAGCCCGAGCGCCTCATCGACGCGGTCAGCGATATCTTCGATGCCCTCGCAGCAACCCTTGGCGACACCCGCATGGAACCCGACCTCGAAGAATTGCTCTGGGGCCAGGTCAACCTCTTCCACCGCGCCGCCGCCCGCACCGAACGCCTGCTTGATGACAATGAAGTGGCGCAACACCGCCTGCAGCGCGAACAGGATGGCTCTGAGGTGAAATCGACCGAGCTTGAGCGCTTGACGGCCGAAGGCACCAGCCTCGTAGAACGGCGGCATTGTCTTGAAGCCTTCCGCGACCGCAGCGCCGAGGCGTTCGAGCTGCACACCGGCTCCACCTGGCGGCCGCGCTCTGGCTCGATGGTGAACCACAAGCACCTGACTGCGGCACTTATCGACAGCCGCGATTTCCTGGCCGCCAAGCGCCGCGCGGAAACCGAAGTGATGCTGCCCCAAGGCACCAAGATCGCCCTCACCGGTGGGACCGACTTCAACGATCACCGCCTGATCTGGGGCAAGTTGGACCAGGTCCAGACCAAATATCCCGACATGGTCCTTCTGCACGGTGGCAGCCCCAAGGGTGCCGAACTCATCGCCGCCAAATGGGCCGAAGCCCGCAAGGTCACGCAAGTAGCCTTCAAGCCCGACTGGGCCAAACACGCCAAGGCCGCACCCTTCAAGCGCAACGACGCCATGCTGGACGTTCTGCCCGTGGGCGTTCTCGTCTTCCCGGGCAATGGCATCCAGGAAAACCTCGCCGACAAGGCCAAAAAGCTCGGCATCCCGGTCCTGAAGTTCGAGAAGGGGGCGTAAGCCCCCTGTCTCTTCCATCGTCTGCCGCTTTGCTGCGGATAGTCGCCAGACATCAGATCGATGCTGGCAGACTTTTCGCGGCGGCAGATTGAAGATCCAAGAGCTCGACGTTGCGCCGTGCCATTGTCTCGTGCCATTCCTGCGCTTCCCGATCCTTGAAGAAGCTGGCGTCGGGTGCCAGGCGGGCGACAGCCTCCTCTACTTCATCCAGAGACACCCGGAAAAATTCCTTTCGGAAGTTCGACATGTTGATCCGACGATCAGCAAATTCCTTGTGAAGGGCAAACTCCAAGGCGGGCGCCGCATCACTATAGATCATGGCATGCGTGTCAAAACTGAACGGAACGCTGGCATCGCCAAGTTCGCGCACCCGGTCATCGGGATCGAGCCTGCGGGTCAGTCCGATTTTCACGACGTCCTCACCGAAGGATCCGACATTGGAAATGATGTAGACATAGCCAGAGCGCGTCATTTCGGCCATGGCCCGCGCGCGCTCGCTGGCAGAATGTGCCTCAGCAAGGGCCGCTTCCAATTCTTCAATGCGTTTCAGGTTGCCATCACCGTTGGCCTCTTTGCGTGCCTTCTCGAGCAAAGCTTGATACTTGGCCTCTTCGCGTTCGGCTGCCTCAGCCTCGGCGATCAGCTTTTTCTCCTCGCGTTCAGCACGCGCCATGTCGGTGCGCTCTTCCTTTTCTGCCTTCAGACGCTCACGGTATTCGTGGGTCAGGCGTAATTCCTCGATTTTCAGCGCGACATAGCCGTCGTTCAATGTCAGATTGAGCGAGGTGTTTTCCTTGTCGATTGAACTCGCAGCCGCATGAATGCGCTTTTCCATGGCAACCACATTGTTCCAGCGGACATTTGCAATCGCAGCTTCACACTCGTTGTTGAAGGCACGCATGGTCAGCCGGGTCTGGCGGTTTATCATGGTCTGACCTTTGGCCTTGCTGCCCTCCACGGCCCACTCCGTCGGACAGATCGTCGCCCGTTTGGCTGAGATCATCGCCTTTTGGCGGTCGCGAACAGCGACAATGCTCGCCTTGAAGGCTTCGCTGTCGGTGTAATCGAAATGGGGTTCATAGACCCCAAGTTCGGCAAAGGCCAAACGTTCATCATAGACGGCGACCTGTTGCTCCAGTCGATCAAACAACGCCCGCTTCTCTGCATAAGAGGCGCGCAGCTTCTCGATATCGGTCGACAGCGTGGCCGCGATCGCCTGCAGCCGCGCAACCTCCGCTTCTTGCGAGATGATGGAAGAATACTTGGCCTTGGTGGCATTGTGCTCGGCTTCACCCTTTGTAAGCGCGGCACGGTTCAGATCGGCGTCCCTCTGGGTATCCGCGATCAGTTTGTTGAGTTTTCGGCGGCCGAGGAGCCAGAGCACCAAAAAGACCGGCGCGGCTATCATCCAAATCAGTGCGGCAATTGCTATGGGATCCATAAATTCTCCTGCTTACATAATGCGTTGGCTGGAGCTTGCCGCAAGCCCGTCCGCCACTCAAGGTTGAAACGTGGGCTCATAATGCTTCTGTATTAAGCCAACCCCATCCAGGCCACTTTCGAAGAAACTCCATCGCCAAGAACATGCTTCTGTCCGTAG
>JAIEPJ010000322.1 GCA_019749835.1 Phreatobacter sp. | reverse complement strand
CCAGTCATAGACACGACATTACTCCTACCTCTTACGGAAGTGGGAGGCCGTGTCCGGTCAATTAGGGGGCTGCTTCACTGACCCAATGACAACCTCGGCAGCAGTGTCGCTCTTAAAGAGATAGATTTTCGGGTGGAAGGTCGAGGGGTTCTCGTTGTGAAAGACGCATACGCGCCCACGATCCGCGACAGCGGCCAACAGGTCGGCTAGACCTTCTTTTGACGTTCCGCCAGAATCTATACCTGCTGATATGCAGACCGCTCCGCGCTTGCTGAACTGTTCAAGCGAAGTCTTGATGTGTTTGGTGCCCGAGCGTTTGACGAATGCGACCGCGGCGCGGAAATCGGTCCAATCAGGATTGGCAAATGACTTCGCAAGAAAGTCACCCAAGCGGAAACCGCCACTCGGCTGCGCTATCAGTTCGATGCTCATACGGACGTGCTCTTATTAAGTTCCGAATCAACCAACTCTCGAAGCATATCACCGCGGAACTCGATTGCTCAGTGTAGCTTCCTCGGATGTATGGTCTACTGCTCCTTCGTTCGCCTCTAGATTAACGGACAGCTTGTATGTAGCGAGCCTGTCGCCAGCATTTCGCGCAAGCGGAAACGCGGCCACTACCTCGACAATGGAGCGATACGTCGAGAAGACGCCGGAAGCCGACCGCGCCGACAGCGGCTAACGCCACGAGGCAGCTCGGGAGTCGTCGCTCATGCATCAACCGGGATCGCGGATATCTGTTCAAAGGCTTGGGGCGAGGTTTCGGCCAAGACTAGCATCTGCTCGGTTTGGCTCACTGCACAGGCAACGTGATCTGGTTTGCCACGCGTATGGCATTTTTGTTGACAGTATGCCATGCGCGTGGCATAGTTCGACTCATGGAACTTTACACAGACGCTCAGCTTATCGACGCCACACAGCTGCCCGAGCGGCAGCTTCGACTTCTGATCACTTGGAAAGGCGTGATCCCCACTCGCGGGGGTCGCGGCACAACTCGCGGCTGGTCCCGCTCGGCCGTTCGTCAAATCGCTCGGATCCAGGTCACCTACCAGGCGGGCTTAAGCTTGCCCGTCGCACATGCCGTCATCGCTGCCGTCGGTGGTCAACCCCGGTTCGACGAGATCGACCCGGACCATGTTGGAGGTTTTACCCGCCCGTCCTGGTTCGCCGCGGATGAGCCTCTTCGGCCGGAAGACCAGGACTTTGCGGTCTGCGTCGCCGATGGGCGGATCGTGCTGAAATGTCCTCGCCCGTCGCAGGTCTCGCTGGTGGGCCATCTCAATGATGACCGATCTGCTCTTGTGACCCATGTTCCGGAGAGCGTGGACGCCTGGCGTCGCGACGTTGACGCCGCGACTTCGATTCTCCGGATCAACCTCAGCCTTGCCTGCCGCGTCGCGATGAGACGGCTCCTTGGCATCCCAGTTTTCTTTGCCCCGAGCTTCGCTTGGCCCGTGGAGCCGCGTCGATGACAGTCGCGGGACCTGATACGGGCCGCGGGGGTCTCCTTTTTGTCGCTCGTGAATCCGCGGCGCGAGCCTGCGAGGTGAGTGTCGACACTTGGGACAAGTGGGTGCGCGAGGGCTTCGTTCCACCACCTCGTATCCGTCGCGGCAACGTCCTCCGATGGCACTGGCCCGAGGTCGAGCGCCATCTTCTTTCCTTCAACCACCAGCCCGAGGTCGATCCGTTTTTGATTGGAGTTGCAAATGCCGCGCCGCCGCGTAACCAACGTGTCTCTTCCCACTAACGTTTGCCGCGTCCGAGGGCGCAACGGGAAGGACTACTTCTACTATCAAGAGCGTCGGGGGCAGCGCGACGCCGGTCCGCGAGTTCGCTTGCCTTACGAGCCCCGCGACCCAGATTTCTGGAAACTGGTCGCCACGTTGTCGACGGGCCACGCGGGTCCGACAGCCGGGTCTTTTGATGCGCTCATCTCGCACTATCAGGGCCAGAGCTGCTTTCGTAGTCTGTCGCTGAACTCGCAAAAGTCCTACCGCATCGCGCTCGCCCATATTTCGAAGGCTTGGGGCAGTCTGAGCGTGCGCGAGCTTGCCGCGAAGCATGTTTACGCACTTCAGGAGCGACATTCCGATCGTAAGGCGATGGCGAACTTGATCCTACGCGTTCTCAGCGTCCTGCTCCGCGAAGGCGTTCGAGCTGACTATTGTGCCTTCAACGTCGCGCGGGACGTGCAGAAGCTCCGCGAGAACCCCAATGGCGCAGCTCCCTGGTCGGATGAAACCTTCGCATTCGTGCTCGCACATGCGCCTTCTCGCCTGATGCGCGCCGTGCTTTTGGGGCGCGCGACAGGACAACGCGCGGTCGATCTGGTGCGCATGCGTCCTGCGGATTTGCACGGCGACGGGATTAACGTGCTCGTTCAGAAGCTGAATCAGCAGCGACACTGGTGCCCGGTGTCCAAGGACGCTCTCCGCGTCATCACGGACTGGAACGAGCAACCCATGCTGCCTTTCCTCCACAAGGACGGACGGTTCTTCAACGAGGATCGTCTGCGCGAGGAATGGCGCGCATGGAAGCTGTCCAACCCTGCCGTCCCGGCGGAAATTACGCTGCACGATCTGCGGGCCAACGCCGTCTGTGATCGTCGTCTTGCGGGAGTTCCTCATCAACAGATCGTCGACCAGTTGTGCATGTCGCCCGCGATGGTCGTGCGGTACTCGAAGCACATTGACCGAGCTTTGAACGCTCAGCAGGGGATGGCGACATTGGAACGCGCGCAGAACTCTCAATTGCAAAACCTCTACTCGCCCGCTGCAAAACGTCACGCTTAAAACATTGAAATCATTAGTTTTTTCGCTCTACGGTGTTTAATTGGCGGTTAAGTCCCCGGCCGTGGCATGATCATGCTGGCCGAATCGCTGGCCGAAAGAGGAAAGACGCCGCCTTGGTCCGGTTCGAGAATGTCGGTTTGCGCTACGGGCTGGGTCCCGAAGTGCTGAAGGACCTCTCCTTCGGCATCGAACCGCATTCGTTCCAGTTCCTCACCGGCCCGTCCGGCGCTGGCAAGACGAGCCTCCTGAAGCTGCTCTTCCTGTCGCTGCGCGCGACGCGCGGCATCGTCACCGTCTTCGGCCACGACACCTCGCGCCTGTCCAAGGACGAACTGTCGGTCCTGCGCCGCCGTATCGGCATCGTCTTCCAGGACTTCCGGCTGCTGGACCATCTGACCACCTACGAGAACGTCGCGCTGCCGCTGCGCGTCCTTGGCAAGGACGAGGCGAGCTATCGCTCCGAAGTCGTCGATCTCCTCGAATGGGTCGGCCTCGGCGAGCGCATCGACGCCTATCCGCCCATCCTGTCCGGCGGCGAGAAGCAGCGGGCAGCGATCGCCCGTGCCGTCATCGTCCGTCCTGAGATGCTGCTGGCCGACGAGCCGACGGGCAATGTCGATCCACCCCTGGCGAAGCGGCTGCTGCGCCTCTTCGTCGAGTTGAACCGCACCGGCACTGCCGTGCTGATCGCCACCCACGACCTGTCGCTGCTGGAACAGGTGGAGGCGCGCCAACTCGTCATCCGCGAGGGCGGCCTGACGATCAGCGACCCGCATCACCTGGAGGCGGGCGGGTGGTGACCGGGACCCGCCGCAGCGCGTCACTGCGCCATTGGCTGGCCAGCCGGGACCGGGACGACGGGCCCGCGGGGACCGCGGCGCGCCCGCGCGGCGCTTCGCTCGTGCCGCCCTCCTCCATCGCCGGCCGGGCCCTCGCCGTCATCATCGCCATCATGACCTTCCTCGGCTCTCTCACCGTCGGCAGCGTCGACCTCGTCCGCACCGCCGCAGCGGACTGGACGTCCTCCATCGTCCGCGAGGCGACGATCCAGGTGCGGCCGGTCGCCGGGCGGGACCTCACCGCGGACGTTGCGCGCGCCACCGAGATCGCCGTGCGCTTTCCCGGCGTCGCCGATGTCTCGCCCTACACCGCCGCCGAGACGCGCCGCATGCTGGAGCCCTGGCTCGGCACCGGCCTCGGCGCGGAGGATCTGCCGATCCCGCGGCTGATCGTCGTCAAGCTCGCCGACGACCGGCGCACCGACATGGAGGCCTTCCGGCGGGCGCTGACGGCCGAGGTTCCCTCCGCCAGCCTCGACGACCACCGGCAATGGTTCGACCGTCTGCGTGCCATGGCGCGGGCGGTGATCGTCGTCGGCCTCGTCATCGTCGCGCTGATGATCGCCGCCACGGGCCTGTCGGTGGTCTTCGCCACCCGCGCCGCCGTCGAGACGAACCGGCCGGTGGTCGAGGTGCTGCATTTCGTCGGCGCCCGCGACGCCTTCATCGCCGGCGAGTTCCAGCGCCATTTCCTCTGGCTGGCGCTGAAGGGGAGCCTCGCCGGCGGGCTCGCCGCGCTCGGAGCCATCATGCTCTCGGGCTTCATCGCTGCGCGCTGGCGGGCGACCGCCGGCGGCGACCAGATCGAGGCCCTGTTCGGATCCTTCGCCCTCGGGGTGACCGGCTATGCCGCCATTGCAGGGCTCGTGGTGCTGGTTACAGCGGTCGCCGCCCTCACCTGCCGCTGGACGGTGGTGAGGACGCTCGGCGCCATCGACTGATCTGCCGCGTCACTCCAGCAGGCGCTGGTAGTTGATGCGGAAGAGCCGCTGGTCCGGCCGGGTGCGCGGATCGAGATTGTGCAACGCCACCGACGTCTCGTAGCCCTGGGCGTCATAGACGGTCCACTGGCGCAACGTCATGTCGGCAGCGTTGAACAGGACCATCAGCCGGTTGGTGCCGCCGAGTGCCTGGCGTTCCTCCAGCATGACGATGACATATTCCGGATCGCGCGTGACCGAGGTGACATTGGCATCGCGCAGGATGTCGACCCGGTCGGAAAGCAGGAAGCGCAACGGCGTCTGCGACAGCGGGTAGATGTCCTGGGTGTTGAGCCGGCGGTCGCGCACCGCCACCGACTGACCGTCGGCGATGACCTCGACCGGGCTCGGCGGATTGTACTGGAAACGGATCTTGCCGGGCTTGTCGAGATAGAGCCGGCCGGTGGTGCGGCGGCCGTCGGGACCGACCTGGACGAAATCGCCCTGCATGTAGCGGATGCTGTTGAAATAGGCGTTCACCTGCTGGGCGATGTCGCGGGAATCGGCGTCGACACCGCGGGCGGCGCGCGGCGCCGGGCGGCGCACCGGCGGCGACAGGGGAGCGCTGCCGGCCGGGGCCGT
>JAIEPJ010000098.1 GCA_019749835.1 Phreatobacter sp. | reverse complement strand
CCACCTGCGGCGCCATCAGCGCCTTCTCGACGCGGGTCGATCCGCAGACGGGGCAGCCGACGAAGCCCTGGCGACGCTGCGCCTCATAGCTGTCGGAGGAGGGGAACCAGCTCTCGAACTCATGGCCCTTCTCGCAATGGAGCGCGTAGCGGATCATGGCGCCTCCGCCATGCGGAAGACGCGGCCATTCGTCAGCGAGGGAATGCGGCCACGGGTCTCGCCGACCCTGGACGGATCGATGGCGGCGAGGATCACGCCGGGCTCGTCATGGTCGGCCTCGGCGAGGATGCGGCCCCAGGGGTCGACGATGAGGCTGTGGCCATAGGTCGACCGGCCGCAGGCATGCAGGCCGCCCTGCGCCGCCGCGATCACGAAGGCGCCGTTCTCGATGGCGCGCGAACGCATCAGCACATGCCAGTGCGCCTCCCCCGTCGGCACGGTGAAGGAGGAGGGGATGGCCATGACCCCGGCGCCCTGTTCGGCGAGCTTGCGATAGAGATGGGGAAAGCGCAGGTCGTAGCAGATGGTGACGCCGAGCCGCATCCACGGCAGGTCCGCCGTCACCGCCACGTCGCCGGGGGCATAGGCCGCCGATTCCCGGTAGGTCTGGCCGTTGGGCAGGTTGACGTCGAACATGTGGATCTTGTCATAGGCGGCGACCACCTCGCCGTCGGGCGAGATGAGATAGGACCGGTTCGCCGCCTGTTTCTCGCCGATGCGGATGGCGAGCGACCCGACATGCAGCCAGATGCCGAGCGCCATGGCCTCGGCCTGGAACAGCGGGATCGACGGGTCCTCCGCCTCGGAGCGGATCGCCTCGAAGAATTTCGGCCGGTCCGGCTGCAGGATATTGGTCATTTCCGGCGTCTGGACATAATCCGCCCCGGCCCGCGCCGCCTCGCGGATCAGGGCAATGGCCTGATCGACGCTCGGCTTGACCGCGACGTCCGCGCGCATCTGCACGCAGGCCGCCGTGAAGGATCCGCCCATCGCTTCGTCCATGGCTCAGGCTGCGATCATCGGGTCGAGCTTGCCGGCGCTGTCCAGCGCATGGATGTCGTCGCAGCCGCCGACATGGCGGCCACCGATGAAGATCTGCGGCACCGTGGTCCGGCCGCCGGCCTTCTGGATCATCTCGGCGCGCCGGTCCGGATGTTTCTGGATGTCCACCTCGGTGAAGGCGGCGCCCTTCTTGCGCAGCAGCTCCTTGGCGGCGTGGCAATAGGGGCAGTAATCCTTGGTGTAGACGACGATTTCCGGCATCGCGGCTTCCGTGGCGCAAGTGGCAGGCCCTCAGATATGGACCGCGAAAGGCCCCTCCACAACCCTCGCCGCGGTCAGCACGTCGATGCGCGTCGCCCCCGCCCGTCTCAGCACCCGGCAGCAGGCCTCGATGGTCGCCCCCGTGGTCAGGACGTCGTCCACCAGCACCAGCCGCTTGCCGCGCACCCAGCCCTTGCGGTCCTCGGCGATGCGGAAGGCGCCGGTGACATTGTCCAGCCGCTGCGCCCGCGTCAGCCCCACCTGATGGCGGGTGCGGCGGACGCGCCTGAGCAGCAGCGCCTCGTTGGCGAGGCCGGTCTGCGCCGCCATGTGGCGGGAGAGCTCGGCCGCCTGGTTGAACCGCCGGGACACCAGCCGCGTCCAGTGCAGCGGCACCGGCACCAGCGCATCGGCATCGGCCAGCAGGTCGCGTCCGGCCCGCACCATCCAGCCGGACAGCGCCACCGCCACTTCCAGCCGGTCGCCATATTTCAGCGCATGGATCAGCGCCCGGCCGACATCGTCGAAGCGGAACACCGCCCGCGCCCGGTCGAAGGCCGGCGGCTGGGCGATGGCGGCCGGCGACAGCGCGCCGGGGCCGAGATCGAAGGCGAGCGGCGTGCCGAGCCGCTCGCAGACCGGCGCGGTGATGAAGGCGACGCCCTTCCAGCAATGGGGACAGAGGGCGTGGTGGCTGCCGACGGGGTTGCGGCAGGCGATGCAGAGCGGCGGCAGCAGCCAGTCGAGCACCCGCGCCCCGCCGTTCGCGAGGCGCCGGCGGATCGGGGGAGTGGGAAGCGTGTCGCTCTCGACGGTCACCCCGTCAGGCTGTCACGGCGCGGGGGCCTTCGGCAGTCGGAGAAATCCGGGGCCACATACGAAAAAGCCGCCGGAAACCGGCGGCTTGTCCGAAGGGAGCGGCGAGTGCCGGTCAGGCGTGGCCGGAAATCCACTGCTTCAGGGCGGCCTGCGGCGCCGCGCCGGTCTTGCGGTCGACCATCTGGCCGCCCTTGAAGATCATCAGCGTCGGGATCGACATGATGCCATAGTTCGACGCGATCTTCGGGTTCTCGTCGACATTGACCTTCACGATCTTCACCTTGTCGCCCATCTCGGCCGAGATGGCGTCGAGGGCGGGGGCGATCATGCGGCAGGGGCCGCACCAGGGCGCCCAGAAATCGACGACGACCGGCGTGTCCGACTTGATGACGTCGGCGTCGAAGGATGCGTCGGTGGTGGCGGCAACGGCGCCCATGGCTTGTCTCCTGGCGGGTCCGGAGGAATCGGAACGTTGCCGCCAAGGTAAGCGCCGGGCGCCCCCTGTTCAAGGCGCGGGCACGGGATGTTCACCGCCTCGTGACGCCCTCAGTCTTTCGACACGGCCTGCCAGCCCCGCTCGACCGCATAGGCGACGAGCCCGACCGCGAGGCCCCAGAAGGCGGCACCGATGCCGGCGACGGTGACGCCCGAGGCCGCCACGGCGAAGGTCAGGAGGGCGGGAAAGCGGGTCTGCGCATCGCCCATGGCCACCGCCAGCGAGCCCATCAGCGCGCCGCTCAGCGCAAGTCCCGCGATGGTCGCGATCAGCGCCTTGGGCATGGCGGCGAAGAGGGCGACGAAGGGGCCGGCAAAGGCGGCGAAGAGGATGAAGGCGAGGCCGTAGACGATGCCGGCCGGCCAGCGCTTCGCCGGGTCGGGATGGGAATCAGGCCCGGCCGCGATGGCCGCGGTGATGGCCGCGAGGTTCGAGGGATGGGCGCCGAAGGGCGCCGAGACCAGCGAGACGAAGCCGGTCGTGGCGATGATCGGGCCGACCTTGGGGTCATAGCCGTTGGCCCTGAGCACGGCGATGCCGGGCAGGTTCTGCCCCGCCATGGTGACGAGATAGAGCGGCACGCCGAGGCCGATGAGCACCGCCGGCGCGAAGACAGGGGTGGTCCATTCCAGATGGGCGAGGCCGAGATCGGTCGGCAGCGGCCCGGCGAGCCCCATCGCATAGGTCAGGGCGACGCCGGCCACGACGACCACCAGCATGGCGCTGGCCGGATGGGCGAGGCGCATGACGAGGAAGATCGCCACCAGCGGCAGGACGAGCCAGGGGGCGCCGGGCGCGACCAGCGCCACGTCCATGACGAACCGGAAGAGGATGCCGGCGAGCATGGCGGCGGCGATGGCGGCGGGCAGCCGCGCCACCCAGTCGCCCAGCGGCTTGACGAGGCCGGTCAGGATGATGAGCCCGGCGGCCAGCACGAAGGCGCCGACCGCCTCGGGAAAGGCGATGCCCGAGGAGGCGCCGATCAGCGCGGCACCCGGCGTCGACCAGGCGAGCACGATCGGAATGCGGTAACGCCAGGTCAGCGCCAGGCCGCCGAGCGCCTTGGCCAGCGAGACGGCGGCGAGCCAGGAGATCGTCTGCGCCGGCGTCGCGCCCACCGCCTGCGCCGCCGCGATGACCAGCGCCACCGTGCCGGCGAAGCCGACGAGGGGGGCGATGATGCCGGCGGCGAGGGTGGAGAGGGTCAGGGGCATGGCGGGTCTTGTCTATGGCGCTGCATCAGTCCAGTGCGTCCTTCGAGGCTCGCCTCCGGACGATGCTGCGCATCGCGGGGGGCTCGCACCTCAGGATGAGGACGGGAGAGAATGGCACCCTGGTTGAGCAAGCCGGAACGGCCGCGCTTCAACAGACATCGATGCCATGCACACCATCCCTCATCCTGAGGTGCGAGAGAGCGAAGCGAACGAGCCTCGAAGGACGCAATTCCCCGATGCAGCTCGCCCGCAACAAAAAAGGCCCGGCGCGAGGCCGGGCCTTTCTGTCGCAAAGCCGGAGGCTGCGATCAATAGCGGTAGTGGTCCGACTTGAACGGGCCCGTCTCCGGCACGCCGATATAGGCGGCCTGGTCGGGGCGCAGCTTGGTCAGCTTCACGCCGATCTTCTCGAGATGCAGCATGGCCACCTTCTCATCGAGGTGCTTGGGCAGCGTGTAGACCTTGTTCTCGTACTTGCCGGGGTTCGTCCACAGCTCGATCTGGGCGATCGTCTGGTTGGTGAACGAGGCCGACATGACGAAGGACGGATGACCCATGGCATTGCCGAGGTTCACCAGGCGGCCTTCCGACAGGAGGATGATGCGCTTGCCGGACGACATCTCGATCTCGTCGACCTGCGGCTTGATGTTGTTCCACTTGAAGTTCTTCAGGCCGGCGACCTGAATCTCGTTGTCGAAGTGGCCGATGTTGCAGACGATGGCCCGGTCCTTCATGCCGCGCATGTGGTCGACCGTGACGATGTCCTTGTTGCCGGTGGCGGTGACATAGATGTCGGCGCGCGGCAGGGCGTCCTCGATGGTGACGACCTCGTAGCCTTCCATCGCCGCCTGCAGGGCGCAGATCGGGTCGACTTCGGAGACGAGCACGCGGCAGCCGGCCTGGCGGAGCGAGGCGGCCGAACCCTTGCCGACATCGCCGAAGCCGGCGACGAAGGCGACCTTGCCCGACATCATGACGTCGGTGCCGCGGCGGATGGCGTCGACCAGCGATTCACGGCAGCCGTAGAGGTTGTCGAACTTCGACTTGGTGACGCTGTCATTGACGTTGATCGCCGGGAACAAGAGCTTGCCGGCAGCGGCCAGCTGATACAGGCGGTTGACGCCCGTGGTGGTCTCTTCCGAGACGCCCTTGATGTTCTTGGCGACCTCGGCGAACCAGCCCTTCGGCTTCTCGGCGAGCTTCTTCTTCAGCAGGGCGAAGAAGATCTCTTCCTCTTCCGATTCCGGCTTGTCGAGGAAGGCGGTGTCGCCGTTCTCGGCGCGCAGGCCGAGATGGACGAACATGGTGGCGTCGCCGCCGTCATCGAGGATCATGTTCGGATAGCCGCCGCCATGCCAGTCGAACAGC
>JAIEPJ010000035.1 GCA_019749835.1 Phreatobacter sp. | reverse complement strand
GGTTCCAGCTCGCGGATGTTGATCGGCGCGCCGCTATAGGCGTGGATGGTGACGCGGGCGCGCTGGCCGGCACCGCCGACGGTCTCGACGACCCAGACGCGGCCGGCGAGCCGGGGCCGGCTGATGGCGCGGTAACCCATCGAGCGGGCGATGGCGACGGCCTCGGAGGCCGGCAGGATGTCCTCGTCGTCCGGCACGACATAGCGGCGGCGATAGACCGGCGGCTCGTCGTCGTATTCATAGATCCGCGGCGGTCCCCATCCGCCGCCGCCCCAGTACTGGACGGACAGGGCGGTCGCGGGGACGGGCGCGGCGAGGGGCCCTGAGGCGAGCGGGCCGGCCGCAGCCTGGCCGAGACCGGCGGAGAGGGCGGCGGCGGCCGCCGTCATGAACATGATGTGGCGCACGCGATCGTGTCCTTCTTCCCCCGAACCCCATCAAGCTTTCGGCAAGGAGAACGGCGATTTCAGGGCGGGCGCGTGTCGCGTCGTGGCGGCGCCGGTCACGCCGCGGCGAGCGGCGCTGCGGCCCGTGCGGCCACGGCCAGAAAGCGCTCGATATCCTCGTCGCGGGTGGCGAAGCTGGTGACGAGGCGCATCATGACCTCGCCGGGGCGGGCGCGCTCGGCCTCGGGCAGGCCCTTGTCCGGCCAGGGATAGAAGGCGGCGCCTTCGGCCTTCAGGGCGTCGACGATCTCCTGCCGGAAGATCGGGAACAGGCCGTTGGCCTGGGGCTGGAGCGGCAGGCGCACGCCGGGAATGGCGGCAAGGCCTGCGGCGAGGCGGGCGGCGGCGGCATTGGCGTCGCGGGCGAGGTCGAGCCAGTGGCCGCCGTCGAGGAAGGCCTCCATCTGCGCCGCGAGGAAGCGGTGCTTGGACAGGAGATGGCCGGCGCGCATGCGGCGGCGGACCATTTCCGCGCCCCTGGCAGGGTCGAAATAGATCAGCGCCTCGCAGGCGAGGCCGCCGCCCTTGGTGGTGCCGAAGGAGAGCACATCGACGCCGGCCTTCCAGGTGATCTCCGCCGGCGAGCAGCCGAGGGCGGCCACCGCATTGGCGAAGCGTGCGCCGTCCATGTGGACGCCGAGGCCGTTGGCGTGGGCGATGGCGGACAGCGCCGTCACCTCGGCGACGGAATAGACCTGGCCGAGCTCGGTCGACTGGGTGATGGAGAGGGCGTGGATCGGCGCATTGTGCGGCACGCGGCGGCCGAGGCTGGCGATCGCCGCCTCTAGGGCTTCCGCGGTGATCTTGGCGCCGCGGCCGGGAATGCCGACGAGCTTGGCGCCGCCGGTGAAGAATTCCGGCCCGCAGCACTCGTCCTCGATGACATGGCTCTCGTCGTGGCAGAGCACGATGCCCCAGGGCGGCGTCAGGGTGGACAGGGCGAGGCCGTTGGCGGCGGTGCCGGTGGCGACCATGTAGACGCCGACCTCGCGCTCGAAGAGGTCGCAGAGCTTGCTGACCACGGCCTTGGTGGCATCGTCGTTGCCATAGCCGAGACGCGCCCCGCCATTGGCGGCGGCGATGGCCTGCATGACCTTGTCGGAGGCACCGAGGCCGTTGTCGCTTGCGAAGAACATGGTGTGGCTTCCGGATCGAGGTAAGGCGCGGGAGCATCACAAGCCCGGAGGCGGCCGGAGGGCAAGGGGCCTTCGCGCATGCGCGGGCTGCCGGGGGAGGCTCCCCGTCGCGCGGACCCTGTCGCGCTGCCCTTGCCGTCATGGCCAGGCTTGTCCCGGCCATCCACGACTTGAACACGACCGTCCAAAGGAAGTCGTGGATGCCCGGGACAAGCCCGGGCATGACAGCGGCAAAGCTGATGTGGCTGCGCCAGGTGTGACGGCCGAGAGGAAGCGGAACGCCTTGGTCTGCCTCCCCGCGCAGCGGGGAGGGTGCGGGTGGGGCTTTTGGGAACCAGGTGGTTCGATGGCGGGAAGGCCACAACCTCACCCGCCCCTCGCGGAGCGAGGGGAGGGGGTCTACGGCGTCGCGATCATTCCAGGACAGGCGCGCCTCGCCCGGCCGGTCCCCCCACCGCTCAGCGCGGCAGGGTGGTCATGCCCATCAGGTCCTTGTCGATGGAATGGGCGGCCTGGCGACCCTCACGGATGGCCCAGACGACAAGGCTCTGGCCGCGGCGCATGTCGCCGGCGGCATAGACCTTGTCGACCGAGGTCCGGTAGTCGTTGGTGTTGGCCGCGACGTTCTTGCGGGCGTCGAGCGAGACGCCGAGCCCCTCGACCATGCCCTCGTGGACCGGGTTGACGAAGCCCATGGCGAGCAGGACGAGATCGGCCTTCAGCTCGAACTCGCTGCCGGCGATCGGCTGCATCTTCTCGTCGACGCGCACGCATTTCAGGCTCTTCACCCGACCGTTGTGGCCGGTGAATTCCGAGCTCATGACCGCGAAGTCGCGCTCTGCGCCTTCCTCGTGGCTGGACGAGGTGCGCATCTTCAGCGGCCAGAGCGGCCAGACGAGCGACTTGTTTTCCTTCTCCGGCGGCTTCGGCATGATCTCGAGCTGGGTCACCGAGAGGGCGCCCTGGCGCACCGAGGTGCCGATGCAGTCCGAGCCGGTATCGCCGCCGCCGATGACGACGACATGCTTGCCGGAGGCGAGGATCGGCTCGTTGGTGCCGATGGGCTCGCCGGAGACGCGGCGGTTCTGCTGCGGCAGGAAGTCCATGGCGAAATGGACGCCGTCGAGGTCGCGGCCGGGGATCGGCAGGTCGCGCGGCTTTTCCGAACCACCGGTGAGCAGCACCGCGTCATAGGTTGCGGTGAGCTCAGCGACCGGACGGGTGACGCCGACATGCTCATTGTAGTGGAAGGTGACGCCTTCGGCCTCCATCTGGTGGATGCGGCGGTCGATCAGGCGCTTTTCCATCTTGAAGTCGGGAATGCCGTAGCGCAGCAGGCCGCCGGCCTTGGCGAACTTCTCGTAGACATGGACCTCATGGCCGACACGGGCGAGCTGCTGGGCGGCGGCGAGGCCGGCGGGGCCCGAGCCGACGACCGCGATCTTGCGGCCGGTCCTGACCTTGGCCGGTTCCGGCGTGACCCAGCCCTCGTTCCAGGCGCGGTCGATGATGGCGCATTCGATCGTCTTGATGGTGACCGGCGTGTCCTCGATGTTCAGCGTGCAGGCGGCCTCGCAGGGGGCGGGGCAGATGCGGCCGGTGAATTCGGGGAAGTTGTTGGTCGAATGCAGGTTGATGGCGGCCTCGCGCCAACCGCCATTGTAGACGAGGTCGTTCCAGTCGGGGATCTGGTTGTTGACCGGGCAGCCGTTGTGACAAAACGGGATGCCGCAGCTCATGCAGCGCGCCGCCTGGTTGCGGGTGCCTTCCTCGCTCAGCGGGATGACGAATTCGCGGTAGTGGCGGATGCGGTCGCCGGCCGGGGCATAGCGCCGGTCCTGACGGTCGATCTCCAGAAAGCCTGTTACCTTCCCCATGGTCTTATTCTCCTGCCAGCGCGAGCGGACGCTGGGCCTGTTCCATTTCCTGAAGGGCGCGACGGTATTCGACCGGCATCACCTTCCTGAATTTGGGCAGCATCTCCGACCAGCGGTCGAGGATGTCCCGGGCGCGCCTTGAGCCCGTGTAGCGAGCGTGGTTGGCGATCAGCTGGTGCAGGCGCTCGGCGTCGAAGCGGCTCATGTCGCTCATGACGTCGACGCGGCCGTGGCTGTCGAGGCCGCCGGTCTGGTGATAGACGCGCGAGAGAAGATCGTCCTCCTCCGGCACCGGCTCCAGCTCGACCATGGCCATGTTGCAGCGGCGGGCGAAGTCGCCGGCCTCATCCAGCACATAGGCGATGCCACCGGACATGCCGGCCGCGAAGTTGCGACCGGTCTGGCCGAGCACGACGACGACGCCGCCGGTCATATATTCGCAGCCGTGGTCGCCCGTGCCTTCCACCACCGCGATGGCGCCGGAATTGCGCACGGCGAAACGCTCGCCGGCAATGCCGCGGAAGTAGCACTCGCCCTCGATGGCGCCGTAGAGCACGGTGTTGCCGACGATGATCGAGTTGTCGACGTCGAGGCTGGTGGCCTCGGCCGAGGGATAGACGATGATCTTGCCGCCGGAGAGACCCTTGCCGACATAGTCGTTGGCCTCGCCCTCGAGCTCCAGCGTGACGCCGCGGGTGACCCAGGCGCCGAAGCTCTGGCCGGCGGTTCCCGTCAGCTTGACGTGGATGGAGTCGTCGGCAAGGCCGGCATGGCCGAAGCGCGTCGCAACCTCGCCCGACAGCATGGCGCCGACCGAGCGGTTGACGCTGCCGATGGGCGTCTCGATGACGACGGGCTTGCCCTCGGTGAGAGCCGGCATGGCCGCGGCGATGAGCTTGCGGTCGAGCACGGCCTCCAGGTGGTGGTTCTGCGTCTCGGAATGGAAGACACCGACCTCGGCCGGCATGCCCGGCTTGTGGAACAGCCGCGAGAAATCGAGGCCCTTGGCCTTCCAGTGGTCGACGGCCTCGCGGCGGTCGAGCATCTGCATCTGGCCGACCATCTCGTCGATGGTGCGGAAGCCCATCCCGGCCATCAGCTCGCGCACTTCCTCGGCGACGAAGAAGAAGTAGTTGATGACATGCTCGGGCTGGCCCTTGAAGCGCTTGCGCAGCACCGGATCCTGGGTGGCGACGCCGACCGGGCAGGTGTTGAGGTGGCACTTGCGCATCATGATGCAGCCGGTGGCGATGAGCGGCGCGGTGGCGAAGCCGAACTCGTCGGCGCCGAGCAGGGCGCCGATGACGACGTCGCGGCCGGTCCTCAGACCGCCGTCGACCTGCACGGCGATGCGCGAGCGCAGACGGTTCAGCACCAGGGTCTGGTGGGTCTCGGCAAGGCCGATCTCCCACGGCGAGCCCGTGTGCTTGATCGAGGTCAGCGGCGAGGCGCCGGTGCCGCCCTCGAAACCGGAGATGGTCACGTGGTCGGCGCGCGCCTTGGCGACGCCGGCGGCGACCGTGCCGACGCCGACCTCGGAGACGAGCTTCACCGAGACGTCGGCGCGGGGGTTGACGTTCTTCAGGTCGTAGATGAGCTGCGCCAGATCCTCGATCGAATAGATGTCGTGGTGCGGCGGCGGCGAGATCA
>JAIEPJ010000086.1 GCA_019749835.1 Phreatobacter sp. | reverse complement strand
TCGACATGGCCAAGACGCGCATCCACTTCCAGGGCCTGCCGGCGAGAATCTGCTGGGTCGGCCTCGGCGACCGCCATCGGCTCGGCCTCGCTTTCAACGACATGGTGGCGAAGGGCGAGGTGAAGGCCCCGATCGTAATCGGCCGCGACCATCTCGATTCCGGCTCGGTCGCGAGCCCCAATCGCGAGACCGAGGCGATGAAGGACGGCTCCGACGCCGTCTCCGACTGGCCGCTGCTCAACGCGCTGCTGAACTGCGCGTCCGGCGCCACCTGGGTGTCGCTGCATCACGGCGGCGGCGTCGGCATCGGCTATTCGCAGCACGCCGGCATGGTGATCGTCTGCGACGGCACGCCGGAGGCGGCGTGGCGGATCGAGCGGGTGCTGTGGAACGACCCCGCCACCGGCGTCATGCGCCACGCCGATGCCGGTTACGACGAGGCGATCGCCTGCGCGCGCCAGCATGGACTCAATCTGCCGAGCCTGTAGGCGGGACCTTCAGTGCTCCGCCGCCGCCAGCACGGCCTCGGCGCGGATCTCCTCGGTCAGCCGTGCCTTCAGGGCGGAGAATTCCGGGCTGGTCTTGACCGTGTAGTGGCGCGGATGCGGGAGATCGACCGCGACATCGGCCTTGATGCGGCCGGGACGCGCGCTCATCACCAGCACGCGCGAGGCCAGGAATATCGCTTCCTCGATATCGTGGGTGACGAACAGGATGGTCTTGTGGGTGCGCTCCCAGATACCGAGCAGCAATTCCTGCATCAGCGCGCGGGTCTGGTTGTCGAGGGCGCCGAAAGGCTCGTCGAGCAACAGGATCGCCGGATCGTTGGCGAGCGCGCGGGCGATCGCGGTGCGCTGCTGCATGCCGCCGGAGAGCTGCTTGGGATAATGCCGCTCGAACCCCTTGAGCCCGATGCGGCCGAGCCATTCCTCCACCGCCTTGTCCCGCTCGGCCGGCGCCACGCCGCGCTCGCGCAGACCGAAGGCGATGTTGTCGGCGATCGTGAGCCACGGGAACAGGGTGTAGGATTGAAACACCATGCCGCGGTCGGCGCCCGGCCCGGTCACCGGCCTCCCGTCCAGCAGGATGCGGCCCGCCGTCGGCGTGTCGAGGCCCGCGACCAGCCGCAGCAGCGTGGACTTGCCGCAACCCGACGGTCCCAGGATGGTGACGAAGTCGTTCTCGGCGACCGCAAGGCTGGTCGGCTCCAATGCGCGCGTGGGCTCGCCGCCGCGCACCCCCGGAAACACCCGCGACAAATTCTCGATGACGAGCTTGTTCACGCCAGGCTCCAGGGAAACAGCCGACGGTTCGCCGCCTTGAACAGGAAGTCGGAGATCAGCCCGATCACCCCGATGACGATGATGCCGAAAATCATCTGGCCGGTGGCGAGCAGCGCCTGGCTGTCGATGATCATGTGGCCGATGCCCGAGGAGGAGCCGATCAGCTCGGCGACGATCACGTAGGTCCAGGCCCAACCCAGCACCAGCCGCAGGATTTCCGCGACGGCGGGCGCCGAGGACGGGATCAGCACCCGCAGCACGATGCCGCGGTTGCGCGCGCCGAGCGTCACCGCCGCCTCGACCAGGTCGCGCCGCACGCTGCCGACGGTGACCGCCACCATCAGGATGATCTGGAACACCGAGCCGATGAAGATCACCAAGAGCTTCTGCATCTCGCCGATGCCGGCCCACAGGATCAGCAGCGGGATGAAGGCCGAGGCCGGCAGGTAGCGGGCGAACGACACGAACGGCTCCAGCAATGCCTCGATCGGCTTGAAGGTCCCCATCAGGATGCCGAGCGGCACCGCCACCAGCGCCGCCAGCACGAAGCCGCCGACCACCCGCCAGATGGTCACGCCGATATCGGTGAGGAAGCCGTGCTGCGTGAGCAGCGACCAGCCGTCCGCCAGCATGGTGAGCGGATCGGCCAGAAAGGTCTTCGAGACGAAGCCGCCGAGCGTCGCCAGCGCCCAGAGCGCGATGAACAGCACGAAGAACGAGATGCCGAGCAGCACGCGGGCGGAGTTGGAGACCGGAGCGAGGGGTGTCATGCAATGGCCGGAGAACCGGTTTCAAAGGGCGATGCGTCCGGGGCCCGCGCGCGGGCGCGGGCCCCGGACGGGAATCCGCAAGCCGCCCTACTGCACGAAGCGGGTGTCGGCGAGCTTCGACAGGTCGGGAATCTGCTTGATGACCCCGATCTCCAGGAGCAGGTCGGCCGCCTCCTTGGAAAACGCGGCGAACTCACCCGCGAAGAATTTCTGGTTGGCGGCCCGGTCCTGCCAGCGCAGGTACGAGGCCGACTTGCCGAACGCCTCGCCCGACTGCTTCACGTCCGCGCCCATGATCTCATAGGCCTTCTTCTGGTCGGCCTTGATCATCTCCAGCGCCTCGAAATAGCTCTTGACCAGCGCCCTGGCCGCCGTCTCGTTGTCGGCGATGAATTTCGGCGTGCAGCCGAAAGTGTCCATCACCATCGGATAGTCGAGCGTGGTGGCGATGATCTTGCCGGCCTCCGGCTTCTCGCGCACGGCCGAGAGATAAGGCTCGTAGGTCATCGCCACGTCGTTCTGCCCGGCGATGAAGGCCTGCGCGGCCGGGCCCGGCTCCATGTTGACGACGGTCACGTCCTTCACGGATAGGCCGTTCTTCTTCAGAAACCAGGCAAGCGTGAAATAGGGCGCGGTGCCGGGCGCGGAGGCCGCCACCTTCTTGCCCTTGAGGTCCTTGATCGACTTCACGTCGTTGCGCACCACCATGCCGTCGGCGCCGTACGACTTGTCGAGCTGGAACAGCTGCGTGGTGGCGACCCCGTTGGCGTTCCAGACGATCCAGGTCTCGACTGTGGTGGCCGCGCATTGGATGTCGCCGGAAGCGATCGCCAGATGTCGGCTCGCCTGCGGGATCTTCTTGATGGTGACGTCGAGGCCGTTCTTGGAGAAGATGCCCGCCTCCTTGGCGAGCGTCAGCGGCGCAAAGCCGGTCCAGCCCGAAATGCCGATCGCCACTTTGGTGCCCTGCGCGCCCGCCGGCGCCGCCACCAGCGCCGCGCCGAGCGCGGCCGCCCCCATCCATGCCAGCTTCGCCAGCTTCATGCTGCTCTCCCCTGATCTGTCGGGCGCGGTTGGTCGCGTCCGGCTGCTGGGGCAAGCGCAGCATGGGGCGCCGGGGAAGTCAATTGTATAGACGAATTGTCCCAGCGTCTGCCGTCCTACACCGCCCCCCGCGCGCTTGCCGACAACGCCGATCTCAAGACTTGGCGTTGCGAACACCGCACGGACAAGCGCCCAGTTGATTCATCACCCTGCCTGCTTTAGCCGATGGCATGCAAACGAGAGCAATCGCATGACCTATTCCATCGCCGCCCACTGCCCGCGGACCGGGGCCTTCGGCATCGCCATCACCTCCTCGTCGATCTGCGTGGCGAGCCGCTGCGCCTGGGTCGGCCCGCTCGGCGCAGTGTCGACGCAGAATGTCACCGACCCGGCGCTCGGACCCGCCGGGCTCGCCTTGCTGCGCCAGGGGTTGGGCGCGCCCGCGGTGCTCGACCTGCTGCTCAAGGGCACGCCGGAGCCGGAATGGCGGCAGATCGGCGTGATCGACCGCTACCGGCAGACCGCCCTCCACTCGGGCGCGCAAGCGCTGCCGCAGGTGGCGCTGGCGCGCGGCGACGGCTGCCTCGCGCTCGGCAACTTGCTCGCCTCCACCAGCGTGCCGGAGCGCATGCTGGCCGCCTTCGCGGCCGCGGAGGGCGAGAGCCTCGCCGAACGGCTGATGCGCGGCCTGGAAGCAGGCCTCGAGGCCGGCGGCGAGATCGACGACGAGCACGCCGCCGGCCTGCACGTCGCCGACAGCTTCGACTGGCCGGTGGTCGACCTGCGGGTCGACTGGCACGACGAGCCAATCGCCGAACTGCGAAAACTTTGGGAACGCTATGCGCCGCAGCGCGCCGCCTACGAATCGCGCGCCCGCCGTCCCTCGGTGGCGCCGAGTTTCTAGAATTTGATCCCGTTGGATGTCGTCCCCGCGCAGGCGGGGACCTGAGTACTCCCCGACGCCCAAAAGGGCTCGGACTGCACTGGATAGCCTGCCTTCGCGGGTATGACGACGCGGCGATTCAAGCGTCCGTGAATCAAACCCTAGCCTCGGCGCGCAGGAGCGCATGGCCTTTCGGCTGGCCAACGAGAGCGGGCCGAGGCGCTATCCCTCGGCCGGGAATGCCACCGCGTCCGTCCCCGTCGTCGTCAGCGCGATGCGGGCCCCGACCGGCCAGCGCTCGACCGCCTCCTGCCCCGGCAGCCGCACCAGCAGGCGCGCCGCCGCGGCGCGCGGCGCATCGACATAGAGGTCGACATGGCCGCCCTGATAGACATTGGCGGCGACCGCGCCTTCCGCCACCACCGGCTCGCCCGGAAGCGCCACCCGCAGATGCTCCGGACGCAGGAACAAGTCGATATCCGCGCCCGCGCCGAGCCCCCCCAGCGGCTCCGCCGGCACTGTCAGCCGCATTGCGCCCGCCATCACGACGGCGCCTTCGCCCGCGAGCCGTTCAAGCTTCGCCCGCAGCACCGTGACCTCGCCGATGAAGGAGGCGACAAAACGGTCGGCCGGCTGCCGGTAGATCCGACCCGGGGTGTCGAGTTGCCGGATGCGGCCTTCCGAGATAACGGCGATGCGGTCGGACAGGCTCAGCGCCTCGCTCTGGTCATGGGTCACGAAGATCGTCGTCACCCCGAGCTGACGCTGGATCTGCTTCACCTCGACCTGCATGGAGGCCCGCAGGTTCTTGTCGAGCGCCGAGAACGGCTCGTCGAGCAGCAGCACCTTGGGGCGGATCACCAGCGCGCGCGCCAGCGCCACCCGCTGCTGCTGGCCGCCCGACAATTGCCGCGGCTTGCGGTCGGCAAGCCCTTGCAGCTTCATCAGCGCCAGCATCTCGGCGACGCGGGCCGCGATCTCCGCCTTGCGCACCCCGCGCGCCTTCAGCCCGTAGGCAACGTTGGCCGTCACCGTCATGTGGGGGAACAGCGCATAGTTCTGAAACACGATGCCGGTCTCGCGCTCATAGGTCGGCTT
>JAIEPJ010000024.1 GCA_019749835.1 Phreatobacter sp. | reverse complement strand
CTTTCTCGGGTCACGGTCGGCGGCAACATCTACGAGCTGAAGCCCGGCGAGCGCCCCAACGCGGCGAACCTGATCGGTCCCGCCGAGGCGGGCGTTGACGCTATCCGTGCCAAGGCAGAAGCCCAGGCAGCAGGCGCGGCGGCAGGCAAGCCCGACGAGTCTTTCACGTTGATCCCTGAGGCGGAGCGCGCCTCTCTCGGCCTTCCGGCCGGCTCCTATCAGCGCGACAGCAAGGGCAAGGTCTCGTCGGTGAATCCGACCGGCACCACCATCAACATGGGAGCCGAAAAGGCCCAGGATGCGGTCGTAGGTAAGGGCTACGGCGAGTTGCAGCTCGAGCAGGCCACGAAGGGCCGGAACGCGGGCTCGACGCTCAACACCCTGTCCCTGATGGAGCAGGCGATGAAGATGCCGGGCTTCTACTCCGGCTTCGGTGGCGAAACCGCCAAGCGTGCGAACCAGATCCTCGGCGCACTCGGGGTGAAGGACTCGAAGGCCGCCTCTCCCGCCGAAGTCTTCGACGCGCTCTCGAACAAGGTCGTGCTCGACGGCCTGGGCGGCTCGCTCGGACCCGGCATCTCGAACACGGACCGCGACTACATCGCCCGGACCGCACCGACCCTGGCGCAGTCCGAGCAGGGCAACCGCGACCTCATAGGCGTGGCCCGCTCTCTCGCGCAGCGCCAGCAGGTCGTGTCGAAAATGGCGCGCGACTATGCAACTAAGAACGGCGGTCGGCTTGATGCCGGCTTCGATCAAGCTCTGGATGATTGGGCATTCGCGAACCCGCTGTTCCCTGTCGCGAAGGCTGGTGAGACCGCCTCTGCTCCGAAGGAACCGCCGCAGGGCGCTCCGCAGGGTGCGCGCCAGGCGCCGGACGGCTTCTGGTATGCTCCCGACCCGAGCCGGCCCGGCAAGTACCTGAAGGTCCAGTGATGAAGCTCGTCCCGGTCGATCACGATCCCTTCGCCGATGCGGCCCCCGCCGCGGCGCGCTTGGTGCCCGTGGATCACGACCCGTTCGCGGCGGCCGATAGCGTGACGGACCGTCCGTCCGCCGCGCTTCCGGGCGACGGCGCAGCGGCGATCGGCCGTGGCCTCATCAACGGCGTGCCGGTGGCGGGCCCCTACCTGCTCGGGGGCGTGAACCGCGCCGTCGCGGCGGTCCGCGCCCTCCAGAATGGCACGACCTTCCCGCAGGAGATGAAGAACGTCGAGTCGTTCGGCGAGCGCACCGCGGCCGAGAACCCGAAGGCCTCCATGGCGGGCGAGATCGGCGGCGGCATCGCCGGCACCCTGCCCCTCGTAGCGGCGGCACCGGCGGCGTTCGGCGCAGGCGCGGGCGGGCTCGGCGTGCGGACCCTCGCCTCTACGGTGAGCGGAGCAGCCCTGGGAGCGGCCGATTCCGCCGTCCGCAGCGACGGGAACCTCGAAGACGTGAAGCTCGGCGCCGCGCTCGGCGGCGGCTTCGGTCTCGCCGGACCCCTCATCGGCCACGGCGTGGGCAAGGCCGTCAGCGCGCTGCGCGGTGGCGAGCCGGGCGAAGCCGTGATGCGTGAGGCGCTCCAGGGCATTCCGGAGAAAGACCTCGCCTCGGCGCAGCACATCCTCGACCAGGGCCGTGCGCTGCCGGGCGGCGGCGTGCCGCTGAGCGTGGACGAGGCCGTGAACGCGGCCACGGGCGGCCAGGCCTCGCGCTTGTCCCAGGTCGCGCGCGTCGTCGCCAATTCCGGCGGCGAGGGCGGCCGGCTCATGAACCAGTTCTATGCGGCCCGGCCGGCAGCGGTCGACAATGCCGCGCGCTCCGCCTTCGAAACGATCGCGCCGCAGAACCTCGCGCCGTCGAGCCTGGGCGTCGACCTCCAGGGTGCGGCCCGGGCCGGCGTGGCGCAGACGCCCGAGGGCATGGCGTTGACCCAGGCCCGCGCCGCCGTGGGTCCGCGCGTGACGGACGACGCCGCAGGGCAGGTCATCCAGCCCGAGATGCGGCGCGTCGCCGATGCGCGCGAGGCGGCCCGCAAGGCCCAGGCCGACACCGACTATGCCGCGGCCCGCGCCGCGCCGGAGAACGTCGGCATCGAACGCATGATCACGGTCGAGCGCCCCGGCGAGCCGATCGTCACCCAGCCGGCCTACAGCCGCCCACGCTTCGATGACGGGGCGCCTCGCCCGGCGGAGCCCTTCACGCCGCCGACGGCCGAAGCGACCGGCCCGGCCGGCAAGAGCTTGGCGCGGTTCATCGCCGAGAATGGCGGACTGCGCCTCGACGGCGACGCGGCGGCGACGGATCTGCATCGCTACGTGGTGCCGGGCGTGGGCAAGGTTGCGCGTCCGGACGGCAAGGGCCTCGATAATTTCTGGCGCGAGCGGCTGATCGAGGAGGGATATTTCCGGCCCGACGCCGATGGTGGCATGGCGCGGGACATCGGGCCCGAGCTGCTGCGCAAGCTCCAGAACGAGCAGCGGGGCTTCCCCTCATACCCGCTCGACAGTGCGGGCCGGTCCAAGGGCCGCGCCGGTGCAGGCCAGCAGGCGGACGAGTACGCCAACGCTCGGTCCCTGGCCGAGGGGCGCCTCGACGAGGATCTCGTCCGGGTCGGCGTTGATCCGAAGGGCGTGCATCCCGACATTCGCGAGCGTGTGGTCGGCGCCCTGATGCGTGGCGAGCACGTCGACCCGCTCGACGCCTACGAGCGCACCGTTGGCGCGATGAAGGGCCCGCTGGACCCCTATGTGAAGTCGACCACGGTCACGGAGCAGATCCCCGACGTCCGGTTCGGGCAGGTCGACCCGCAGGCCGCGCTCGACACGCTCGACACCCACCTGCGAAGCGCCAAGGGCGACGTGCGCAGCGTCCTCACCCGGGCGCGCCGGGACCTGCACGGCCCGGATGGCGAAACCGATCTGAGCGTCGAGGGACTGCTCCACGCACGCGAGCGGCTGGACAACAGCATCCGCCTCGCGGTCCAGGACGGCGACGGCACCAAGGTGCGCGACCTCCAGGCCGCCCGCTCGGCGCTCGACGGGCAGCTCAAGGGCGTCCCAGAGGTCGCCACGGCGGACGCCAATTTCGCGGCCAACTCGCGCCCGCTGGAGCCCTTCGAGGGCAACACGCCGCTCGGCCGTGTGGTCCGGCAGGATCCGACCACCGGCCGCATGGCCACGCCGTCGGAACAAGTCCCGGCGAACCTGCAGGGCGCCTCCGCGACCCGGGAGTTCCTTGCGAACGCGACCCCGGCCGCGCGGCAGGCCTACGAGGGGCGCGTCGCGACCAAGATCCTCGACAGTGCGACCGACCCGCGCGGCAATGTCGATGCGAACCGGCTGAGCGAGGCGCTGCGCGACCAGGCCGACGTGCTCGGCCAGATGCCTGAGGTCTACCACCGCCTCGAAGGTGTGGTGCGGGCCCGCGACGCCATGGTGCGGGTCGAGGCCTCGCCGCTCGGTCGAATCGCGCAGCAGCCGGACGTGGATGCCGCGATCCGTGCCGTGTTCCCGGCCAACCCGAAGCCCGGCAGTCAGGCTGAGGTCGCGACCGCAATGGGCGCCCTGGTCCGGAACCGCCCCTCGGCCGCGCGCGATCTGGCCCGCATCCACCTCGAATCCGTCTTCAACGAGGCGACCCAGCAGTCGAAGGGCGTCGCGTCGCAGTACGGCGGGGCCGGGTTCGCCTCGGCGGTTCGCGGCAACACGCAGCAGCGTCACAACCTCGAAGCCACGATCCGCGCGCTGCCCGAAGGCGAGACGATCTGGCAGGGCATGGATACCTTCCTCGCCACGCTCGAGGCGACGGGCTACCGGCCGAACAAAGGCTCGGACACGGCCTTCAATCAGGCGATTCAGGCGCAGTTGAAGAGCGGGAGGACGCCGATCGGACAGGCCGTGTCGGATGTTGCGACCGGAGCGGCGGCCGGCGCCAGCGTTGGCGGGATCTCCGGCGCGGCGGGCGGCGCGCTGGTCGGTCTCAAGCGCGGCGCGGGCGACGCCATGCTCCAGGCGCGAATGATGGGCAACACCGAAGCCCTGGCGCGGCTCCTGACCGATCCCCGTGCGATGCCGGACCTGCGCGCGCTGGCGAAATCGCCTCCGGGCAGCAAGAACGCCGAGGCTTTCACGCGCCGGCTGCTGCTACTGGCGAACGGCGGCGCGGCGCCGCTTCGCGAGGAACGCGCGAAGTAGGGGGCGGTACGCGAAGAACGCGCCGACGCACCAGGCCGCGACCATGGCTACCGTCACGGTGTCGGCGCCGAGCGCTCCGTTCAGCCACGCCAGGGCACCCGGCAGGCTGGCTCTAAGCAGCCATCCGACCACCGCCATGGCGATGGTGAAAAGCAGCCAGCACAGGAAGACGTCGCGGCGGGTCGGCATGCCCGATCCTATCATGTCGGGAGCGGCGAGGGGTAATCCTCGATCGCACAGTGCTACGGAAACTTGCCGGACCTGAGGGAGCGAGAGGTGCGCGAGGTCAATTCCGGCGTCGGGCTTCCTTGTAGGCGTCGCGTCGCTGGTCCTGCATCGCCCGACACTGGATGTAGACCGGCGTTCCGGGAGCGGCACCGTACCCACGACAGATCTCGTCGTCCTTGGCGATCACTTCCTGGTCGCTCATCAGGATCTCGCCTCGCCCGGGCGTCTTCGCAGCGTTGCAGGCGCCAAGAGCCAAGGCGACGAGGATGCAGGCGGCCGACGTCTTCATGATCGCGTTCTCAGTGGCGTTTCGCTGGAATGGATCACGCCCCGAAGGTGCACGCGAGTGCCGGGCCGCCACACATCGGCACGATCCGCACTTGACCCGACGGGCAAAGCGCCCGAAACAGCCATCGTCGGGCGCTTCGCGCGCCGGACCCGCAGGGCCGCTCCGCAAGGGCGGCCTTTCGCATTTCCGAGGTAGGCCATGCCCGACGCGCGACGCGACGCCCTGATCGCTTCGGCGCAGCGCATCGGGGCGGACCCGCTCGATTACGCGACCGTGATGTCCTACGAGACCGGCGGCACGTTCGATCCCAGCATCCGGGGCGGCGCCGGCAAGCGGCACATCGGGCTGATCCAGTT
>JAIEPJ010000177.1 GCA_019749835.1 Phreatobacter sp. | reverse complement strand
GGCTATGCCGAGGGCCTGCGCCGCGGCGGCACCGTCGTGACGGTTCGCATGCGCTCCGGCGATCCCGCCCGCATCCGGCAATTGCTCGACGAGGGCGCCTACGATGTCGCCGCGCGCTCGCAGGCCTGGCGCAGCGAGGGATGGCAGGGCCGCCCATCCTGACATCCCGCGATCGATGATCCTGAAATCGGGGGCCAGGACGTCCTCCGGTTCGCAGGACGCGCGGGGGCCTCCGCTGCCCCTTCGCACGCGAAAACAGCGTTTAGGAACGTCCAAGGACGCGAGCAGTTGTCCGGGCATGCGGCCTTAGGAGGCCCTTGTCCCGGACTTCCGGGTTAGTGCAGCCGACACGGATGAAGGGCAGACGTCTTCCCATGAGCTTGAATCGAAAACCCCGCGACGCGTCGCTGAAGACCATGATCGCCCCGACATTGCGGGAGCGGCGCCATGATGCCGGCGACTGGGTCCAGGTCCGCTCCGGCGGCGCGCCCATGCAGGTGGCCGGCTATGACGGCAACGGTGACGCGCTCTGCAGGCTGGGCGACAGGACCTTCGCGATACCGCCGCTGCTGCTGCGCCCGCTGAGTGACAAGCCGCGACGGCGCGGCCGCAAGCCCGGCATCAGCCCGGCCAGGCTCCCGGCGCCCGAACCGGCTCCGGCCGACCCGCTGGCAGATCTTGCCGCGGGCCCCGTCAGACAATAGCGCCCACCACCGAATCCCCCGCATCCCGCCGCGCCGCCCTTGGGAGCCCTGCATCGGGGGGACAGCGGTGGCGCGGCCCGCCTCACCCGGACAGAAGGCTTCCCAAATGGCACCCGCACCAGTCTACCACCTCGCCGAGATCGACCAGATGATCGGGCGGCTGCGCGCCGACCTCCGGGACATCAGCGAGCGTGCTGTGAGCGCCGCCGGCAGCGCGACCGAGGAGCGCCTCGCCGACATGCTCTCGATGCAGGAGGAGCGCCTCCGGGGCCTCCTGGCAGCGCGCGAGGACATCGTCGCCAAGACCGGTCCGACGGCCCTGCCGAAAGCCGGCGCATTCATCGCCACCGATGGCGGTCGCAATGCCCTCGGCTGAGGCGAAGCCTGGTCACGGTTGCGCGGCGAAATCGGCGGCGAGCAGGCCGAGATTGGCGAGGACGCCGCAGACTGGAACCCAGATCGGACAGACGAAGACGCCCTCCGGTGGTCGCTTCTCGCGCAGCTTGATGCGGACGAGCGCGACATTGACGATGACGAAGATCAGGATCGTGCCCTTGGAGGCGAGATCCGCGAGCCCGGCGAGCGGAATGGCGAGGGCCAGGACCAGGATCAGGGCGACACCGACCGCCGTCGCCACCACCGGGGCTTGGCTGCGGGGGTGGACGCGGGCGAGAATGGCAGGCAATTGTCCGCGGTCGGCGAGCCCGTAGAGCACCCGGCCGATGATGATCATGTTGACGATCAGACCGTTGAGCGTCGCGGCAACGGCGACGGCGCTCATGACCGCGAAGGGCCAGCCGGTGAGCCGCTCGAAGACGAGCGCCAGCGGCGCTCCCGAGGCCGCCAGGTCTTGCGGCGGCACGGCGACGACCGCGATCCAGACGACCAGCGCATAGAGCACCGCAGTCAGGCCGAGGGTTGCGAACAGCGCCCGCGGCAGGGTCCGCCGCTGGTCCTTCATCTCCTCGGAAATGTTGACGAGATGCTCGAACCCGATGAAGGCGAAGACGGCGAGAAGCGCCGTCGAGCCGATCCCGGCCCAGACCAGACCGGAGCCGAGGCCAGCGGTCATTTCAGGCAGCCGCGTGACGATGTCGGGGTGTGTCAGTCCCGCCGCGACGATGACGGCGAGACCAGCCACCTCGACGATGGTCATCGCGCCGGCGAAACCGACGGACTGGACCGTGGCGCGCATGGCGATGGCGCCCATGACAAGGATCGCCCCGGCGATGAGGACAGGCCCGGGGAGCGGCAGGAAGACCGCGATATAGCCCGCAGCGCCTGCACTGATCGTGGCAGCCGAGACCACCGAGGTCGCGACGCTGAGCAAACCGACAGCCAGTGCGAGGCGTCGTCGCCGGAAGGCTTCCTCGACATAGGCTGCCTCACTGGCCGCCACCGGCAGGCGGGTGCCGAGTTCGGCGAATGTGGCAGCCGAAAATCCCATCACGAGGGCCGCCAGCACGAAGGCGAGTGGGGCATGCATGCCGCTGCGGCCCGCCGCCAGGCCGACCAGCACGTAGATGCCGGCGCCGATGGTGATGCCGAGGCCGTAGAGCACGGCATGTGCGAGAGTCAGATCGCGCGCGAGCTTGCCGGCGGGCGGCGGCGTGGGGGAGGACAGGCGCATGATGGCCATCGTCCCACTTGTCGGAAGCGCTGGCCTTGTTGCGGATCAACTGTGCCGCGGCCGTCAAGCTAGACGGAGGGAAGGCCACCGTCGAGGAAGCCCCCCGGCCCGATGGCATGGCCGGCGCATTTGCCCCCGTTTGCTGGACGGCTGCCAACGGCGATAGGGCGGGAGGCCAGCACAGCGGGTGGCGGCATCGTCCGATCGCGCCCCTGCGCCTTGGCCAGATAGAGCTGGCGGTCGGCCTCGCGGATGATGTCGTCGAGCTTGTGCTGGCCCGCCTTGCTGGTGGCGACACCGATGCTGCTGGTCAGCCGATGGCCGCTGGCCAGGGGGAGATCGGCGATGGCCGTCCTGAGCTTTTCGGCAGCGGTGATGGCATCGCCGGGTCCCGTGTCGGGAAGCAAGGCGATGAACTCCTCGCCGCCCCACCGGCAGAACAGGTCGGAACGCCGGAGAAGCGACGTGCACAGGGACGCGATCGCGATGAGCGCTTCGTCGCCGGCGCCATGGCCGTGGCGGTCATTCAGTGCCTTGAAGTGATCAATATCGACGATGAGAACGCTGAAGGCCTGCCCACCGCGCCCGAACCGCGCCAGCTCGCGATCAGCGAGATCGAAGAACGCCCGGCGATTGCCGATACCGGTCAGTTGGTCGGTCCGCACGGCGAGTTCGAGCGCGGCCTGAGCCGCGATGAGCCGATAGGCCAGGGACAGAACGGCCGAGGAGACCAGTGGTGCGACGATCGAAGGCACGGCAATCGCCGTGAAGACCCATTGCTCATAAGGCACCGGGTCCGCCACGAAGATCCTCAGGTGCAGGCCCGTGAGCGCCAGAGACAGCGCTATGGACACGGCCGTCACAGCGAGAACGCTGCGGACCACGCCAACCTTGAGCAACCACTCCAGCGACCCGATTACGACGGTATCGAGAACATTCGGCATCAACTTTGCCACATCAGTCGGCGGGGAACGCCCCACAACAATAATGCACCAACAGTTTAAATCCTCTGCATGCCGCAAGGAAATGGGTGAATCAGTGATTTACAAAAAATTCAAGGGTTTTCGATAAGGTGGTCGAGAAAATATAGAGAGCACCATTCCATGAACCTCGCCAGTATCCGATTGAGCGTGAAGATCCCGGCTCTGGTTGTCGCTGCCGCGATGACGACGGCAGCCGTGATGGGCATATCGTCTTTCATGGCGGCGCGGACGAATTCGATCGCGATGATTCAACAGTCGATGGTTGCTGTTGCAACCGAACGCCAGAAGGCACTCGAGAGTTACTTCAATGCGATCCGGGAAGACACTCTGCTGATTGCCGGCAGCGATATGGCGCGCGATGCGGTGCGCAGCTTCTCCGCCGCCTGGCGCGACCTCGGTCCGAATGTCGCGGCCAGCCTGCAGCAATTGTACATCGACGCCAATCCTCATCCGACCGGCAAGAAGGACGAGCTCACCGACGCCGGCGACGGATCGGCCTATTCCCGCAACCATGCCCGGCTGCACCCCTGGTTCCATCGCCTCCAGCGCGAGCGCGGCTATTACGACGTCTTCGTCTTCGATACGGCGGGCAACCTCGTCTATTCCGTGTTCAAGGAACGTGACTACGCGACCAATCTGGTTTCCGGCGAGTGGCGCGACAGCGATCTCGGTATCGCCTTCAGGAATGGCCTCGCTTTGGCGCCCGGTGCCGTTCACGTAACCGACTTCCGGGCCTACGCGCCGTCCGACAACGTTCCGGCCTCGTTCATTTCCACGCCCATCACCGACGAGAACGGCAAGACGATCGGCGTCTTCGCCTATCAGATGCCCGTCGACCGCATCAATGCGGTGATGAACGCTCCCCATGGTCTTGGCACCACCGGCGATGCGATCATCGTCGGACAGGACGGGCTGATGCGGTCCAACTCCCGCTTCACCGCGACCGGTTCCAGCGACATCCTGAAGACCGCTGTCCAGGCGTCCGTCATCAGCCAGTCCCTGCGCGGACAGGCTGGCAGCGGCGACATGACCTATCGGGATGGTGCGAGCCTGGTGGCGTCGGTTCCGTTCACCTTTGGCGACCTGCGCTGGGCGGTCACGGCCACGCAGGCCGAAAGCGAGGCCTTGGCGCCCGTCAACGCGCTGCGCCAGAACCTTCTCATCATCGCCCTCCTCGTTCTGATGGCCGTCGGGGTGCTCGGTTATCTCGTCGCCCAGACGCTGACCCGGCCGATCGTCGCCCTGGTGTCCGACATGGGGGATCTTGCACGCGGCAAGCATGACATCACCCTCGCCGGGCTCGATCGCGGCGACGAGATCGGCCTGATGTCGCGGGCCGTCGGTGTCTTCCGTGACGGTGCCATCCGGCGCGAGCGGCTGGAAATCCAGGCGCGCCGCCAGCGCGATCGCGACATGGCCCGTCGGACCAATATGGAAATGCTCGTCGAGCAGTTCAAAGGCGAGGTTTCCAGCGTCATCACCAACCTGTCCAGCGGCACCACGTCCATGCGCTCGGCCGCGATGGTCCTTTCCCGCGTCGCCGCGACGACGCTCGATCAGGCGACTCTCGCCAGTTCCGCTTCGACCGAAGCCAATGGCAACACCCAGACCATCGCCGCCGCTTCCGAGGAACTGGGCGTCTCGATCCGCGAGATCGCCGGCCAGGCCCACAAGGCCAGCGCCATCGTCAGCGAGGTGCGCCAGCAGGCGCT
>JAIEPJ010000171.1 GCA_019749835.1 Phreatobacter sp. | reverse complement strand
CGGCCCATGCGGCCCGCGAGGTCCATATTGTGGGTGGCGACAACGGCGGCGAGGCGTGAGGCGCGCACCAGTTGCCCGAGCGCCGAGAAGACGTGGTCGGCGGTCTTCGGGTCGAGATTGCCGGTCGGCTCGTCCGCCAGCAGGAGCCGCGGCGCATTGGCCACCGCACGAGCGATGGCGACGCGCTGCTGCTCGCCGCCGGACATTTCGGCGGGACGGTGCGTCTGGCGCTCGCCGAGTCCGAGATAGGTCAGCAGCTCGCTCGCACGGGCCTTGGCTTCCTTGTAGGAGAGCCCGCGGATCATCTGCGGCAGGATGACGTTCTCCAGCGCCGAGAATTCCGGCAGGAGATGGTGGAACTGGTAGACGAAGCCGATCTCCAGGCGGCGGATGCGGGTACGGTCCTTGTCGGCGAGCTTCGAGGTCGCGCGCCCGCTGATATAGACCTCGCCGCCATCCGGGGCCTCGAGCAGGCCAGCGAGGTGCAGCAAGGTCGATTTACCGGTGCCGGAGGGGGCGATGAGCGCCACGGTCTCGCCAGGCCAGATGGCGAAATCGGCGCCCTTGAGGATCTCAAGCGGCGCGCCGGCCTCGGCATAGCGGCGTTCGACCTTCTCCATCCACAGGACGGGGGCTTCCTCGCCGGCGGTGGCGGCGCCCGGGGCTTCGCAGGTCACGACATCACTCATAGCGCAGCGCCTCGACCGGATCGAGCTTGGCCGCCCGCCAGGACGGGTAGAGGGTGGCGAGCAGCGACAGAACCAGCGCCATGACGAGCACGGTCAGGGTCTCGCCCGTCGACATGTCCGCCGGGATCTGGGTGAGGAAGCGCACGGTCGGGTCCCACAGGGTCGTTCCGGTCATCCAGGAGACGAATTCCTGGATCTTCTCGATGTTGAGGCAGACGACGACGCCGAGGACGAAGCCGGCGATGGTGCCGACGACGCCGATGGAAGCGCCGGTGATCAGGAAGATGCGCATGACCGCGCCGCGCGTCGCCCCCATGGTCCTGAGGATCGCGATGTCGCGGCCCTTGTCCTTCACCAGCATGATCAGGCCGGAGATGATGTTGAGCGCAGCGACGAAGACGATCAGCGTCAGGATCATGAACATGACGTTGCGCTCGACCTGCAGCGCCGAGAAGAAGGTGGCGTTGCGTTGGCGCCAGTCGACGATGAAGACCGGCCGCTCGACGCCTTCGGAGACGCGTCGCCGGTATTCCTCGATGCGGTCGGCATTGTCGGTATAGACCTCGATCGAGGAGGCGTCGCCGTCGCGGTTGAAATAGGCCTGCGCCTCGGTGAAAGGCATGAACACGAACGCGGAATCATATTCCGTCATGCCCACCTCGAAGATCGCGACGATCGGATAGGCCTTGATCCGCGGCGTCATGCCCATGGGGGTGGATGAGCCCTTTGGCGAGACGAGGGTGAGGCTGTCGCCGAGCCGGAGCGAGAGCTGGTTGGCGAGCCTCTGGCCCACCATCACGCCCTCGGTCGTGTCGAAATCCTCCAGCCCGCCCTGCTTGATATTGGTCGAGATCAGCGGCAGCCGGCGCAGATCCTCGGCCCGCATCCCGCGCACGATGGCGCCGCCGGCATTGAAGGCGGAGGAGGCCAGCGCCTGACCCTCGATGACCGGGGCCGCCAACCGCACGCCCTGAATCCGCATGAGGCGCTGGGCAACCTCGACATAGTCGGTCAGCGGCGTGTCGATGGGCTGGAGCACCATGTGGCCCTGGACGCCGAGGATCTTGCCGAGCAGTTCCTTCCGGAAGCCGTTCATCACCGCCATGACGATGATGAGCGTCGCGACGCCCAGCATGATGCCGATGAAGGAGAATCCGGCGATGACCGAGATGAAGCCCTCCTTGCGGCGCGCCCGGAGGTAGCGCAGCGAGAGCATCCATTCGAAAGCGGAAAAGGGACGTGTTCCGGTGGCTTCTGACATCGACCAATCATGGGGTTGAACCGCAGGGCGCGGGTCAGCCCACACAAACTATCTGATTCAGGCCTTCTCGCGACGGGGGCGCGGCGGAATTTCCGGGGCCCGGCGCTTCACGCCGCATTGACCCGCCGAAACCTGTTGAAAACGGCGAAGGCGGCGCCCGACAGCAGAACGTCGACATAGCGCAGCGACTGGAAATACCCGTTCAGCGAGACGCGTGGCAGGGCGGTCAGGTGGTCGCGGTGCTCGGGGAAGAGCAGACCGGGGCGGGTCGTCACGGCAGTCTTGAAGCCGAGGTCGCGGGCCATGGCGAATTCGCGCGGACCCGCGGAGGTCGGATCCCCGACGGGATAGGCGAAATGATCGATCTTGCGGCCGAGCTCGGCCTCGATGCGCTCGCGCGAGGCGGCCATTTCCCGGCGCACCGTCTCTTCCGGGAACTTCGCGAGCATCAGGTGGTCGATCGTGTGGGCGCCGAAGGTGACGAGCGGATCGGAGCCGAGCGCCCTCACCTCATCCCAGGTCATGCACAGGTCCCGGCAGATATCGCGGAAGTCGATGCCGTGGCGCGCCGACAGGTCGCGGACATAGGCGCGCAGTTCGGTCTCGGGCAGCGAACGCAGCCACCAGTAGATTTCGCCGAAAGCCTCGCGCTTGAGCTGGGCGTTGGAACAGTCGAAATGCACGGTCTGGCCGGCGATCGACGCGGTAACGGCCCGCTGGGTGCGGACAGTATGCTCGAGCACCAGCCACCAGAGCTCGCCCTTATGGTCCATGAAGGAGGTGGGCAGATAGATGGTGAAGGGGACGCCGTGCTTCTTCAGGATCGGATAGGCGAATTCAGCATTGTCGCGATAGCCGTCATCGAAGGTGAAGGCGACGAAGGGCCGGCCCTCCTCGCCCGCAGCCAGCCGGTCATGGGCCTCGTCCAGGGTGACGATGTCGAAGCCACCGGCGCGCACCCGCTCGACAACGCCCTCGAGATAGTCGGGCGTGATCTCGAGGAGCGCGTTGGGGGCGAATTCCTGCTGCCGTGCCGGACGCACGTGATGCAGCATGAGGATGGCGCCGACGCCGCCGACATAGGGGCGCATCAGGCGGTGGGCGCTGGTGAGGTAGAGCGCTTCCAGGCCGGCCTTGAAGACGTTCATCCGCAGGCCGCTCATGCCTTGGCTCCCCCTCGACCCTGCATTCCATGCGCAAAATCACGGAGGCCAGAGTGCCAACCATTTCTTGAGACTTCTTTGACAACCTCCCGTCTCCGACCGAGGCGCCCCAGATGACTTCCATCGCCGAGACGATGTCGCCCCAGCCCGCGCCGCCGGCCGGCCTGCAGACGTCGTCTTGCGCGGTTGGCGTGCGGGTCTTCGACAATTTCGACGCGGTTCGCGCCGACTGGCGCGCCCTTGAGACCGAGGTTCCGCACAGCGGCTACCAGCGTCTCGGCTGGCAGGAGGCGTTCCTGCGCCATCTCGGCCATGGCGAGGTCCCTTGTCTGGCGGTTCTGGACGATGCAGCCGGCCAGCCTCAGGCCCTGCTGCCCTTCGTCGTCAGGCGCCGGGCGGGCGTGGCCACCGCCACGTTCATCGGCGGCAAGCATTCGAATTTCGGCTTGGGCCTGTGGCGACCGTCCTTCGCTGCCAGCCTGACGGCGGATGGCCTGATGGCGGCGCTGCGCCAGATCGCCCGGCAGTCGCCCGTGCCGATCGATCTCTTCGCGCTCACCAACCAGCCGCTCTCCTGGGGCGGGCACGCCAATCCCTTCGCGCTTCTGCCGCACCGCCCCTCCCCGTCCTTCGGCTATCATCTGGCGCTCGGCCCCGATGGCGATGCGGTGCTCGACCGGGTCGTCTCCTCGTCATCTCGCCGCAAGCTGCGCCGCAAGGAACGCTCGCTCGCCGAGACGGGCCCGCTGTCCTTCGTCGTGGTGCGCGAGGCCGCCGCCATCGTCCGGTTCACCGACACGTTCCTCGCCTACAAGGCGACGCGGTTCGCCGAACTCGGCATCGCCAATGTCTTCGCTGTCAGCGGCATGCGCGACTTCATCATCGACGCCGCGTCGGGCGAGGCTCCGGCCCTCGAACTCAGCGCCCTCATGGTCGGCGACGAGCCGGTGGCACTCTTCGCCGGCACCATCGCCCAGGGGCGCTATTCCGGCATGTTCAATGCCATGATCCCCGGACCGATGCAGAAGGACAGCCCGGGCGAATTGCTGCTCCACCATCTGATCCGCGACTGCTGCGCCCGCGGCCTCGCGGTTTTCGACCTCGGGGCCGGCGAGGCCGACTACAAGTCGCATATCTGCGATGGCATCGACCCGCTCTTCGATCAGGCGATTGCCACGACCGCCAAGGGGGCCGCCCTGGCGGCGGCGCTGGGAGCGCTGGGTCATGCCAAGCGACGGGTCAAGCAGTCGCCGTTCCTGTGGTCCCTGGTCGGAAAACTGCGCCGCCTGCGCGCCAGACCGGCTGCCCGGGACAGGGCGGCCTGACTCAGGCGGCTGCCATCTCGTCGTCGGTGGCGAGCATCACCACGACCGGTCGAAGCCCCGCACCCGTGAGCCGCTCATAGGCACTCTGGACAAGGGGATCGCCGGCTTCGCCTTCACTGACCACCACCGCATCGCCCGCCAGAGCGACGAGGTCATCGAAAGCGGCCGCAGCGGCGGGCAGGATGCCGCCCGACAGCACGATCGCGTCATAGCCGTGCGCCAGGGCCTCGACGGCGAAGGCCGCCATGTCGGCGGCGGGGGCGCCCATCGTGCCGGCCGGCACGATATGGGCCGGCGATTGCGGATCGGTATGGATGATGTCGCCGAAGCCGGCGCGTCCGGCGGCGAAATCCGAGAGGCCGGCAACCTGGAACCCCGCCACGGTGGACAGGAAGGCATCGTCGCCGTCGAGATCGATCATCACCACGCGGCGGCCGGCGGCCGCCAATTCCCGCCCAAGGGCGAGGGCGACTCCGGATGCGGCGAGGCCATCCCGGGTGGCGACCACCAGCGTGCGGCGGCAATCCGCCTCGCCGGTCCCGGGGTCGAGCAGATGGGCGAGTGCGGCGATGCTCTCCGGTGCCAC
>JAIEPJ010000290.1 GCA_019749835.1 Phreatobacter sp. | reverse complement strand
GCAGTGTCGGCGCTTGCCTTCAGGACGGCGATCTCCTGATCGAACTGCCGCCGCATGTCCTCCATCAGAGCGAGGTTCTGCGACTGTGCTTCTTCGAGGGCTAGCGCCAGTTCCTTGGCGGTCTGATCCTTCTCGGCATCGGCCCTGTCGGCAAGATCACCCAGTTCGCGTTGTAGCCGTTCGACCTCGGACTGGAGTGTGGCGTTCCGCGCTTCTAGGTCTTCGCGCTGAGAAGCCAGTTCCCCTTCGATGTCGGAGAACCCATCCCCGGTGGGCTTCGCCTCCGGTCCTGGCTCAATCGCCCCGAAAGGCGAGCCTCCAGCCTGATCCTGGAATTCCTCGACGGCGGAGGTTTCCACATCGGGGATTGTGCGGCTGGAAGGCCAGACCGTCCAGAGCGCGGCAAGGCTGGCCCCGGCCAAGAGTGCGCCCATGCCAAGTCGCTGCTGCCGGGTCATCTTCGGCTTGGGTCGCTCGATCTTGTAGTCCGTCTCTGCGCCCTTCTGCGGATCGGTCATTTCCGGTTGCGCCATGTCAGAACTCCCATCCCTGAAGCTTGGCGAGCAGGGCCGGATCGGTGGTCATGCCCCCATCTACCCGCTCGATGCACAGAACCTGCGTCCCGATCCGGATCGAATAGGCGGAGCGCAGGCCCGAGACGCGGACGATGCTGCCGCGCGTGCCGGAGTTCAGCGTCACTTCGCGGCCCGTCGCATCCACACCGAAGATCGACGGCCGGAGGCCTGGGGCGAAGGCGAAGTACGTCGCTTGCCCATCGTTCCAGATATGAACGGGTTTCAGGGTCTCGTCGCCCGACCAGGCATAGCCGATGTCGCGCGAACCTGCGGCCACCGTGCTGCGGGCGGTCCGGCTTGTGCCCGTCTCAGGATAGCGCAGGACGAGCCGATAGGTCGGGTTACGAGACATGCCCTCACTGATCGACAGCGAGATCGTGCGCCGCCCGGTATAGATCGTCATGTTGGTCTCGGCCCCGGCGATCAGGGGTTTCACGGAAACCGTAGTGCGGTTCGAGAGCACCTCGACCTCGAAGGCCTCGCTGTCGCCAAGAAGGACCGAGTCGATCCGCTCGCCAACACCCAGTTCGATGGCGGTGTTCACACGCAAATGTGTGTCGAGCCGGATGACATCGACGGGGTTGTAGAGGACCGACCGGACACGGGCATCCGCGCCCATCGAGGCGGGGGCGATTTCGGCAGAAGCGGCACTCGCGATGCCGAGGGCGCAGGCGAAGGCAAGTCCCGGAAGGAGAAGAGAACGGCTCATGGATTCGTCTCCAGGGTTTCGGCGTCGACGCGGTAGGCCGAGACGGTAAAGCCGAGCGGGTTTTCCCAGACATGGGCGAGGGAGCGTTCGGTCTTCGGCTCGAAGGCAAACTCGACCGTGGCCACAAAGGGCTGTGTCACCGGCTCCTGTTTTGTCTTACGCAGGGTTTTCAGGAAACGGATCTGGGCGACGTTCGGCGAAAGGAATGTGATCCGGCGCACGGTCACCGTGACTTCCGCACCGGACCCATAGACATCGGGCGGATAGGCCGTGTTGCCGCCGCCTTTCGACCAGAGAAGCCGCAGACTTTCCTCTGCACCCCCTGTGGAGCGGCGCTGGACGCTCTCGAGCCGGGCTTGAATCCCTGCGAGGAAATAGCCTTCGCGATCTGAGACGTAAGCCACGAGGAGGCTTTGCTTCAGCGCTTCCTGGTCCTCGATCCCGGTCGGGGCGACCTGCAGGATGTTTTCGGCGTCACCCGTCTGCCGATCTACGAGGACGGTGAAGACCTGGGTTTCCCGCAAGGGCAGGACGAGGACCAGCGCGGTTGCAAGGATCAGGCTCAACCCGCCTGCGGCACTCGCGACAATCCAGGCGCGCCGGGCCGAGAGGCGGGGCTCCAGCACGAGATCGACATCAAATCCATGCGCCTCCATGGGCGGTCCTCCACTTCTCGAATTCTGGGGCATCAGCTCTTGTCCGGTGTCCGGCTGGCGAGCCGCATCGCGGTTTGAACGGCGGACCGCCCGATCTGTCCGGCGGTATTTCCGTTTAGACGTGCGTCCGATGGTCGGCGGCCGCCGACATCCAACCCAGCCGCTCCTCGCCCTGCGCCGATCCCGGACGCGATGCCGGTGCGTCCGTAACCCTTGACGCTGTCGGCGGTACGGAACGTCGAGGCTGCGACGCTGCCAAGACCGGTCGCGGTCGACGCGAGGGACTGCGCGATCGTCGGCACCATGGCCATGAGGCCGGTGCCGAGCATCATGACGACCACGAAGCTCAGGACATCGCCGATGGTTTCGACCGAGGCGAGGGAGGCCGGGGTCAGGTCCTCTGCGATATAGATCGTGAAGGCCGCCATGCCGGACGTCAGCATTGGATAAAGAGCGAAGCCGAGGGCGAGGTTCACCCACCGGTCAAAGAGCGGGGCGGTCACCTTGAAAAGTGTGCAGGCAATCGCGACGGGTGCGAAGATCACGAGGACGCCGATCATGATCTTCGCTGCCGAAATCACTATGATCGAAACTGTCGCCATTAGCGCTGCGACAAGAAACATCAGGAGGCCCGCGAGCGCACCGGTAATATAGCTGCCATTCTGGCTGATCGCCTGACCCACATCGAGGGCTTGCAGATAGAGGGCATCCAGACCCTCGTAGAGATTGCCTGATCCGTCTCCAAACGCGTTCATCACCACCGCGCCGATTTCGCTCGGGGCATTGGTCAGAACGCCGTAAACCGCATTGAAGTTGGTCCAGGACGACAAAAAGGCTGAGGCAACCGCGATCCGCACCATCAGACCGAGCCCGTTGCGCAGTGTCATTGGCACTGCTTGTGCCATCAGGTTGATCCCGACCAGAGCCACCACTAGGACCGACCCGACCCGGAAGACCGGCACGATCTGGGCGGCCACGGCATCAAATGCCGTGGCACCAACCGCTGTTGCGGCGGCATCAACCTGGGTCAGAATGTCGGCGATTATGGCCATGGATCACTTGGCCCGACAGCTTTGCTCGAGCTCGCGAAACCGCTCTTCGGTCGCGCGCCGATCTTCATCGCGGATGCGTTCCAGTGCTGGACGGTCTGCATCTTTCAGTTCCGCCGTCGACTTGCCCAACGCAGTCTCTACGAAAGTGTCGAAGCTGAAGCCGTCGAAGAGGCAAGCGCAGGAACCGTCCTTGAGCCGCCGCGACATCGCCACGCGGAAATAGGCCTGCCGAGCCACAGAACGGAACTTCCAGTCGGTGATCCCATTGGGCAGATCGATCACCTCTTCACAGGCAGGCCTGTCTGCGCCGGCAAAGATCCCGGTCCCGCGACGCTGCATTTCGGTCAGGAGTTCCAGCGCTGCCTCCGCATCCTGCGCCACTACCGCTTTCCGGGTTTCTTCGATCAGCTGAACGTCGCTGAAAGAGGCGAGATCTTCCGCTGCGGCGAAGTTGGCAATGCAGACGAGGGCAACAACCGCAGCGACCTGATGAAACGACCGCCGCATCATTCGGCCCCCGAGTAGTCGAAGAAGCTTTTTTCCTTGGCCTGTTCCGCAGCCCAGTTCACGCCCGTCTGACCCGCAGCGAGCCCTGCAGCCGCATTCAGCCGCCACATCTGGCCGAGCATGTAGTTGGTCTCGGCGGCCATCCGTGTGTTGAGGTCGATGCTTTCCTTCAGGCCTTCCTGTTTGGCGATCTCATCGACAAGGCCGTCGATCCGCGCGAGGCTTTGGGCGGCTTCCTCGTAAGAGAGCTGCGCCACGCCCATGGCCGTGGCACTGGTGGCCGCGGTCGTCGCGATGAGCTTGTCCTGCGGATTGGCGGAGGAGGACAACCCAGCAAGGGTTTCCGAGGTCAGCCCGGCGCCTTCCAGCGTTTCGCGCATGTATTCGGCGGCCATCTTGTCGCCCATGGTCACATCGCCATCGAGAAGGCTGTCCAGGAGCCCATCGAAATCCCCGATGGTGAGTGCGTCCTGAAAGCCGGAAAGATCGGTGATCTTGGCCGCCCGCGAGCGCAGGTCCTCCACCGAATTGTAAAGGCTTGCGATCTCGTTCAGGCCCGAGATCGACCCGAGGATGCCTTCGAGGTTGGTCAGCTGCTTGAGACCGGTCTCGACCTGCTTTTTCAACTCTTCGATCTGCGCGATCTGGTTCTCGGCATCGCGCAGTGCCGCCTGAAGCTGCTCGATGTTCTTGGCGAGGTTGGTGCCGTCGATGACAGGCACGCCTTGAGCCAGAAGAGGTGATGCCAGAAGCGACGCACAGACGGCGAGCGCGAGACGCGCCCTCATTCGAAGGACGAAAGGTCTCATGGAGTGTACTCCCAGAAGGTGGTGTATTGCAGGGATTGCGCGGCGTCCGAGAGCCCACGCGCGGCTTCAACCTTGACGGCACCCGCGCGCAGCCGCAGCGTCAGGGCCATGAGGCGCGCGCGTTCGGCAAGCATATAGGTGTTCTGGTCGACCGCTTCTTTCGGGGTCTGGGGCTTGGCCTCTTCAAGAAACCCCTTGATCCGGGCCATCGCCGCCTCGATCTGCCCCGACTGCTGGCCGGAATAGCCGATGAAGGCCGAGGACATGTTGCCCCACTCGGCACTGGCGCCCTCCACCCCCGCCAGCGTGCCCGTTACGTCCGCGCCGGTGATCACCGAGAGGTAGGCGTCGTAGTAGCCCGAGATCCGGCGGACGTAATTCTGGGTTTCCTCGAAGGGTGGGATGCCGCCGTATTTCTGGACGTTGCCCGGTCCGGCGTTATAGGCCGCGAGCGCGAAGTCGACCCGGCCGAAGCTGTTGAGCTGGGTCGCGAGATAGCGTGCGCCACCATCGAGGTTCTGCAGCGGGTCGGTCGGATCAACACCGAGATCGGCGGCAGTGCCGGGCATCAACTGGCAAAAGCCCATGGCCCCGACCGGGCTGATCGCCGCGTTGGAGAACCCGCTTTCCTGCTTCACCAGCGACTGGAAAAGAATGCGCCAGGTCGTGGGCGTGAGCCCGACTTTCACGACACCGGGATGCGTCTC
>JAIEPJ010000168.1 GCA_019749835.1 Phreatobacter sp. | reverse complement strand
CGAGAAGCTATTTCGAGCGGCCCTCGGCGGGCGTGGTGGAATTGGTAGACACGCGGGATTTAGGTTCCCGTGGCGAAAGTCGTGGGGGTTCAAGTCCCTCCGCCCGCACCATCCTGCCGGCCGCGCCGATCACGAACACGAAAGAAACGAAGCCATGCAGGTGACCGCCACCCTGTCCGAAGGTCTGAAGCGCGAATTCCGCGTGGTGGTTCCTGTGACCGACCTTGCCGCCCGCGCCGATGCCCGCCTCGACGACCTCAAGGGCCGCGTCAATATCAACGGCTTCCGCCCCGGCAAGGTGCCGACCGCCCATCTGAAGAAGCTCTATGGCCGCGCCGTGCTGGCCGAGACCATCGAGGCTCTGGTCGGCGAAGCCAACCAGAAGATCGTGACCGACAACGGTTTCAAGCTCGCCCAGGAGCCCTCGGTGAAGCTGCCCGAGGCAGAGGCCGACGCGAAGGCCGTGTTCGACGGCACCGCCGACCTCGACTACACGGTGGCCTTCGAGGTGCTGCCGACGATCCAGCTTGCCGACTTCAAGGGCATCAAGGTCGAGAAGCCGGTCGTGGAGCCGGCCGAAGCCGACGTTCAGGCCATGCTGGAGACCATGGCCAAGCAGAACCGGCCGTTCGAGGCGAAGGCCGCTGGCTCCGCCGCCGAGAGCGGCGACCGTCTGACCATCGGCTTCGTCGGCACGATCGACGGCGAGAAGTTCGAGGGCGGCACGGCCGAGGACATCCAGCTGGAGCTCGGCTCCAACTCCTTCATTCCGGGTTTCGAGGACCAGCTCGTCGGCGTCAAGGCCGGTGAGGACAGGGTCGTGAAGGTCAAGTTCCCGTCGAACTACATGGCGGAAAACCTCGCCGGCAAGGATGCCGAATTCGCCGTCACGGTGAAGGCGATCGAGAAGCCGGGCGAGCGCGCCATCGACGAGGAATTCGCCAAGATGGTGGGCTTCGAGGATCTCGCCAAGCTGAAGGCGGCCGTCACCGACCGCCTGAAGAGCGAATATGCCGGCGCCTCGCGCCGCAAGGTCAAGCGCTCGCTGCTCGACGCCCTCGACGAGAAGCATGCCTTCGACCTGCCGCAGACGCTGGTCGACCAGGAGTTCGAGAGCGTCTGGCGCCAGGTCAGCCAGGATCTCGAATCCCGCGGCAAGACCTTCACGGACGAAGAGACGACCGAGGAAAAGGCGCGTGCCGAATACCGCGCCATCGCCGAGCGCCGCGTCCGTCTCGGCCTCGTCCTTGCGGAAATCGGCGAGAAGGCCCAGATCAAGGTCAGCGACGAGGAAGTGTCGCGCGCCGTGGTCGAGCGGGCGCGCCAGTTCCCCGGTCAGGAGCAGCAGGTCTGGGACTATTACCGCAAGACCCCCCAGGCGCTGGCCTCGCTCCGCGCTCCGATCTTCGAGGAGAAGGTCGTGGACTACATTCTCGAACTCGCCGACGTGACCGAGAAGCCCGTCTCCAAGGATGAGCTGTTCAAGGACAACGACGACGAGGAAGCCGCCTGAAGGGCGCTGCGACCGGACAATTCCTTGTGAGGGAAGGGCCGCCGCGTGCGGCCCTTCTCTTTTTCCGGCAACCGCGTGGATTCACCGCGGATGCGCATTGCCGTTAGGATGGCGTCAAAGAGATTCGGACCATGATCCGTCCGAATCGCGACCCCGAAGGACCGAAGACGATGAGAGACCCGCACGACACGCTGATGAACTACCTGGTGCCGATGGTGGTCGAGCAGACCAACCGCGGCGAGCGGTCCTACGACATCTATTCCCGACTCCTGAAGGAGCGGATCATCTTCCTGTCGGGCCCGGTCGAGGACGGCATGGCGACGCTGATCGTCGCCCAGCTCCTGTTCCTCGAGGCGGAGAACCCGAAGAAGGAGATCAACATGTATATCAACTCGCCGGGCGGCGTCGTCACGGCGGGCATGTCGATCTACGACACGATGCAGTTCATCAAGCCGGCCGTCACCACGCTGTGCATGGGCCAGGCCGCCTCGATGGGCTCGCTCCTGCTGACCGCCGGCGCCAAGGGCCAGCGCTTCGCCCTGCCGCATTCGCGCATCATGGTCCACCAGCCCTCGGGCGGCTATCGCGGCCAGGTGACCGACATCCTGATCCATGCCGAAGAGGTCAAGGAACTGAAGCGACGCCTCAACGAGGTCTATGTGAAGCACACGGGCCGGACGCTGAAGGAGATCGAGGAAGCCCTCGAGCGCGACAATTTCATGTCGGCGCAGAAGGCGCAGGAGTTCGGCCTCATCGACAAGGTCATCGAGGAGCGGGCCGAGGAAGCCGAGCCCGCCAAGGCCTGACGATGTGCCACGGGCGGACGGGATGTCGGGTGCCGGCATCCCCCCGGTGTCACTTTTGGGTCACCACGGGCGGTCCGCCCTTTGCATAGACTGATCCGAAAGCGCCTGCGGTCCCTAGATGAACCGTATGTGACGAAATAGCGTTAATCCTTTCTTGATCCCGCGGTGCGCACCATGGTTGGCTACTGGGCCAATCGGCGCACCGGGGGGCCGAGGCACCGAGAGACCTGATGGGGTCTCGCGTCAGACGATCCTGATCCCATGGGTGACGGGTTGCGTTGGAGAGAGATGATGAGCAAGGCCGGCAGCGACGCGAAGAACACCCTTTACTGTTCCTTCTGCGGCAAGAGCCAGCACGAGGTCCGCAAGCTGATCGCCGGGCCGACCGTGTTCATCTGCGACGAGTGCGTCGAGCTCTGCATGGACATCATCCGCGAGGAATCGAAGTCCTCGCTGGTCAAGTCCAAGGATGGCATTCCGACGCCGAAGGAGATCTGCAAGGTCCTGGACGATTACGTCATCGGCCAGTTCCACGCCAAGCGCGTCCTGTCCGTGGCGGTCCACAACCATTACAAGCGCCTCAATCACGCGACCAAGCACAACGACGTCGAGCTGTCGAAGTCGAACATCCTGCTGATCGGGCCGACCGGTTCGGGCAAGACGCTGCTCGCCCAGACCCTAGCACGCATTCTCGACGTGCCCTTCACCATGGCCGATGCGACGACGCTCACCGAGGCCGGCTATGTCGGCGAGGACGTCGAGAACATCATCCTGAAGCTGCTGCAGGCCTCCGACTACAATGTCGAGCGGGCGCAGCGCGGCATCGTCTATATCGACGAGATCGACAAGATCTCGCGCAAGTCCGACAACCCGTCGATCACCCGCGACGTGTCGGGCGAGGGCGTGCAGCAGGCGCTCTTGAAGATCATGGAGGGCACCGTCGCCTCCGTGCCGCCGCAGGGCGGGCGCAAGCATCCCCAGCAGGAGTTCCTGCAGGTCGACACCTCCAACATCCTGTTCATCTGCGGCGGCGCCTTCGCCGGGCTCGAGAAGATCATCTCGACCAAGGGGCAGGGCTCGTCGATCGGCTTCGGCGCCACCGTGCGCGCGCCGGAAGAGCGGCGTACCGGCGAGATCTTCCGGTCGGTCGAGCCCGAGGACCTGCTGAAATATGGCCTGATCCCCGAGTTCGTCGGTCGTCTGCCGGTCCTGGCGACGCTCGAGGACCTGGACGAGGCCGCCCTCAAGAAGATCCTCACCGAGCCGAAGAACGCGCTGGTCAAGCAGTACCAGCGCCTCTTCGAGATGGAGAATGTCGACCTCACCTTCCACGAGGACGCGCTCGGCGCGGTCTCGCGCAAGGCCATCGAGCGCAAGACCGGCGCCCGCGGCCTCAGGTCCATCATGGAGAGCATCCTGCTCGACACGATGTACGACCTGCCCGGTCTTGAAGGCGTCGAGGAGGTGGTGATCTCGGACGAGGTCGTGCAGGGCAAGGCCCGCCCGCTCTACATCTATGCGGAAAAGGAGAAGGCGCAGAGCGCCTGATTCCCGCTCCGGTATCGTCGGCGAGGGCGGGTCTAGGGGCCCGCCCTTTGTCGTTCAGGGACAGGGCGACGGCCTGTGGTATCGTGCTTTCCCCCAGCGTTTGAAATGGCTTCGCTCTCCGGCCTTTCGTCGCCTTGACACCCGGGGTGTGCAGCGCCACCTAATGATTACCGACAGACCCCCGGGCAGGGATTTGTGCCCGAGGTCGGCCAAGCGCCTCGAGACCTCCGAGGAAGCCGCAGAGCTTCCGGGCCGGCCTCAATCCCGCCGCCGTCCCCGCGCGACAAAAGCGTAATGCCGCGTCACCCTGCCAGGAATCATCCGAGCGCCGCCGTCGGCGCGGGCCCGTGAGGGCCGCTTCGCGGCGTGTCGAGGAAAGGACGAGTGAACCATGAGCGATGCCAAGAAGCGTCCGCCCCTCAACCCCGGCGAGGTCAAGACCTTCCCGGTCCTGCCGCTGCGCGACATCGTGGTCTTCCCCCACATGATCGTGCCGCTCTTCGTCGGCCGCGAGAAATCGATTCGCGCCCTCGAGGAGGTGATGCGCGCCGAGACTCATATCCTGCTGGCCACGCAGATGAAGGCGCAGGACGATGATCCGGAGCCCGAGTCCATCTACGAGATCGGCACGCTGGCCTCCGTCCTGCAGCTCCTGAAGCTGCCCGACGGCACCGTGAAGGTGCTGGTGGAGGGCGTCTCGCGCGCCCGCATCGGCGCCTATTCCGGCCGCGAGGAGTTCTACGAGGCCGAGGCCGGGGTTATCGCCGACGAGATCGGCGACAAGGTCCAGGTCCAGGCGCTGGCGCGCTCGGTGATCACCGAGTTCGAGGGCTATGTGAAGCTGAACAAGAAGGTCTCTCCGGAGATCGTCTCGGTGGTCAGCCAGATCGACGAGCCCTCCAAGCTCGCCGACACCGTCGCCTCGCACCTCGCCGTCAAGATTTCCGACAAGCAGGCGGTGCTGGAGACGATCGACGTCGCCAAGCGGCTGGAGAAGGCGCTCGGCCTGATGGAGAGCGAGATCTCGGTGCTGCAGGTCGAGAAGAAGATCCGCACCCGCGTCAAGC
>JAIEPJ010000070.1 GCA_019749835.1 Phreatobacter sp. | reverse complement strand
CGTGTGCTCTTCCGATCTCTGATCGCGGTGCAGGGGCCGGAGGCGGTGGCGGCCGTCGCGACGCTCGCGCCGGATCTGGCCAGCCTCAAGTTCATGACCTCGCTCGACCTCGCCATCGACGGCATCTGGGCCCATGTCTCGCGCACCGGCTACACCGGCGAGGACGGCGTCGAGATCTCGGTGAAGAGCGCCGATGCCGTCACCCTGACACGCAAGCTGCTGGCGGATGCACGAGTCAAGCCGATCGGACTTGGCGCCCGCGACTCGCTCCGGCTCGAGGCAGGCCTCTGCCTTTATGGACATGACATCGACACCTCGACCTCGCCGGTCGAGGCAGGCCTCACCTGGTCGATCCAGAAGCGCCGGCGCATCGAGGGCGGCTTCCTGGGCGCCGCGCGCGTCCAGAAGGACCTCGCCGACGGCGCGCCACGCCTCCGGGTGGGCATCCTGCCCGACGGCCGCGCCCCCGCCCGCGAGGGTACGGTGGTAAAGTCCGTAGACGGCCAGCCGATCGGCACCGTCACCTCCGGCGGCTTTGGCCCGTCGATCAACGGCCCGCTCGCCATGGGCTATGTCAACCGCCGCTTCGCCGAGCCGGGAACACCGGTCCTGCTCGAGGTGCGCGGCAAGGACCTGCCGGCGAAGGTCGTCACCATGCCTTTCGCGCCGCACCGCTATTTCCGCGGCTGAGACTTCAACGACAAGCCTTCAGGGGACCCGTCATGGCCACCGTCAAATACACCAAAGACCACGAATATATCCGCATCGACGGCGACACCGGCACCGTCGGCATCTCCCACTACGCCCAGGAACAGCTCGGCGACGTGGTCTTCGTCGAGCTTCCCACCGCCGGCAAGGCCGTCAAGAAGGGCGACAGCGCCGCCGTGGTCGAGAGCGTCAAGGCGGCTTCCGACATCTATTCGCCGGTCTCCGGCGAGGTGACCGCGGCCAATCCTGACCTCGAGGGTGCGCCTGCCACCGTCAACGACGACCCGGCCGGCAAGGGCTGGTTCTTCAAGGTGAAGATCGCCAACCCCGCCGAGCTCGACGACCTCATGGATGAAGCCGCCTACAAGGCCTTCCTCGACACGCTGTGAGCCGAAACGCTCCTCTTTCCGTAAGGAAGAGATCGGGATCCATGGTCCCGGCGAGCCTCACGTCCACCCGCGATCCCTCACCTGCCCGCTGACGCGGGCACCCTCTCCCGCAAGGGCAGAGGGTTAGTGGAGCCCACCATGCGCTACCTGCCGCTGACGCCCCAAGACCGCACCGACATGCTGGCGAAGATCGGCGTCGCCGCCGTCGATGATCTCTTCGCCAATGTGCCCAAATCCAAGTTGCTCAAAGGGCCGGTGAACCTCCCCCACAGCAAGGGCGAACTCGAGGTCGAGCGCATTCTCGGCGCCATGGCGGCAGAGAACATCTCGGCCTCCGAAGTGCCGTTCTTTGTCGGGGCAGGGGCCTACAAGCACCACGTCCCCGCCTCGGTCGATCACCTCATCCAGCGCTCGGAATTCCTGACGAGCTATACGCCCTATCAGCCGGAAATCGCCCAGGGCACGCTTCAGTACCTGTTCGAATTCCAGACGCAGGTGGCGCTCCTCACCGGCATGGAGGTGGCCAACGCCTCCATGTATGACGGCTCCACCGGCGCTGCCGAGGCGGTGTTGATGGCGCATCGCGTCACCAAGCGGCGCAAGGCGATCCTCGCCGGCAACCTGCACCCCCATTATCGCGACACCATCGAGACCCTGTCGCGCATGGCCTCGGACGAGCTTGTCTCGCTGACGCCCAACCCCGACGACGCCGGCGCCGACCTGAAGGCGGTCGCCGCCGCCATCGACGCCGAGACCTCCTGCATCGTCATCCAGACGCCGGACGTCTTCGGCAACCTCCATGACCTCACCGCCATCGCCAAGAAGGCGCAGGACGCCGGCGCGCTTCTCATCGCCGTCTGCACCGAGGTCGTCTCGCTCGGGGCCGTGACGCCCCCCGGCGCCATGGGCGCCGATATCGTGGTGGCCGAGGGCCAGTCCATTGGCGTCGGCCTCAGCTTCGGCGGGCCCTATGTCGGCCTCTTCGCCACCAAGCAGAAATATGTCCGGCAGATGCCGGGTCGCCTCTGCGGCGAGACGGTGGACGCCGAGGGGCGCCGCGGTTTCGTGCTGACGCTGTCCACCCGCGAGCAGCACATCCGCCGCGAGAAGGCGACGTCCAACATCTGCACCAATTCCGGCCTGATGTGCCTCGCCTTCACCATCCACATGACGCTTCTCGGCGAAAGCGGCCTGCGCCGCCTCGCCGCCGTGAACCATGCCAATGCCTGTGATCTCGCCGACCGGCTCGCCGATCTCGACGGCGTCGCGGTGCTCAACAAGAGCTTCTTCAACGAGTTCGCAATCCGCGTGCCCGGCGATGCAGCGAAGGTCGTCGAGAAGATGGCGAAGAACGGCGTCCTGGCCGGTGTGCCGGCCGCCCGCCTCTGGCCGAAGGACAAGGCGCTGAAGGACGTGATCCTCGTCGCCAACACTGAAGTGAACACCGACGACGACCGTGCCGCCTTCGTGGCGGCGCTCGGCGCCAGCATCTGAGGAGCGGATCGATGTCCATGAACAACCAGGGTCGTCCGACCTCCGCCGGCGAGACCGGCACCGCCGCAGCCCACCCGACCTTCACCGGCAACAAGGCCCTGCAGATCGAGGAAGCGCTGATCTTCGAGATCGGCCGTCCCGAGGTCTCCGGCGTCGACATCCCCGCGCCCAAGAAGGTGAAGTCGCGTATCGGCAAGCTTGCCCGCAACGAGGCCATCGGCCTGCCCGGGCTGACCGAGCCCGAGGTGATGCGCCACTATGTGCGCCTCAGCCAGAAGAACTACGGCATCGACACCGGGCTCTTCCCGCTCGGCTCCTGCACCATGAAGCACAATGCCCGGCTCAACGAGAAGATGGCGCGCCTGCCGGGCTTCGGTGACGTGCACCCGCTCCAGCCGGCCTCCACCGTCCAGGGCGCGCTGAAGCTGATCGATACGCTCGCTCACTATCTGAAGGAACTGACCGGCATGCCCGCGGTCGCCATGAGCCCGAAGGCGGGCGCCCATGGCGAGCTCTGCGGCATGATGGCGATCAAGGCGGCGCTGGAAGCCAAGGGCGAGGGCCACCGCAAGATCGTGCTGGTGCCGGAATCGGCCCACGGCACCAACCCGGCAACTGCTGCCCTCATCGGCTTCGAGGTGAAGTCGGTGCCGGCCCAGGCCGACGGCACGGTGCATGTCTCCGACGTCAAGGCCGCGCTCGGCCCGGACGTGGCGGCGATCATGCTGACCAACCCCAACACCTGCGGCATCTTCGAGAAGGAGATCGTCGAGATCGCCGCGGCGATCCACAAGGCCGGGGCCTATTTCTACTGCGACGGCGCCAATTTCAACGCCATCGTCGGCAAGGCGCGCCCCGGTGACCTCGGCGTCGACGCCATGCACATCAACCTGCACAAGACCTTCTCGACGCCCCATGGCGGCGGGGGGCCGGGCTCGGGTCCGGTGGTGCTCTCCGAGCGCCTCGCGGCCTTCGTGCCCTATCCCTTCATCCGCGTCGGCAAGGGCTATGCCCTGGTCGAGGAGGGTGGCAAGCTCGACAAGGGCGAGCAGCCCTTCGGCCGCATGTCCGCCTTCCACGGCCAGATGGGCATGTTCGTGCGCGCCCTCGCCTATATGCTGAGCCACGGCGCCGACGGCATGCGGCTGGCGTCGGAGGACGCCGTTCTCAACGCCAATTATATCCGCGCCTCGCTCGCCGATCTGATGAGCCTGCCCTTCGGCAACCAGCCCTGCATGCACGAGGCGCTGTTCGATGACGACTGGCTGAAGAATACCGGCGTCTCCACCCTCGACTTCGCCAAGGCGATGATCGACGAGGGCTACCATCCGATGACCATGTATTTTCCGCTGGTCGTTCACGGTGCCATGCTCATCGAGCCGACGGAGAGCGAGTCGAAAGCCTCCCTCGATCTCTTCATCGCGGCGCTGCGCGACCTCGCTTTTGCCGCCAAGCGCGGTGATGTCGACCGCTTCAAGGGCGCGCCTTACCACGCGCCGCGCCGACGCCTCGACGAGACGCGGGCGGCCCGCACGCCGATCCTGCGCTGGACCCCGCCCGAACCCTTCAAGGAGGCGGCTGAATAAGGTCTCTGCCACCACTTTTGTCGCATGCTGAAGCCCGGCCTCCGCCGGGCTTCGTCGTTCCGGGCGGTTGACACACTGCGTCCTGGCGGCACGTGAGGCCTTCGCGGCCGTGCTCTCCGGCCCCATGGGCCCGCTCCGCGCTTGCCTTCCCGCCCGCCTTCCCCTTAAGACACGGCCATGCGCATCGCCGCCCGTTCCGCTTCGCGAATTACCGGCCCGGCCTCCTGAAGGTCGCGCGGCCGTCTCGCGCGCATTCGGAGGTCCGGGTCCAAGCTCTCACCCGATCCGATACCTGCGGCCCGCCGCCGCCATTCCCGGCCGATCACCCCATGTCCGACAAGTCCAAGACCTCCGCCGAAGCCGCGTCCGACGCCTTCGACTATTCCAAGACCCTGCTGCTCCCCGAGACGCCGTTTCCCATGCGCGCCGGCCTGCCGGAGAAAGAGCCGCAGATCCTGAAGGCCTGGGAGGAGATGGACCTCTATGGCCGCCTGCGCCGCGCCGCCCGCGGCCGCGACCGCTTCGTGCTCCATGACGGCCCGCCCTATGCCAACGGCCATCTCCACATCGGCCACGCCCTCAACAAGATCCTCAAGGACATGGTGACGAAGTCGCAGCAGATGCTCGGCTTCGACAGCGACTATGTGCCCGGCTGGGACTGCCACGGCCTGCCGATCGAATGGAAGATCGAGGAGGAATACCGCGCC
>JAIEPJ010000152.1 GCA_019749835.1 Phreatobacter sp. | reverse complement strand
AAAAGCCCGGCACCTCAGCCGCTTGCCAAGAAGATGGCCCTCAGCGGGCCATAATCGCGAAGGGATCATACTCAGCCACAACCAAAACCTCGTCACCGTCGATTTCGTCGGCGGGGACGGCACCAAAGGTTCCATCCCCTGCCTGAAAGACCACGATTGAAACCATGAGCGTGGCGGCGAGGGAGGCTGCGAAGGCGTGAGCATCTTTGCGGGACATCTGTTTTGGCTCCTGCTGGGAGGCGAGGGACCATCCCCCGCGCTGACAGGAACCCGCAGGCCCAAAGACGGTCTGACATCACCGGGTGCGTTCGGCTTGCCCGAATCCACCCGGCGGCACGGGCTTGCCCGTAGTCCGAGCCCTTGCGGCTTGATCTCGAAGATTGGATTTGGGCCAAGGAAGGGACTGGCAAGCGGGGGATGGTACTTTGACACAAGGAGCCGAATTGTCCCGCTGATGCTCACCCCGCCAGCCTTGCAGACATGCTTTTGGTTGCCTGAGACCTTACTGGGGATGGAGCCATTGGTGCCCCGTGCATCTGCGCGGGACAGGTTTGTGCTGGATGAGAGGCCCGCGCGCGGCGGGCCCCCTTGGTCTCTGAGAAGGCTCAGGCGGCGATGGCCGCCTTCTGTGCCCTCTACCGTGCGTTTTGAAATTGAGAGTTGGCTATTCGCCGCTGTCGCCTTCGCCCAAGGCGGCAAGCCGAGCGGGCAGGTCCATCCTGACATGCAGGAAGTCAACGACGATCATCCGGTCTGGCGCGGCAATAAAGACCACATAGTGCTGTCCGGAGCGGGCATAACGTAGGTTTTCGGGCAGCGCAGGATCAACCAGTCGACGGCCGTCTTTGGAAGGTGCAGCACCGTCCGCCAGTGCCTGGCACTTTTCGATCAGGTCTTCAGCATAAGCGTCCGCCTGCCGCCTGCCAAAAGTTTCAACAGTCCAGACCGCGATATCTTTCAGTGCGGCCTCTGCTTGCCGCGTCAACACCCATGGTTTTGGCATCAGGATGCGGACTTTTGCGCCGTTGCAAAGACCCGCCGGATTGCTTCTTCACCCGATCCACGCGCGAAAGCGCCTTCTCGGGCCTCTAGCACGCCACGTGTCAGCCGTGAGCGCAGGTCACGGAACTCGGCCTCTTCGCGCTCCAGCAAGCGCAAACCGGCCCGCAGCGCCTCGGAGGCGTTCTGGTAGCGGCCCGAGGCAACCAGATCGTCGATCAGCTTTGACTGGGGTTCGGTCAGAACAACGTTGCGGGTGGCCATGCAGTGATCTCCGTTTGATTGGCAATATATGCCAATGGCGCCTATCTGTCGAGAGAGGCTCGACCAAACCGCAAGACGGCGGTGGCCGAGCCAGAAATTAATCCCCTCAGGCGGCGATAGCCGCCTCCCCTGCCCCATCGTCGTCCTCAGCTCCGACCATCTCGAACCGCGCGTTGCGATAGCCCTCCTTGGCTATCCAAAGCTCCGCCGCATTGACCGATACCGCCAGATGCAGCAGCTCAGTGTTGCCACCGAAGTCCAGAAGCACGCGGACCTGCCCCACCTTTGGCTCCTCGATGACTTCGAAGACCAACCGGCTATCCGCCGAATGGCTGCGCATGATGGTAACGAGGATGACCCCGTCCGAGGAGAAGTTCCCCTCATGCAGCGTAAAGGACGCTGGAGCCGTCCATGTCGGAAAGGGTCGCGGCGGCTCTTTCTTCACCAGGCGGCCAACACCGTTGGACCGTTCCCAGGCTGCCAACTTTTTGGTGAAGCGCGCAGGCGGCTTTGGACTGCCGTCGGTGTAACGAATGAGCGCGCCCAAAGTCGCTTGGTCGATGATTGTGTTTGCGGACATGATTCCTCATCTTGAATGCGAGCATTCGCACCCATCATATTGATATTGTTGTGTTTTGTGTTGAATAAGGGCGGGTTTCCCCGCCCTCGGGGGCTCAGATCACTCCGCAGCCATCATCGCGGTGCTTGCCACGGGCAAATCGACCGTCAGGAAGGCTGGCAAGTCGATTTCAGCGTCAATGTCAGCAGCGCCCAAGACTTCTTCGCTCAAAGCCCCCTGCCCTTCTGCCGCGGCATCCCCGTCCAGAGCGGCAAGATCAGCGCGCCGCAGAACCTCCGGCAACCAACCGCTGCCCTTGAGCAAGCGCTCGGCTTCCGTTGCCATCTCACCCTTCTTCAGATGGTCTAGCAACTGTGCGGTGCCCTCCCCCTTCGCCTCACGTACGGCCTCAAGGATACGCGCCTTGGGAACCCGGTTCAGATAGTTGTCCGCCGTCGGCTCCCAGCCTGCCGCGACCATGTCGAGATCGATTGCTTGGGCTACGATCTCAGACTGCGTCATGCGGCGGGTCAACCCGCTGGTCGAGATGCCCGCACCGTAAGGGTTCACCTTCTCATGCACCGCGTTGATCCCGAAGCTCAGGCAATGCGCCAGCAGAGCCAGACGGCTGGCCGGATCGAGGGCCGAGAGATAATCCCAAAGCACGGCATCGTCGCCAAGCGGCAGATCGGCCTCCCAGGCAGAATGACGATCGTCCACGGCCTTGGCCACCGGACTGTCCTTCAGATCAGACGCTTGAGCCGACATGTAGACCGTGCGCACAGAAGCCTCGAGGCAACTGCCCGAAGCCCCGGAACTGCGGAAAGTGTCATTGACCAGCTTCATCAGCAGCAGCGTCAGGGCGACCTCGGGCGAACGCCCAATCGCCTCCCGCAACGCAAGGGTGCGATGGGCGGTCAACTCCATGACCAGACGCTCAGGCAAAGGCTTCAACGCGCCATCATCCTCATCGTCTGGAAGACCGGCACTGAACGGCTGGCCGCCGGAAGTGATGACGGTGGCCGCAGATGTGCCAGCGGATAGCTGATAGCCGGAGACACCGACATCAACCCCCTGCCCTGCCCCACCCAGCTCATCGCCGAAGTTGGCCACGGTCTCTTCGCGAAGCTCGTCCTCCGGCCGGACATAGCCGCGATAGACAGCAAAGTTGCCGTCCCGATCCAGCGTCACGAATACGCCAGCGCGACCAACTTCTGCTGCATCAAAGATCAGCGGACGCTGCTCAAAGGCTTCCATGGCAGCTTCCAACTCGCCAAGCCGGGTGTCGATCTCTTCGGGGTATTCGTCCTGGCCAGAGTATTCCTCTTCCAGTGCGCGATACTCCGAAAGCAGCTTTGCGTGCTCTGCAGCTTCATCCGCGCTGAGCGACGTCGGTTCACCAACCAGACGCCGCAGACCGTGGCTGTAGCCATAGGGCAGGTCAGTGGATACCTCGATCCACTTCCAACCGTCAGCAGCAATTGCCTGCGCCTCGGCTTGCAGCTTGTCCGCGACCAAACGGTCGAGCAGGGCAGGGTCCTCCAGCCAGCCGCCATCATCACCTTGGAAGAGGTCGCGCAGGACGACTCCACCCGCTGCCTCATAGGCATCAACACCGACAAAGACCGCGCGCCGATCCGAAGCCCGCACAGAGGTTTCCGTCAACATGCGACGGATCGAATAAGGCTCCTTGTTCCACGAAGCCTTCACAGCGTCCCAGACCTGCACCTGACGCGCGTGATCCGGGTTCACCGTGAAGGCCATCAGCTGTTCCAGCGACATGCCATCCTCGGCATAGACCTCGAGTAGGGCAGGGGCCACGGATGCGAGCTTCAGCCGCTGCTTCACGATCTGCGGCGTCACGAAGAAGGCCGCCGCGATAGCCTCCTCACCCTGACCCTTCTCCTTCAAAGCAACAAAAGCGCGGAACTGATCGAGCGGGTGCAAGGCAACGCGCTGCATGTTCTCAGCCAAGGAGTCGTCCTCGGCCAGAATATCTGATGTCACATCACGCAACACACAAGGCACAGGCGCCGTCTTCGCCAATCGTTTCTGCTTCACCAGCAGTGCCAGCGCCTGAAAGCGTCGACCGCCAGCAGGGATCTCAAACTTGCCGGTCTCGATGCCATTGGCATCCAACACAGGCCGCACACTCAGGCCTTGCAACAAACCGCGGCGGGCGATGTCCTCGGCCAACTCTTCAACCGACACACCGGCTTTGATGCGCCGGACGTTGGACTGGCTCAGCACCAGCTTGTCAAATGCGATGTCCCGTGAGGACGACAGGGTGATCTTCTGGGCAGCTTGGGCCATCAGGTCTTCTCCACGACGGGCGCCGGGAGCCACTCTCCCGATCTCACTCCCCGTCACCCTCAAACCAACCATTCTCTCACTTTCGTACTGGACATAGGTGGCAACGACAGCGCGCCAGACCGGCAGGGCGGCGCGTTTTAGGTTGGTAATTTATGTACCAACGCAAAGTTGGCCATGGCCAACTTTTGCCTTGGTGCAACCGGCTAAGATCCTCGATAGGTAGCTATCAGGGCTTTTGACTTGGTCGATCTTGCACGCCATTTGATCTGCCACCTGAATCGCTTCTGCCAGGCCAAGCAAAGACACCGCCCTACTCAACAGAGCGCTGTCTATTCTCAGCATCTTACCAAATTCAAATAGCAGCTGTAGGAGGCCGTGTTCTGTGGTGGGGTGGTCTGGATAAAAGGCCGGGATTTCGGTCAAGCAAGCCCATAGCTCTGTCATCGAGCGCGGTAAGGTTTTTTTTGTATATGATTTTTGAGTCTCTTTGTGCCGGACATTTTGTCCGTCTGAGGCGGTCGTTTTGTTCGAGTTAGAAGACGGTGCTTGTTCTTGGCGTTGTTCGTGTTCCGGATCGTTGGCCGCGGCCAACTCTTCCAAATGCGGTACGCTTGGAGTGACTACGTTACTCTCCAGGATGCATTTAAGTCTGCTGATGACGCTGCTTGCCTGAAGTACAGTTACTCCGGTTCGACGCATAAAGTTGCGGG
>JAIEPJ010000045.1 GCA_019749835.1 Phreatobacter sp. | reverse complement strand
GGCCTCATCCAGCGATGAAAAGCCGCGCACCGTCAGGAAGGGCAGGAAGAGCTCGTCCCGGTGCAGGGCATGATCGTCCGGCAGGCCGTTGACGATGGTCGGCGCGGCATAGTCGCCGCCGTCGAAGATCCCGCCGGTGAGCACCTGCCCGCCGGTCACCGTCGCCCCGCCCGCCCGGGCCGCTTGAACCGCCTGCTCGAAGCGCCCGCGGGCGGCGGCGCTGATCAGCGGCCCCATGAAGACGTCGCGGTCCCGCGGGTCGCCGATGCAGAGCGAAGCCGCCTTCTCCTCCAGTGCCGCGAGAAACGCCGCACGGATGGCGTCATGGACGAAGACCACCGACCCCGCCGAGCATTTCTGCCCCTGCAGGCCGAAGGCCGAGCGGGCCATGCCGGCGGCGGCCGTCGCGATATCCGCCGAGGCCGTCACATAGGTCGGGTTCTTGCCGCCCATTTCGGCGAGAACCGGCCGCGCATGGGCGCCGCCGACGCCGAAGCCGCGCAGGATCGCCATGCCCACGGCATGCGAGCCGGTGAAGGCGATCCCGTCGATGCCGGGATGGGCGACCAGGGCGGCGCCGGTGGCCGCATCGCCGCAGACGAGGTTGAACACCCCGTCCGGCAGCCCCGCCTCGGCGATGCAGTCGGCGAGGAGGCGTCCGGTGAGCCCGGCCATGGGGCTCGGCTTGAACACCACCGTATTGCCGGCGAGCAGCGCCGAGATCGACATGCCGATGGACAGCGCCACGGGGAAGTTGAACGGCGCGATGACGCCGAACACCCCGAAGGGCCTGAGCACGTCGCGCGTCTCCTCGCGCGGGTGGGCGCGCCTGAGGTCACGTTCGAAACCTTCGTTGGCGATGAGCTCGTCGGCATAGAAGCGGACGAGATCGATCGCCTCCTCCACCTCGCCCAGAGCCTCCATGCGCGACTTGCCGACCTCGATGAGACAGGCGGCCGCCATGGCGAAGCGACGGGCGGTCATCGCATCGGCGACGCGGTGGCAGAGCGCGGCGCGCCGCTCCCAGCCAAGATGCCTCCAGCCCGCGCGGGCGGCGCGCGCCGCCGTCACCGCCCGGTCGACCGCCTCCGGCCCCGCCGCGAAGAACGTGCCGAGCGCGAGCCTGCGGTCGATGGGCGAGACGGCGGTGAAGACCGCGCCGCTGCGGTCGTCCCGGCCAGCGATCCAGTTGGCCTGCTCGCGGCCGAGCATCTGCGCGGCAACCTCCGGGATCACCCGGTCGAGATGGGCGTGCACGCCGGAGAAATCCTCGGCGATGTTGGAATAGGTCACGCGCGGCAATTGGTCGGGCGTCATGGTCTCGTCCTGCATCGCTGTCGTCCCCGTCACGCCGGCCAGCACTGGCCGCCGCCATCCACCCGCAGCACCTGACCGGAGACGAAGGCGCCCAGCGGTCCGGCGAAAATCTCCACCACCCGCGCCACCTCGTCCACCGTGGCGATGCGGTCGAGCGTGCCCGCCTCCGCCAGCCGCGCCGGGTCGACGGCGCGCGTGCCGAGGAAGCGGCCGGTCCGGGTGTCACCGGGCGCGATGCAGTTGACGGTGACGTCATAGGGACGGAGCTGGTCGGCGAGGCAGCGGGTGTAATGGGTCACGCCGGCCTTGGCGGTGGCGTAGATGGCGCCGTTGGTGCGGCCCTTGAAGGCGGCGACCGAACCGAGGGTGACGATACGGCCCGCGCGCCGCGCCATCATGCCCTTGGCCACCGCCTGGCAGGTGAGGATGGTGGAGAGAAGGTTGCGCTCCAGCACGGCGCGCACATCCTCTTCCGCGATGCCCACGGCATCGTTCGGATCGGGCTTGCCGCCGCGCGCCGCGATGTCGCCGCCGGCATTGTGGACGAGGATGGCGATGGGGCCGAGGCCCGCTTCGGTCTCGGCGACGACGCGGTCGATCTCGCCGGCGCGGGTCAGGTCGCCGAGCACCCGCAGCGTCCGGACGCCATGGGCCGCCGCCACCTCACCGGCCACGGCGGTCAGCGTGGTGCCCTCGCCATATTCGGCCGGACCGGTCTCCCGCATGCCATGGATGGCGACAGCGGCGCCCATGGCCGCCAGCTTCTCGGCGAAGGCCCGGCCGAGGCCGCGGCCCGCCCCCGTCACCAGCGCCACCTGGCCCGCCAGCGGCCGCTCCGTCGTTGCGTTCATGGCATGTCTCCCCGCCGACACTCCGCCGCCGGGCCGCGCGCTTGGCAAGCCCGCCGGCCGGGGGGCAGCGGTGCGCCGGCGCGCCGGACCCGCCGGTCTTCCCTGACGGCCCCCTCACGCCTGCTGGTGGTTGAGCAGCAGCCCGGAATTTTCCCACTCTGTCGCCACCAGCCGCCCGGTCGAGGACAGGGTGATATAGGCGGTGCGCAGTTCCGGCCCGCCGAAGGCGATGTTGGTCACCCAGCGCTCGCCCGGCACCGGAATGTGCCTGAAATCCCCCGTATCCGGGGCGATGACGGTGATGCCGCCATTGACCAGCGTCGCCACGCAGATGTGGCCGTCGGCGTCGACGGCGAGCGAGTCGAAGCGGTTGTAGCCGCCGATCCCCGCCACGATCCGACCGCCATGGGGCGAGGGGAAGGGATGGCGGCGGATCGTCCCCGGGCCGTCGAGATCGAAGGCCCAGAGCCGCGCCGTCTCGGTCTCTGCCACATAGAGGACGGACCCGTCCGGCGACAGGCCGATGCCGTTCGGCGTCACCATGGGATGGGCGACTTCGGTGATGAAGGAGCCGTCGGCCTTCGCGTAATAGACGCCGCCGCGGTCCATGTCGCGCGGCCGCGTCTTGCCGAGATCGGTGAAGTAGAAGCCGCCCTGGTCGTCGAAGACGATGTCGTTCGGACCCTTGAAGGGGCAGGCCGCGGTGGCGGTGTAGAGCACCTCCAGCGCACCGGTGGCGAGGTCGAGCCGCTCGATCCGGCCGCCGGAATAGTCATCGGCCTGGCCGATCGGCAACAGCCCGCGGGCATCGCCCGGCGGCGTCCATTTGAAGCCGCCATTGTTGCAGATGTAGAGCTTGCCGTCGGGGCCGAGCGCCAGGCCGTTGGGACCACCCCCCGGCCGCGCCGGATAGGTCACCGCCCCGTCGGGCGCCACCTTCGTCACCGTGCCGCGGCCGATCTCGACCAGCAGGACCGACCCGTCGGCGAGCACCACCGGCCCCTCGGGGAACAGCAGACCAGCGGCCAGTTCGCGGAATTCCAGATCCATGCCATCCTCCCCGTGCCGGCCCTCGAGGGCTCTTGGCCGCCGGTTCATCCGGCGGCTGGCCCCATCAGACCACCGGTCGCGAAGCCAGGCGAGCCACTATGTCGCAAGGCAGCCCGGTGCAGACCGCCGGATGCGCCAGAAGTCGGCATTGCGCAGCGACCGGTCCTTGGGCTTCATGCCGGCCACGGAGGAGCCAAAAAAGGAGGCCGCATGGCCATCGAAATCGAACGCAAGTTCCTGGTCGTCGGAGATGGCTGGAAGGCCGCGCCGCGCATTCGTGCCATCGCGCAGGGCTACATCGCGACACTCCCGGCATCGGTCCGCATCCGCATCCAGGACGGCACCGCCACCGTCACCATCAAGGGCGAGGTCGCGGGCCTGGTGCGCGACGAGTTCGAATATGCCATCCCCCTTGCCGATGCCGAGGCCATGCTGCGCCTGTGCCCGGAGCCCCCCATCGTCAAGAAGCGCCACGAGATCCTCCATGCGGGCAAGCTCTGGCAGGTCGACGCCTTCGAGGGCGCGCTGGCCGGCCTTGTCGTCGCCGAGATCGAGCTGGAGCGGGCCGACGAGGTCATCACCCTGCCGGACTGGATCGGCCGCGAGGTGACCCATGACCGGCGCTACCGCAACTCGTCGCTCATCCGCAGCGGCCTCGCCGGGCTTCCCGCGCCGGATGCCGGGCTGAAGCGCGGCGCCGGCTGAGACGCCGCGCCGCCGCGAGTCTGGTCGCGGCTGAAGACCGGTGCTAGACCGGTAGCAGACCCCAAGGTTCCCCGCATCGCCAGATCCCAAAGAAGGCTCGGATGTCAGTCGTCACCAGCATCGAAGATCTCCGCATCCTCGCCAAGCGGCGCGTCCCGCGCATGTTCTACGACTATGCCGATTCCGGCTCATGGACCGAGGGCACCTACCGCGCCAACACGACCGACTTCGCCAAGATCAAGCTGCGCCAGCGCGTCGCGGTCGACATGCGCAACCGCACGCTCGCCACAGAGATGATCGGCGAGAAGGTCTCCATGCCTGTCGCGCTCGCGCCCACCGGCCTGACGGGCATGCAGCACGCCGATGGCGAGATCCTTGCCGCCCGCGCCGCCAACAAGGCCGGCATCCCCTTCACCCTGTCGACCATGAGCATCTGTTCGCTGGAGGACATCGCCGAGGCCACCGGCAAGCCCTTCTGGTTCCAGCTCTACGTCATGCGCGACCGGGAATTCGCCGCCAATCTCATCGACCGGGCGAAGAAGGCGGGCTGCTCCGCCCTTGTCCTCACGCTTGACCTCCAGATCCTCGGCCAGCGCCACAAGGACATCAAGAACGGCCTCTCGGCCCCGCCCAAGCCGACGCTGACCAACCTGATCAACCTCTCCACCAAGCTGCGCTGGTGCCTGGGCATGCTCGGCACCAAGCGGCGCACCTTCGGCAACATCGTCGGTCATGCCAAGGGCGTTGACGACATGTCGTCGCTCTCGTCCTGGACCGCTGAACAGTTCGACCCCGCGCTCAACTGGGACGACGTGAAGTGGATCAAGGACCGCTGGGGCGGCAAGCTGATCCTCAAGGGCATCCTCGACG
>JAIEPJ010000058.1 GCA_019749835.1 Phreatobacter sp. | reverse complement strand
CGGCTCTGGACGTGTCGCAGAAGCGCGGGAGGGGCAAACTTGCCGCGCTCGGCCCTGCTGATGAGCCCCTGCAGATAGGCCGGCGGATTGGTGATGTCGTCACGGGTCGACAGGAGGGCGAGCGTGGCCGCCGCATATTCACGGCCGAATGCCCGTTCGGCGCGGTGCCGGTCATGCGTGCCGATGCCGAGTGCTCCAGCCAGCTTCGGCGCAACGCCGATCAGATCGTTCCAGCTCCGGACACCTCCGGTCGCATAAAACTGGATATCCGGCGCCAGCCGAATAACCTCGGAAAGCGGAAGCGCTTCCTTGCCTCTGCTCGCGGATTGGGACGCTACCCGTCCCGAGGACGCATCGCCGGCTCCGTTCGTGCCAGCCTCCGCATTGGTGGGGCGCCTCAACGGGCTGGCTTCTTCTTGATCATCATGACTCTGATTCGATTTCTCATATTCGCGGTCACCATGGCCGTCACAAGCGGCCATATTGGCCGGCAAAAGGACATCCTCGAGCTGCGAATGAAGGGTGTCATAAACCCCCGATACCGCCTCGTGAATCGCCTTGATGCGCTCGCCATCCATCGATTTGCGAGGGGTCTGGCGGGCAAGGTTCAGGCAGTCGTCGCGGAATTCCTCACTGACAATGCCGGCGGCCGCGGCCTCGCCTGCCAGGCGCAGGACCGAATGGCGCTTCTCCATGGCGGCCCGATAGAGCTTCAGCTTCTCCTGCCTGTCGCGCCGGGCAGCTGCAGCCCGCTCGCGGATCTCGGGCAGCCGGGTGATCAGCGGGGAAAGATCAATGCCGAAACGGCTCGTGATCTCTCCATCATCGCCCTTGCAGGCGTATCGCTTGCCGTTCGCACTGTTCCGCCGCACGACAAGATGGAGATCACAAAGCCGGGTCACGTGCCGGCGAAGCGTGCGCTCACTGTTGAACGCCGAGCGTTCCAGGATGGCCTCATTCGAGGCAAAAACGATCGGGGCCTCGGCCCCGCCAATCGTCTTCCCGGGTAGGAAGGACATGAGAACACCCAGAAGGTGCCACTCCTTCATGTCGATCCCAAGGGCCGGCGCCGCAACCTTGAGAAGCTTCGTCAACTCGGACTTGTCGATCGACAGATTCCGATCCGCAAGGTTGGCGACCATCTCGCCAACAGCGTGCGCCAAAGGACGCGCGCTTCCCCGTGTCGCCGGTGTATATGGCAACATCCGTCCATTCCCCTCGTACCCAAGGCATGAGAAGGCAGTCGTTCGACAATGATCATCGCAGCGCGCGCACCGCATCAGGGCACGCACGATCCCGTTCAGGCGCGCGGCATCGCGTGCCTGTCAGAATGTTCGATCAGAAATGAACCCCGCCTAGTCTCCGCCCTTTCGATAAACCCAAAGCCGGATCGCTCCGGCGCCCATGTGGTCGCCCCAGAAAGAAGAGATATACCAATGACTTGGCAAACGTGACGTACCAGGCAAAAGCCGGCTAGGCGGCTCTATCGAGGCCTCGTACTCCACGGAGAACGCCAACCCAAAAGGGCAACCCCCGCTTCCTCGAGCATGGTCGGCAGGACGTCAATCGCCTATCGACATCCCATTGGAAACACCGCTTTGCGAATCGAATCAAGCGCTTTGATTCGATCTCCGATGGATCGACGATCTGTCCCCCGTGAGGCTTTTCGGACCGCAATCCACAACTTGCGTCACTTGATAAGGAGACCCACAAGATGTCGTGCCATGCAGTGGTCTTCGTCGATTTCGACGGGGTCCTCACGACCGATAAGGATAAATTGCGGATGGGGTCGCAGACCTATCTCCATCCCGCCCAGGTCGGCATGTTGAACGACATCGTCGATCCCTCGGGCGCTGTCGTGGTGGTCTCGTCGACATGGCGATTCGACTCCAATACGCCGCAGATCCTGCGGGCCGCCGGCTTCACCGGCGCCTTCCATCCCGATGGCTGGCGCACAGGCCCGTACCGGGACAGCCGGGGCGACGAGCTTGTCGAGGCCCTGCGGGTCTTCAGGCCGGCCCGGTTCGTCTTCCTTGACGACGACCCTTCCGTGCCACCCATGCTCAAGGCGCATCATGTTCAGCCCGACCCCTCAAAGGGGCTTGGCCCCCTTCATGTCGATGACGCGCTGTTCGCATTGAGCCTGACGCCCGATCCGCGCTGTTACCATGGTGTGGCAACGGCCGTGGATTGATCATCAAAGCCCCCGATCGTCGTCATAGAGTCTTGACGTTCGGGGGCTTTGCAAGAGAATGATCGACAATCTTGGCCTTTGCTAATTGCCCCTCAGCAGCTGACCATAGGTCACCTGCGGGCAGGCAATGCATTGCGACGCAGGCATGACGATGATTACTCAGAATGGCGTTTTCTCGACCCTGCTCCGGATTGTACTGGCCGGAGCCATTGCGATAACGCCGGTTGCTGCAGCCGCGCAAAGTGCGCCGGCAAGCTCTCTGCCCTACTTCCGGATTGGCGTTTCGCCAGGACAGGGTGGCTCGGGGAACAATCCCGGCCAGAATCCCGGGCAGGGAGAGCTCTCGGTCCGGGTAACCCCGACGTCAGACAATCGCTTCGTCGGTCAGCCTGCCTCCTTTGTCGCCTCGACGACCAACGGTGTCGGCGCTGTCACCTACCGCATCATCCAGGAGACAGGCTCGCTTGCCGCGCTCGGCCTTTCCCTGATGGACAATGTCATCTCGGGAACCCTGACGGCGACAGGCACCGCGACATTCCGCGTGCACGCCACCGACAGCCGCGGCGCAACCGGCACGTCCGGGACAATCTCCATCACCTCAACGAATGCCGCGCTGTCATACAGCAGCGGCAACTACAACACGGTGGAAGGGAATTCCTACGCGATCCCGGGCGCCACAACGAACCTGATCGCCCCGCGCTTCCGGATCATCAATGGACCTTCAAATGCGCTGATCAGCGAGTTCACCGGTGAGATCGCCGGTGTCGCCGACGGGGTGCCGCAGGCAACAGTCATCCCCTTCACCATCGGCGTGACCGGGCTCAATGGCTCGACGACGGCGACCTTCACGCTCAGCGTTGCGAAAGCCAACGCGACCCTTCGGATCAACGAGGGGACGATCCTGGCTGGCACCGGCATCACCGGCCTTGCCACGACCAACATGCGTGATGTGGTGTGGACGCTCCAGAATGCGCCTGCCGGCGTGACCATCCACCCGAACACCGGCGCCATCAGCGGCCAGGTTCTCGCGCCCATCGGCAGCTACACCTTCTCGGCTGTCGCCGTTGCTCCGAATGGCGTCACAGCGCAGTCGAATACCGTGACGCTCGAGATCACCGAGCGTGTGCTCACTGCGATGGCATCGCCGAGCACCGCCACTGTGCTGACCGGCGATGCGATCAGCATTGTTGCCAGCAGCAACGGCGTCGGCGACGTGACCTATACGCTGATCCCCCTGACAGGCTCGATCGAGGCCCTCGGCCTCAGCATGAGTGGACGCACGATCAGCGGAACGACCGTCGGAACAGGCAGCGCCACGTTCAAGATCCGCGCGACCGATATCACCGGCTCTTCGGGCGAAACCGCGCCGATCAGCATTGATGTCGTGGGTCCTTTCGTAACCTACGGGGCCGCGCCAAGCGTCATCGAAGGGGATAACTTCAGGGTCCCCGGGCCCCAGACGAATATCCGAAACGTCGTCTATTCGCTCGTCGACGCGCCAGCCAACGCTACCATCAATCCCGACACGGGGGTGATCACCGGCACGACCGGAAACGTCGACGTTCCTGAGACGATCACGCTGCGCGTGCGGGCAAGCAATGGCTTTCTCAGCGATGAAACGACCGTCAGGCTGACCGTTCAGCCTGCCGGCATCACCGCAAGCCTGAGCCTCCCGACCGCCATTGCGACGCTGCCGATTGCCGGCTCGGCGAACACGACCCTCACAAACCCGACATGGTCGCTCGTCAATGCCCCGCAGGGTCTGACTATCGCCGGCAATGGCGCGATCAGCGGTTCCATCGCTGTTGCTGGCTCGTACACCTTCCAGGTGCTCGCAACCGGCGCGAACGGCGCCATGGCAATATCTGCGCCTCTGTCGATCAACGTGACACCGCTGACATTCGCGGTGAGCGCCAGCGGCAACGCCAGCCCCTATGCGATCGGCGAGGCCGTCCTCATCACAAGCGAAGCCTTCGCTGCGAACGGCGCGGTGACCTATACGCTTGAACCAGCGAACGGCAGCATCGCTGCGCTCGGTCTGTCCTTCGCCAATGGCATCATCAGCGGTACGACCAGCGCGATTGGCTCTGCCTCGTTCAGGATCCGCGGAACGGACAGCCTCGGCGCGTCGGCGACGACCGATCTGATCGCTATCAGTGTCCTCGGGCCAAACATGTCCTATTCAGGCGGACCTTCGGTCACCGAAGGATCGCCGTTCTCCACGCCTGGCCCGCGCACCACGGTGATCGACGCCGTCTACGCCCTGACCGGCGAGACCTATGGGGCAAGCATCGATCCTGCGACCGGGATCATCACTGGCGTCGCTGGGGATGTCGATACGCCAACGACGCGCTCCTTCACTGTCACCGCGACTGGTTCCAACGGCACGGCTTCGGCTTCCGTCGCTGTCACCATCACGCCCGGCGTGGTTGAGCTCTCGGTCGGTTCGCCGACGATCATCGTCGACAGCGCCGTGAACGCTTCCGCGTCCTCGACCCTTGCGGGGGCATCCTACGAACTCGTCGACGCACCCGCCGGAATCGGGATCAATCAGACGACCGGCGTCATCACGGGATCCTTCACGAC
>JAIEPJ010000048.1 GCA_019749835.1 Phreatobacter sp. | reverse complement strand
GAGGACATGTGCCGCTTCATCCTCGACGTGTCGAACCAGTACGGGAAGACCATCGCCCTGATCGAGCACGACATGGGGGTGGTGATGGACCTGTCGGACCGTGTCGTGGTGCTCGAATACGGCCGCAAGATCGCCGACGGAACGCCGGACGAGGTCAAGCGCGACCAGCGCGTCATCGACGCCTATCTCGGCGTCGGGCATTGAGGGACGGGTCATGACGGATGCCACCCTGACGACTCGCAAGCCGGTCCTCGGCGAGAGCCAGCGCAACGGCCTGATCGCCGGCGGCGTGCTCGCCCTGTTCATCGCCGCGCTGGTGGTGGCGACACAGACCGGCACGATCACGCGCAACGACTGGACCTACAAGATCTTCGTCGATCCCTTCGTGTCGATGGTCGACATGCCGGATCTCCTCGTCCAGACGGTCTGGGAGGGCTTCGTCGCCGGCGTGCTCTATTCGCTCATCGCCCTGGGCTTCGTGCTGATCTTCAAGGCCTCGGGCGTCTTCAACTTCGCCCAAGGCATCATGGTGGTCTTCGCCGCCCTGTCCCTGGTCGGCATCTACGAGTTCCTGACGCTGACCCTCGGCATGCCGGCGGGCTTCGTCGCCGCCCTCGTGGCGATGGCCGGCGCGCTTGGCATCATGTTCGTCCTCGCCGTCGCGGTGGAGCGGATCGTCCTGCGCCCGCTGGTCAACCAGCCCGACATCATCATGCTGATGGCGACCGTCGGGCTGACCTATTTCCTCATCGGCTTCGGCGAATATATCTTCGGCGGCAGCCCCAAGGTGATGATCACGTCGCAGCTCGGCCTGCCCACCGGCTCGACCATGCTGGATTTCGCCGGCGGACGCATCAACATCCAGCACCTCGACCTGGCCGCGGCGATCATTGCCGCCGTGATGATCGCCGTGCTCGGCTTCTTCTTCCAGTACACGCGTATCGGGCGGGCGCTCAGGGCCGTCGCCGACAGCCACAAGGCGGCGCTGTCGGTCGGCATCTCGCTCAACCAGATCTGGGTGATCGTCTGGTTCACCGCCGGCATCGTGGCGCTGCTCACCGGCATCATGTGGGGCGCGCGCTCCGACGTGTCCTTCGCGCTGGAGATCATCGCCCTCAAGGCGCTGCCGGTTCTCATCGTCGGCGGATTCACCTCGATCCCCGGCGCCATTGTCGGCGGCCTGATCATCGGCGTCGGCGAGAAGATCGGCGAGTTCTACTGGGGCCCGCTGCTCGGCGGCGGCATCGAGAGCTGGCTCGCATACATCATCGCGCTGATGTTCCTCATGTTCAGGCCGCAGGGCCTGTTCGGCGACAAGATCATCGAGCGGATCTGACCGGAGCGTCCCATGTTCTATCGCGAGGCCGGCCAGTACAAGACGACCTACCAGTCGGATATGGCGATCTTCCCGCTCCGGCAGGATCGCATCGGCATCCTCATCATCCTGGCGCTGGCCTATGTGGCCGTGCCGCTGATGGCGAGCGACTTCATCCTCAAGACGATCATGCTGCCATTCCTGGCGCTGGTCCTGGCCGTGATCGGCCTCAACATCCTCACCGGCTATACCGGCCTGATCTCGCTCGGGACGGCCGGCTTCATGGGGGTGGGCGCCTATGCCTGCTACAAGCTGACGACGATCTTTCCCGAGGTGAACATCCTCGTCTGGATCCTCGTCTCGGGCTTCTTCTCGGCGGGCATCGGGGTGGTGTTCGGACTGCCCAGCCTGCGCATCAAGGGCCTCTATCTCGCGGTTGCGACGCTTGCCGCCCAGTTCTTCCTGCAATGGGCCTTCGTGCGCATTCCCTGGCTCTACAACTACAATCCCTCAGGGGCCATCGAGGTGCCGCTGCGCACGGTCTTCGGCGTACCGGTCACCGGGCCCACCGCCGCCATCGAGGTCAAATATCTGATCGCCCTGACCTTCGTCGTGGTCCTGACCTGGGTCGCCTCGAACATCGTCCACGGCCGCATCGGCCGCTCCTGGATGGCGGTGCGCGACATGGACATCGCCGCTCAGCTCATGGGCATCAAGCTGCTGGAGACCAAGCTCCTCGCCTTCGCGGTCTCGTCCTTCTATTGTGGCGTTTCCGGTGCGCTCTTCGTGTTCATCTATCTCGGCGGGGCCGAGGCCGGCACCGAGTTCGGCATCCGCCTGTCCTTCATCATCCTCTTCGCCGTGATCATCGGCGGGCTCGGTTCGATGATCGGCTCCTTCTTCGGGGCCGGCTTCATCGTCGCCCTGCCGACCATCCTGAAATTCGGCCTTCCCGCCATCGGCATCGCCATCACCGGTGCCATCGCCGAGAAGATCGTTGTCATGGTGATCGGTGCGCTCACCATCTACCTGCTCATCGTCGAACCGCACGGCCTCGCCCGACTCTGGCAAATCGCCAAGCAGAAGCTCAGGGTCTGGCCGTTCCCATATTGACACCCATCCACAACGATCGGGCGCCATACGCCCGGCAGCCTTCGAGAAAAACCGTTCCAGAGGAACGTTCCAAAGGGAGAACGCCATGAAGACCACCAGATTGGCCCTCGGGCTTGGGCTCGGCCTCGTTGCCGGGTTCGCCGCGGTGTCGCCGGTCGGCGCACAGGAATCGATCAATTTCGTGCACAACACCTACCGGACCGGCGCCTTCTCCGGCTCCGGCATTCCGGTGGCCGACGGTGTGCGCGACTATTTCACCATGCTGAACAACCGCGATGGCGGCATCGGCGGCGTCCGCATCAATTTCGAGGAATGCGAGACGCAGTATGACACCCGTCGCTCCGTCGAGTGCTGGGAGCAGGCCAAGTCGAAGAACTCGGTCGTCTACGTGCCCTGGTCCACGGGCGCGGCGCTCGCCACCATCCCGCGCGCTCATATCGACAAGATGCCGATCTTCTCGATGGCCTATGGCCTCTCGGCTGCGGCTGTCGGCGGCACCTTCCCCTGGGTGTTCAATCCGCCGCTGACCTATTGGGACGGCGCCTCGGTGTGGATCCAGTACATCGCCCAGCGCGAAGGCGGCCTCGACAAGCTGCGTGGCAAGACGATCGGGCTCATCCTGCTCGACGCGCCGTTCGGTCGCGAGCCGATCCCGGTCCTCGAGGCTCTTGCCCGCGAGCACGGCTTCACCCTCAAGACCTATCCGATCCCGCCGGCCGAGATGCAGAACCAGTCGTCGACCTGGCTTGCCATCCGGCGCGACCGCACCGACTGGGTGCTCGTCCAGGGCTGGGGCGCGATGAACCCCACCGCCGTGCGCGAGGCCGGCCGTACCGGCTTCCCGCGTGACAAGGTCATCGGCATCTGGTGGGCCGGCGGTGACGACGACGCCCGTCCGGCAGGCCCCGACGCCCGCGGCTACCTTGCGCTCTCCTGGCACCAGGTGGGAACGAACTTCCCCGTCATCCAGGACATCCTCCGCCATGTGGTTGATCGGGGCCAGTCCAACTCGGCCCGCGAGAAGATCGGCGAGAACCTCTACAACCGCGGCGTCTATCAGGGCATGCTCATTGCCGAGGCGATCCGCAACGCCCAGCGCCTCACCGGCAAGCGCGTCGTGACGGGCGAGGATGTCCGCCGCGGCTTCGAGGTGCTCAACATCAGCGCTGCCCGCTGGACCGAACTCGGTGCTCCCGATTTCGCGGCGCCTGTGGCGCTGACCTGCGCCGACCACAACGGCCATCACGCGGCCTTCGTGATCCAGTGGGACGGCACGAAGTGGAACCGCGCCTCGGACTGGATCCGGCCGGACCGCGCCCGCATCCGTCCGATGCTGGAAGAGGCGGCGCGGGCCTATGCGACGTCCAATGCCGGCTGGCCGGCGCGCAGCGAGACCTGCGACCAGCCCTCCTGATGCCTGACGACGGGAGCCGCGGTTCGCCGCGGCTCCCCTTCCGGCCTGCCGCACCAGGCCCCTTCTTCCGGCCAACGGATGATCCCATGACCGCCCAGACCCATGCGACGCCCGCCCCCGCCCAGGACCTGATCCTGAACGTCAGCAATATCGAGGTCATCTACGACCACGTCATCCTGGTGCTGAAGGGCGTCTCGCTGGTGGTGCCGCGCGGCGGTATCGTCGCCATTCTCGGGGCCAACGGCGCCGGCAAGACCACGACGCTGAAAGCGATTTCCAACCTGCTCCATGCCGAGCGCGGCGAGGTCACCAAGGGCTCCATCGTCTTCGAGGGCGAGGAGGTGCAGGCCCGCTCGCCGAACGAGCTCGTCCGCCGCGGCTGCATCCAGGTGATGGAGGGCCGTCACTGCTTCGGCCATCTGACCATCGAGGAGAACCTGCTCACCGGCGCCTTTACCCGCCGCGACGGCAAGGCCGCCATTCGTGACGACATGGACAAGATCTACGCCTATTTCCCGCGTCTGAAGGAGCGCCGGCATGCGATGTCCGGCTACACCTCGGGCGGCGAGCAGCAGATGTGCGCCATCGGCCGGGCGCTGATGAGCCGGCCGAAGATGGTCCTGCTCGACGAGCCCTCCATGGGGCTGGCGCCGCAGATCGTCGAGCAGATCTTCGAGATCGTCCGCGACATCAATGCGCGCGAGGGCGTCTCCTTCCTCGTCGCCGAGCAGAACACCAACATGGCGCTGCGCTACGCCACCTTCGGCTACATCATGGAGACCGGTCGCATCGTCATGGACGGCGATGCCAAGGCGCTGCGCGAGAACGAGGACGTCAAGGAGTTCTATCTCGGCGTTTCCGAGGGCGACAAGAAGAGCTTCCGCGACGTGAAGAGCTACAAGCGGCGCAAGCGCTGGCTGGCGTGAGACTGGGACCAT
>JAIEPJ010000272.1 GCA_019749835.1 Phreatobacter sp. | reverse complement strand
ATCGCCTCCGACAGCGCGTTGCGGCTGGTGGGATCGTCGAGGGTCAGCGTCGTCACGCCGTCGTGGTCCCGACGGTCGAGGATCGGGCGCGTCGAGAGGGCCGGCGCGTGCATCGCCATCCGCCTTTCGCAAGAGGAGCGGCGGGGACTGTCGCCCGCTATCGTCGCGCCCGCAAGGCTGTCGAACGACCGCCGTCGGGATCCGCTTGTGCCATGACACAGACCAAACCGCCGCCGAAACTCGATGCCGCCGCGATGGAGGCCTTCCTGGAGCGGGAGTTCCCGCAGGTCTTCGGTGCCGGCAAGACCTTCCTGGTCGAGGCGGTGGAGCACCGCTTCGCCCGCATGCGCTGCCGCTATGATCCCCGCCAGCTCCGTCCCGGCGGGACCATTTCCGGTCCCACCATGATGACGCTGGCCGATACCGGGCTCTATGTGGCGATCCTCGCCTCGATCGGGCCGGTGGCGCTGGCGGTGACGACCAATCTCAACATCAACTTCCTCAGGAAGCCCGACCAGCGCGACCTGATCGCCGAATGCCGGCTCATCAAGCTCGGCAAGCGGCTGGCCGTCGGCGAGGTGTCGATCTGGTCCGAGGGCGAGCCGGACGACCTCGTCGCCCATGCGACCGGAACCTATTCCATCCCGCCGGAGCGGTGAGGGGTTTCACGCCTCCAGCCGCTTCCTCAGTTCGGCCTTGGCGATCTTCTCCAGCGTCGAGCGCGGCATGTCGTCGACGAGATGCACCTCGCGCGGCACCTTGAAATCGGCGAGGGCGGCGCGGCAGGCGGCGAGAACCCTTTCGGCAAGGCCCGGCGCCGCGCCAGCGACGCCGCCCTGCGGGATGATGAAGACGACGGGCACCTCGTCGAGCATCGGATGTTTCTTCGCCACCACCGCCACCTCGCGGACGCCCGGAACCGCCACGATGACCTGCTCGATCTCGGAGGCCGCGACATTCTCGCCGCCGACCTTCAGCATGTCCTTGTCGCGGTCGGCGAATTTCAGGAAGCCGTCGGGCAGGAGGGTGATGCGGTCGCCGGTGATGAAATAGCCGTCCTCGTCGAAGCTGTCGGCCATGGTCTTGGCGTTGAAAAGATACTCCTTGAACAGCGACAGGCCGGGAATGCCGCGGATGCGCAGGTGGCCGGTGCCGCCGACCGGCGTCGGCCGGCCATCGTCGTCACTCACCCGGATCTCGTATTCCGGCGCTGCCCGGCCGATGGCCATGGGCGTGTTCGGCTGGTTCGCCTCGCCGATGATGCCGTGGGTGATGGTCTCGGTCATGCCCCACCAGCCGATGGTCTTGACGCCGAAGTGGGCGTCCGTCGGCGGTTCGCAGACGGCGCTGCCCCAGAGCCTGAATGTGTGGGCCTTCGGAATGTCCCGCTCCATGAGGGCGCGCACGCAGAAGGGCACGACGGAGGTCCAGGTGCAGCGGTGCGCGGCGGCAATGGTCCAGAAGCGGCTCGCCGAGAAGCGCGGCATGACGACGGCGGTGGCGCCGACCCAGAGCGCCGCGAGCACCGAATAGGCGAGGGCGTTGGTGTGGAAGAGCGGCAGGTGGACGAGATGGACGTCCTCGGGCCGGAGGTCCTCGTGGACCGCGTTGACCTTGGCACCCCAGAGCGCATTGGCGTGGGTCCAGAGCACGGCCTTGGGCCGGGCCGTGGTGCCGGAGGTGTACTGGACGGAGCAGGGCCATGCGGGGTCGTGCGGCCGTGACGGGCGGTCGGAATCGTCCGCGAAGAGGGCGTCGAAGCGCATCGCTTTCTCGGGAACCGTGGCGGCCGGAGCGGGCTCGCCTCCATCATTGTCGGTGACGGCGATCCACCGGAGGTCCGGGCAATGGGCGGCCACCGCGCCGGAATAGGCGGGCTGGGTGATGGCGGCCACCGCCCCGCAATGGCCAGCGAAATAGGCGACCTCCGGACCGGCCGAGCGGGTGTTGGTGGTCACGGCGATGGCGCCGAGTTCGACGCAGGCATACCAGGCGAGCAGGGCTTCGAGGCAGTTGTCGAGGTGGATCAGCACGAATTCGCCGGGCCTGACGCCGCGCTTCGCCAGGCCCGCAGCGAGGGCGCCGACACGGGCGTGGAAGGCGCCGTAGGTGAGGGTTACCGAGGGCCGCCCGAAGGGCGTCCAGACGATGAAGGGATGGTCGCGGCGGGTGCGGGCCCGAAGCTTCAGGAGCCAAGGCACGTCGAGGCCGGCGAAGGGGCCGACATGGCCCGCGGGCGGGGTAACCATCGGCATGGGCTTTCCTCAGGACTCATGCGGGGCGGGTTCCTCCCGCCTCCCGGACCGGACGAGCGTGGCGCAGAGGTTATGGGTCGCTCAACTGGGCCGTGCGGCGGAGCCGGCCGATCACGATGGCGCGATGCTTGCGCCGCGCCCTTTGATCGCCGAGGCTCGCGGTCCATCTGACAACCGGGTTCCGTTTCACTGACCGGCCAGGAGCTGCCATGTCCGACCTTTCCGCCTTCGCCGTCACGAGCCGTTGGCCCGCCGCCCATCCCGACCGCATCCAGCTCTATTCGCTGCCGACGCCGAACGGGGTGAAGGTGTCGATCATGCTGGAGGAGACGGGGCTGCCCTACGAGCCGCATGCGATCAATATCGGCCAGAACGAAACCTGGACCCCGGAATTCCTGGCGCTCAACCCGAATGGCAAGATCCCGGCGATCATCGACCCCGACGGGCCCGGCGGACAGCCGCTCGTGCTGTTCGAGTCCGGTGCGATCCTGCTCTACCTCGCCGAGAAGACCGGCCGCTTCCTGCCAGCCGATCCGGTCGCCCGCATCGAGACGATCCAGTGGGTCTTCTTCCAGATGGCGGCTGTCGGCCCGATGTTTGGCCAGCTCGGCTTCTTCTTCAAGTTCGCGGGCCGGGAATACGAGGACAAGCGCCCCCTGGAGCGCTACCGCGCCGAGGCCCACCGCCTGATCCGGGTGCTGGAGACGCGGCTTGCCGGGCGCCGCTACATCATGGGCGACGACTACACCATCGCCGACATCGCGCTGCTTGGCTGGGTGCGCAATCTCGTCGGTTTCTATGGGGCCGGCGATCTCGTTGCCTATCATGAACTCAAGGAGGTTCCAGCCTGGCTCGAGCGCTGTCTCGCCCGACCCGCGGTCCAGCGGGGCCTTGAGATCCCGGCGCGCCCCTGAGCCAGGACGGAAGCAAGCCCTTGCAAAATCGGCCATAAAATCAAGGTATCGAAATACCTATTTTATAAGCCTCTGGTTTTGCTTTTCTTTTTGCTGGTCGCCTGCGTTGACGCGGCGGCCGGTCTCGCCTATAGCCCTCCCGACGCGACGGGCGATCTGCGCACCGCCGCTTCCGATTTCTCAATTCCGGAAGACACGACCATGAAGACCTATGTGGCGAAACCCGCCGAGGTCGACAAGAAGTGGGTTCTGATCGACGCGAAGGGCCTGGTTGTCGGCCGCCTCGCGACGATCGTGGCGACGCGCCTGCGCGGCAAGCACAAGGCCACGTATACCCCCCATGTCGATTGCGGTGACAATGTCATCATCATCAATGCGGACAAGGTGGTTTTCACCGGCCGCAAGTGGGACCAGAAGGCCTACTACCATCACACCGGCTATCCGGGCGGCATCAAGGAGCGGATCGCCAAGACCATCCGCGACGGCAAGTTCCCCGAGCGCATCGTCGAGAAGGCCGTGGAGCGCATGATCCCGCGCGGTCCTCTCGGCCGCCGGCAGATGTCGAACCTGCGCGTCTATGGTGGCGACAAGCACCCCCATGAGGCCCAGGCGCCCGTCGTCCTCGACGTCGGCGTGTTGAACTCCAAGAACGTGAGGGCCTGATCATGGCTGAGACCGTTTCGTCTCTCGAAGGCCTGAGCGCCCTCAAGCCGGCGGCCACTGATGCCCCCCGGCATGTGCAGAAGCTCGACAAGCAAGGCCGCGCCTATGCCACCGGCAAGCGCAAGGACGCGGTCGCCCGCGTCTGGGTCAAGCCGGGCTCCGGCAAGATCACCGTCAATGACCGCACGCTCGAAGTCTATTTCGCCCGTCCGGTGCTGCGCATGCTGCTCCGCCAGCCGCTCGTTCTCGTCGGCCGCGACACGCAGTACGACATCAACGTGACGGTCGCTGGCGGTGGCCTGTCCGGCCAGGCCGGCGCGGTGCGTCACGGCATTTCCAAGGCTCTGACCTATTACGAGCCGGATCTGCGCGGCGCGCTGAAGAAGGAAGGCTTCCTCACCCGCGACAGCCGCGTGGTCGAGCGCAAGAAGTACGGCAAGGCCAAGGCCCGTCGTTCCTTCCAGTTCTCGAAGCGCTGATCGCTCTTCACAACATCAAAAAGCCGGGCCCTGGGCCCGGCTTTTTTCGTTTTCCGGGGCAATTTTTCGAGGACAAGGCTGCCCAAGCGCGCCTAAGCGCCCTTCGGCACGAGCCGGTCATGGGCCGGGATCGTAGTGCCGACCTCGGTCGCGGTCGAATGGGCCTCCTTCAGCACCGTCCGGCGCTGCACATCCTCCGTGCCGCCTGTCTCGACCGGCTTGTCGTGCGCCGGGATCGTGGTGCCGGCTTCGGTGGCGGTGGTATGCGCCTCGCGGGTGATGGTGTCGCGGGCGATCACCCTCTTCGTCTCGATGTTCTGCATGCCTTGTCCTTCCCGGTTGGGCCGATCAACAACATCAGGATCGCCCG
>JAIEPJ010000050.1 GCA_019749835.1 Phreatobacter sp. | reverse complement strand
CGCGGCGCCTGGGACGAGGGCTGGCCGCGCCGCTGCGTCGCCGCTCCCGGACGGGCGGCCCGCTCGCCGCTGCGCCCGGCATTCTGTCCGCCGCCGAGGGAACGCAGCCCGGAGCCGAGATCGAACTGGGCCGCCGCGCTGCGCACGTCGAGGGTGGTCAGCGTCGCCGTTCCCAGGAGGGTGGCCATGAGGCCGGCGAGGATGCGGCGTCCGGACGTGCGGTGGATGGCCATGGGAACCCCCTGGAGGCTGTCGGCAAGCTTGCCTTAGGCCCTCCGTGTTTCCAACCGGCGTCGGACTGCCCGGTCCCATGTTGCGCGGCAGCGGCCCGCCGGTTCCGACTTCCCGATGGGGCGGGGAACAGGCGCTGACGGCTTCGCAGGGCTCGCCGCCGATATCGCGACGCCGCTGCGGCCGGGTGCTGTCGAAGAGAGAGGCCCCGCTCGCCTTCAGCAACCGCATCGCGCCGCCGACCGTCACCTCCAGCCCGGCAGAGATCGCGAGCCCGTCTTCCCGCGCCGCGGGGTTCGCTTGCGACAGCCCGACCTGAGGTCGCCCTGATCCCGGGCGCGGCCCCTGACTGACTGAATCGCCGGCAAAAAGTGGGAATGAGCCCGCTCTTGATGACGTTGGACATCCTCTATTAACCGCTTGTTCGTCGGATGGGCCCTAATCATGGAAATTGGGGCCTGGGAGGCGGCTTGTGGGCGTGACGCGCAGCGAATCGGCCATTGGGGTGGACCGTCGCGGTAAAGCCGTCGCGGCGCCTTCCGTCGACTATCGCGAGATCGCACTCGAATCCGTGGCGCATGGATTCTGCGTCTTCGATGCCGACCTCACCATCCGTCTGGCCAATCGCCGGATGCTCGACCTCTTCGGCATGCCCGAGGAGGTGACGAGCGTCGGCGCCCCCATGTTCGGCCTGCTGCGCTACAGTGCCGAACAGGACCGCCTCGACGGCGTGTCCCTGGAACAGGCCTGGATCGAGCGCCTCACCCTCTTGGCAAGGCGCCAGCCCTTCTCGCGCCTCGAGCGCTTTTCCGACGGCCGTGTCGTCTCGATCAGTTATCAGCCGGCCCCTGATGGCTGCTGGGTTGCCATCCATCACGACATCACCGCCCAACAGAAGCTGGAGGACGAACTCCGCTCCCAGGCGACGATCTTTCGGGCGGCGCTTGAGAACATGTCGCATGCGCTGGCCGTCTTCGATTCCTCGAAACGGCTGGTGGTGTGCAACAGCCGCTACCCCTCGCTCTATGGCTACAAGCCCGGGGAGATCAACCCGGGAATCCATCTGCACCAGATTTTCGCTCTCGGTCTGGAGCGGGGAGTTTTCACCGGCGTCACATTGGAGAGCCTGATCCATGAAGCGGACAGGAACATCAGCGCCGGCAACGAAGTGACCCGCCGCCGCCGTCTGCAGGACGGACGCTGGATCCATACACGCTCGCGCGCCACCCCCGATGGCGGCTGGATCTTCACCGCCGAGGACGTCACGGAGCGGGAACTGGCCGTACAGGCTCTCAACGAACAGCACCAGCGCTTCGACGCGGCCCTGAACGCCATGCCCCAGGCGCTCTGCATGTTCGACGCCACCCAGCGGCTGATTGTCTACAATAACAACTACATCACGCTGTTTCGCGCCGATCCTGCCGTGGTCAAGATCGGCATCACCCTGCGCGAGATCTTCGACCACGGGGTTCAGATCGGCAACTATCCCGGGATGTCAGCCGACGACCTGGTGGCGCGCCGCCTGGAAGCGATCGCCGTGGCCGACGGCAAGGCCTACGACCAGCCGATGACCGACGGCCGCATCATCGCGGTATCGGTACAGACCATGGAGGGCGGCGGCTGGCTCGGCATGTTCGAGGATGTGACGGACCGGCGCCGCGCCGAGCGCGAGCGCGCCCTCGCCGTATCGGCCATGCTCGAGCAGAACATCCTGATGGACGCCACGCTGGAGAGCATGGCGCAGGGGCTGTGCGTCTACGACCGCGACTTCCGGATCGTGGTCGCCAACCGCAGATACCTGGATATCTACGACCTGACCGAAGACGAGGTGCGGCCGGGCATGACCATGCGCGAGGTCATCGCGCTGAGCATCGCCAAGGGAGCCCATCTCGCCGGCAAGGATGCCGAGACGGTCTACCAGGACTTCATCCGCACCCTGATCGACAACAAGGAGCCGATGCTCCAGCGGCACCTCGCCGACGGTCGCATCATCGCGGTCAGGGCCCAGCCCATGGCCAATGGCGGCTGGGTCGCGACTTTCGAGGACATCACGGCCCGCGAGAGGGCCTCGCTCGAATTGCGCGAGCAGCACCGCCGCTTCGACGCCGCGCTGAACAACATGGCCCACGGCCTGTGCATGCTCGACGAGGAGCTCAACCTCATCGTCTGCAACACGCGCTACCTCGACATGTATGGCATGTCGCCCGAGGTCATCCGCCCCGGCGTGACCATGCGGACCATTGCCGAGCACAGCATCGCGCTGGGAAATTACACCGACGCGACACCGGATTCGCTGCTGCACAGCTATCTGGAGCGGCTGCGCCGGGGCGAGTTCCTGTCGCACCGCCAGCTCGCCGACGGGCGCATCTTCAAGGTTCTCTACCACCCGATGCCGCATGGCGGCTGGGTGGCGATCCACGAGGACGTCACCGAGCGCCGCAAGGCGGAACAGCACATCGTCCATCTCGCTCACCACGATTCGCTAACCGGCCTGCCCAACCGCGTGCTGTTCCGCCAGCGCATGGCCGAAGGCCTGGCCGATGTCGGTCGTTCCGGCGCTCCCATGGCGCTGCTCTGCCTCGACCTCGATCATTTCAAGTCGATCAACGACACGCTCGGCCACCCGGTCGGCGACGTCCTGCTGACCCTCGTGGCGGAACGGCTGGGACAGGCGGTCGCCGGCGCCGGGACCATCGCCAGGCTGGGCGGCGACGAGTTTGCCATCCTCCTGCACCGGGCCGGCCGGCACGAGGCGGAGAGCCTGGCGCGCCGGCTCGTGCGCGACATGTCCGAGCCTTTCGTGGCCGACGGCCATCTCATCAATTCGGGGATCAGTGTCGGCATCGCGCTGGCACCGCAGGATGCCGTCAGTGGCGATCACCTGATGAAATGCGCCGATCTCGCGCTCTATCGCGCCAAGTCCGAAGGGCGGGCCATGTTCCGCCTCTTCGAACCGCAGATGAGCCAACGGCTCGAAGCGCGCCGCCAGCTCGAACTCGATCTCAGGCAGGCGCTGCAGACCAGCGAGTTCCACCTGGTCTTCCAGCCCCAGGTCGTCAGCGCCGATCTCCGCCTCGCCGGCTTCGAGGCGCTGATCCGCTGGGATCATGCGTTCCGTGGCGCCGTGCCGCCTGCCGATTTCATTCCGCTGGCCGAGGAGACGGGCCTGATCCTGGCACTCGGCGAATGGGTCCTCCAACAGGCCTGCGCCGCGGCGGCTCTCTGGCCCGATCCCCTCCAGGTCGCCGTCAATCTGTCGCCGGTCCAGTTCAAGGACCGCTCGCTGGTCGGAACGATCCGCCGCGCCCTGAAGCAATCCGGGTTGAGGCCGGGCCGCCTCGAACTCGAGATCACCGAGGCGGTCCTTCTGCAGAACGACGACGTCACCATCGCCATGCTGCACGAACTGCGCGCCCTCGGCGTGCGCATCGCCATGGATGATTTCGGCGTCGGCTATTCCTCGCTGAGCTATCTGCGCAGCTTTCCCTTCGACAAGATCAAGATCGACCGGTCTTTCATCGCCGATCTCGGCCAGAGCCGCGACAACGTCGCCATCGTCCGCGCCATGGCGGACCTCGGCTCCGGCCTCGGCATCGAGACCACGGCCGAGGGCGTGGAAACGGAGGAGCAACTCGCCATCGTGCGCCATTGCGGCTGCACCCATGTGCAGGGCTACCTCGTCAGCCCGCCGCGCCCGTCGGCCGATCTGGCGACCCTCATCGCCCGGATGGGCGCGGGCAATCCCTTAGCCTGAAGCCGCCTACAGCCCGGCCGGGCGCCGTCCCGCGGCCCAGGCCGTCGGGTCGATGCGCTCGAGCCCGAACACGTCCTGCTGGCGCGCATAGAGATTGCCGAACAGCCGGCCGACCGGGCGGTACTGCGCCATGTCGACATTGAAGCGCTCATCCATGATGTCCTCGCGCACATGCACATGCACGACGCGGCCGATCAGCAATTCGCGCTGCGGCCCGAAGTTCAGCGACAGCTCGCGCACGCATTCGAGGGCGGCCGGAGCCTCCGCGATGCGCGGCGGCGCCACCCGCTGCGACGCCGCCGTCGTCAGCCCGACGGCGCTGACCTCCGAGATATCCGAAGGGAACTCGGTGGCGCAGGCATTCATGGCGTCGGCCAGCGGCTCGTCGACGAGATTGACGACGAACTCCCCGGTCGCCGCGATATTGCGCGTGGTGTCCTTCGGCGAGCGGTCGGCCTTGTGCTGCAGGCCGAGGACAACCAGCGGCGGCGCCTCCGAGAAGACGTTGAAGAAGGAATAGGGCGCGGCATTGACCAGCCCCTCCCCGTTCACCGTCGAGACCAGCGCGATCGGCCGCGGCACCACGAGCGAGCAGAGGATCTTGTAGACCCGGTCGTCGGCCAGGCTGTC
>JAIEPJ010000178.1 GCA_019749835.1 Phreatobacter sp. | reverse complement strand
CTGCTCGATGGCGGCGGCGCGGAACGTGTCGCCGGCGCCCAGCATGACCGAGCGCCCCTCGGCGCGGAACTTGGCGGCGAGCTTGCCGATGGTGGTGGTCTTGCCGGCTCCGTTGACGCCGACCACCATGATGACGAAGGGACGGGCGGCGGTGTCGATGACCAGGGGCCGGGCGACAGGGGCTAGAACGGCCTCGATCTCGCCGGCGAGAACGGCGCGCACTTCCTCCGGGGCGATGTCCTTGCCGAAGCGGCCCTTGGCGAGGGCGCCGGCGATGCGCCCGGCGGTCTCGACGCCGAGGTCGGCCTGGATCAGGAGGTCCTCCAGTTCCTCGAGCGTCGCATGATCGAGCTTGCGCTTGGTGAAGAGGTCGGTGACCCCCGCCCCGAGCTTGGAGGACGTGCGCGACAGCCCTTCGGTGAGCCGGCGCCACCAGCTCCGCGGCTCGGCCGGTACCGTGGGCGCCGGTACGGCCGGTGGCGCAGGCTGGGGCGGGGCCGGCTCGTCCTGGCCGAACAGCCGCTTGAAGAAACCGGGCCGCTTCGGCTCGTCGGGCTTCGGCTGATCGGACATCGGCAAGGGATCTCGCTGGCAACGGGGCAGAAAAGGGCAGGCGGCGTCACCGGCATTTAGGCCGGATGGCCCGCCATGGCTAGGCCGACAGCGCGGGAGGCGCTGGCGAGAGAGGCGGCGCCCATCTATCAAGGGCCATGACCGCCCCGTCCTCCCATCCGATCCCCGACGATCCGCTCGGCCTGATCCCGCGCCTGCTCCACCGCGATGCGAGCGTGCTGATCCTGAACAAGCCGGCGGGCCTGCCGGTGCACAAGGGGCCGGGTGGCGGCGAGACCCTCGCCGACCATCTCGACGTGCTGCGCTTCGGCCTGCCGCGGGCGCCGGAACTCGCCCACCGGCTCGACAAGGACACGGCGGGATGCCTCGTCCTCGGCCGCCATCGGCGGGCGCTGGAGCGGCTCGGCCTGATGTTCAAGCGCGGCGAGGTGACCAAGACCTACTGGGCGGTGGTGGAGGGCGGCCCCGCCGATGCCTCGGGCGAGATCGCCATCGCCATGAGCCCACGCGACCCGAAACGCGGCTGGTGGATGAAACCGGACCCGAAGGGCCAGCCGGCGCTGACGCGCTACCGGGTGCTCGGGCGGGGCGAGGGACGAAGCTGGCTCGCGCTGGAACCGGTTACCGGGCGCACGCACCAGCTGAGGCTCCATTGTGCCGAGAGCGGCTTTCCCATTCTCGGCGACACGATTTACGGCACGGCGCCGCGGGTCGGCGGACCCGGACTGCATCTCCTCGCCCGGTCCATCGTGCTGCCCTTCGATCCGAAGCGCCCGGCCGTGGTGGCGGAGGCGCCGCCGCCGCGGGCGATGGAGGCCGCACTGAAAGGCTGCGGCTGGTCCGGCTGACGCTCCGTCCGTTCTCTCGCGGGGCTCCTGGACGAAACAGATTTTCTGCAACCTCCGGGTTCGTTCGGACCAAGGTTGGACTTGGCGCGCCCCCGGCCAGCGCCGATACTCGCGCGCGAGGGAGACCACGATGGCTGGCCATTACGACAAGCGCGAAACGCGCGACGACGGCGCGCGCGAGAAGGACCTGATGAAGCGGTTGCCGCAGGTTCTGGCCGCCGCCATGAAAGTTCCGGCCTGGCGGCGCCATCTCGGCAAGATCGACCCACGCGGGATCACCTCGCGGTCCGCCCTCGCGCACTTACCCATCCAGCGCAAGTCGGACCTGCCGGCCCTGCAGAAGGCGGCGCTGCCCTTCGGCGGCTTCGTGCCGGGCAAGCCCAGCGCCTTCGGGCGGCTGTTCATGTCGCCGGGACCGATCTTCGAACCGGAGGCCGTCGGCCACGACGTCTGGCGGGTCGGGCGCGCCATGGCGGCGGCGGGCTTCAAGCGCGGCGACATCGTGCTGAATACGCTGTCCTATCACCTCACACCGGGGGCCTGGTGCTTCGATTCCGGCGCCCGGGCGGTCGGCTGCGCCGTCATCCCCGCCGGCCCCGGCAATACCGAAGCCCAGCTTGACCTCATCGAGGCCTATCGGCCGAGCGCCTATGCCGGCGTTCCCGACTTCCTGAAGATCCTGCTCGACGCCGCCAAGGAGAAGGGCCGCGACGCCTCCTCCATCAAGCGGGCGCTGGTCGGCGGGGCGGCCTTCCCGGCCTCGCTGCAGAAGGAGATCGCCTCCCGCGGGGTCGATGCCTACCAGACCTATGCCATCGCCGAATGCGGCGTCATCGCCTATGAGAGCGAGGCGCGCGAGGGCCTGGTGCTCAACGAGGACATCATCCTGGAGATCGTCCGGCCGGGGACCGGCGACCCCGTGACGTCCGGCGAGGTCGGCGAGGTGGTGATCACCGTGCTCGACCCGCACCACCCGCTGATCCGCTTCGCCGTCGGCGACCTCACCGCCATCCTCCCGGGTGTCTCGCCCTGCGGGCGGACGAACACCCGCATCAAGGGATGGATGGGCCGGGCCGACCAGACCGCCAAGGTGAAGGGCATGTTCGTGCGCCCCGAACAGATCGCGGAGGTGGTGAAGCGTCATCCCGAGATCGCCAAGGCGCGGCTGGTGGTGGCGCGCAACGGCGAGACCGACGCCATGACGCTGAAGGTGGAGTCGCGCACGCGTTCGCCCGAATTCGTCCATGCGGTCGGCGAGAGCGTGCAGGCGATCCTGAAGCTGAAGGGCACGGTGGAACCGGTGAAGCCCGGCTCGCTGCCCAATGACGGGAAGATCATCGAGGACACGCGGCCTGTGGGGTGACGGCGACCCCTGGCGGCGGCGCCGGAAGCCGCCGCGGAGCGTGCCGAAGCCCGGGTCTCAGATCCAGCCCTGGAGTTCCCGTTCGACCACGGTGGTGATCACCTTCATGCCGAGATCCGACTCGTTGAGGCATGGGATGTAGGTGAACTTCTCGCCGCCATGCTCCTCGAAGATGTGGCGGTTCTCGCCGTCGAGCTCCTCCAGCGTCTCCAGGCAGTCGGCGGAGAAGGCCGGGGCGATGATGGCGAGCCTCTTGACGCCCTTCTTGCCGAGCATTTCGACCGTCTCGTCGGTATAGGGCTTCAGCCATTCGTCGGGCCCGAAGCGCGACTGGAAGCTCATCATCATCTGGTCGGTCGTGTAGCCGAGCTCCTCGCGCAGCAGGCGCCAGGTTTTGGCACACTGGCAATGATAGGGGTCGCCGCGCAGGAGATAGCTCTTCGGCATGCCGTGGAACGAGGTGAGGATGACCTCCGGCTCGAAATCCAGCGTGGCGAGATGGTCGCGCACCGACTGGGCGAGGGCGGCGATATAGGCCGGCTCGTCGTGGTAGGGCGGCGCGATACGGAGGGTCGGCTGCCAGCGCATCTGCATCAGGGCGCGGAAGACATGGTCATTGGCGGTCGCCGTCGTGGCGGCGGCATATTGCGGGTAGAGCGAGAAGGCGAGGATACGGTCGCAGCCCTGGGCCATGAGCCGCTCGATGGCCGGCTTGATGGCGGGGTTGCCGTAGCGCATGGCCCATTCGACATGGATGTCGGGGCTGACGCCCTGCAGATGGGCGGCAAGCTTCTCCGCCTGATTGCGGGTGATGGTCTTGAGAAAGCTCTCATCCTTCTCGGTGTTCCAGATCGTCGCGTAGTCCTTGCCCTTCTTCTGCGGCCGGGTCTGCAGGATGATCAGGTTGAGGATCGGCCACCAGATGGCGCGCGACGTCTCGATGACGCGCCTGTCGGACAGGAACTCCTTCAGGTAGCGGCGCATGGACCAGTAGTCGGTGCCGTCGGGGGTCCCGAGGTTCATCAGCAGCACGCCGATCTTGCCCGTCTTTACGGGAACGTGGCCGGCCGGAAGTTTCATCTCGCGCATGGGGACTCGCGGTGGATCTGTCTCATTGGCGCGGATGATACGCCTGAATGGTCAAGGTTGAAAGCTGTTACGCGGCCACAGGGCCGATGGATTTGCGCCAGGTCAGGCGCGGGCCCGCCATGCGGCGGTGGCAGCGAGCGCCAGGCCCGCCATGGCGCCGATGGTTCCGGCCGCGTTCAGCGCCAACGCCGAGCCGAACAGCCGCGGTCCAAAGACGGCAGCAGCATAGCCGGCGAAGACCGTGACAAGCGCGATAGCGGCCGACAGCGCCATCTGGTGCGAGAGCCGCGTGGTCAGGAGACGGGCAGTGGCGGCCGGGCAGACGATCATGGCGACGGCCAGAACCACACCGACCGATTTGAAGGCGGCGGTGCAGGCGAGTGCCGTGGCGGCCAGGAGAGCGGCCTCCAGCAGGCCGACCGGCAGGCCGCTCGCGCGCGCGAACACCGGATCGAAGGCGAGGAGCGCGAATTCCTTGCGGAAGACGGCGAGGATGGCGACGACGAGGATCAGGACCAGGGCGAGTTCGAAAATGACCTGCGGCAGGTCCATCAGCGCCTGGACGAGCCCGGCCGTCCCGCCGGGGTCGCGGCTGACCCAGATGAGGCCCTCCAGATAGCCGGTCACCACGTGGTGGATGTCGAAGCCGGTGCGCGACAGGCCGGTCCATTCGAGCACCAGGATGCCGAAGGCGAAAAAGGTGGTGAAGACGACGCCGAGCGCGGTGCCGG
>JAIEPJ010000027.1 GCA_019749835.1 Phreatobacter sp. | reverse complement strand
GCCGGCCCAGGAGAAGACGAGCTTCTTCGCCTGCCCCATGCCGACGATCTGGTCGTAGATGATGTCCGGCGTCATGCGGATCAGGGTCAGGTCCTTCTGGCCCTGACGGATGACCTCGTGCCCGGCGGCATAGGGGATCAGATGGGTGAAGCCTTCCATGGCGACGCTGTCGCCGTCCCTCAGATTCGCGGCAATGGCATCGCGCAGGGACATGAACTCGGCCATGGCCTCGTCGTCTCCACCTTGGTGTTTCCTCTGATCGCAGTCCTCGCGCCGCGCCGCGGTCCTGTCAAGTGCGATATTCGGACGATAGGTCGCTTACCGCACAATATGGAGGCCGCGGAGGAGGCCGGACGCACCGAGTCCGGGGCACCCCGATGAAAAATGTTGCATGGGCGCCTTGCGGGCAAAAAGGGGCGCGCCAACAAAACACGCGGCATTCTTGCTAAAAACGCCAACCTGACGACCAAATGGGCAATCTGCCCGTCACCGGCGGCTCCGTTTCGCATTGGCGCAGGGCAGTGTCCTAGGAAAAGCCCCTATGGCACGCGCCTTGCCACGCGCTAGGCTGCCTCGTCCGGGACCCGAAAAAACCTTCGGGCCGTCTGTCGGACGGGCATGCGCCGTCCCAGCCGCCTTCAATGCGGGACCGGAATTCCAGGGGAGTAGCACCACGATGGACCGCAGAACCTTCATCAAGACCGGCGCCGGCGCCGGCATTATCGCAGCGTCCGGCGGCCTGTCGGCACCGGCCCTGTCGCAAGGCGCCGCTGCCAAGACCTTGCGGTTCGTGCCGCAGGCGAACCTCGCCAATTTCGATCCGATCTGGGGAACCCAATATGTCGTCCGCAACGCGGCCGCCCTGGTCTGGGACACGCTCTACGGGGTCGACAGCACGCTGACGCCGCAGCGCCAGATGGTCGAATCCGAGGAAGTCTCCTCCGACGGCCTGACCTGGACCTTCAAGCTGCGCCCCGGCCTCAAGTTCCATGACGGCTCGCCCGTCCTCGCCAAGGATTGCGTCGCCTCGCTGATCCGCTGGTCGGCCCGCGACCCGATGGGCCTGATGATCAAGGCGATCCAGCAAGAGATCGTCGCCATCGACGACCGCAGCTTCCGCTGGAAGCTGACCAAGCCCTATCCGAAGATGCTGCTGGCCCTCGGCAAGAACAACTCGCCCTGCTCCTTCATCATGCCGGAGCGCATCGCCAGGACCGATCCTTTCCAGCAGATCAGCGAATATATCGGCTCCGGCCCGATGAAATTCGTGCGCAATGAATGGGTCCCCGGCGCCCGCGCCGTCTTCGAGAAATTCGCCGATTATGTGCCGCGCTCCGAGCCCGCCTCCTGGCTGGCCGGCGGCAAGCGCATGCTGGTCGACCGTATCGAATGGGTCATCATGCCCGACCCGGCCACCGCCTCCGCCGCGCTGCAGAACGGTGAGATCGACTGGTGGGAGAACCCGATCGCCGACCTCGTGCCGGTGCTGCGGCGCAACCGCAACATCCGCGTCGACATCGGCGATCCCCTCGGCAATATCGGCGCCTTCCGCCTGAACCACCTGCACCCGCCCTTCAACGACGTGCGCGCCCGCCGCGCCATTCTGATGGCCCTCGACCAGGAGGAGTTCATGCGGGCCATCGTCGGCTCCGACGACAGCCTGTGGAAGCCGCTGCCCGGCTTCTTCACCCCCGGCACGCCGCTCTACACCGAAGAGGGCGGCGAGATCCTCAAGGGCCGCCGCGACATCGAGGGGGCGAAGCGCCTTCTCGCCGAGAGCGGCTACAAGGGCGAGCCGGTGACGATGGTCGTCGCCCAGGACCAGCCGGTCACCAAGGCGCAGGGCGATGTCGCCAACGAACTGCTGAAGCGCATCGGCATGAATGTCGATTTCGTCGCCACCGACTGGGGAACCACCGGCCAGCGCCGTGCCCTGAAGACGCCGCCCGCCCAGGGCGGCTGGAACATCTTCTTCTCCTGGCACGCCGGTGCCGACTGCACCAACCCGGCCGGCTACACCGCCATCCGGGCCAATGGCGACCGGGCCTGGTTCGGCTGGCCGGACGTTCCCGCGGTCGAGACCGAGGTGACGGCCTGGTTCGAGGCGAAGAACCTTGCCGAGGAGAAGGCGGCGATCGCCCGCCTCAACAAGGCCGCGCTGGACAATGTCGTCTTCGTGCCGCCGGGCTTCTTCCTGACCTATACCGCCTGGCGCTCCAACGTCACCGGCATCACCAAGGGGCCGCTTCCCTTCTTCTGGGACGTCGCCAAGGCCTGACGCATTCCCCTGACCGGGGGGCGGTCTCCGCCCCCCGGTCGATCATGAAAAGAACCTGTGATGCTCGTCTACGTTGTCCGCCGCATCCTCGCGACGATCCCCGTCATGGCGGTGGTGGCGCTGTTCGTCTTCTCGCTGCTCTATATCGCGCCGGGTGATCCGGCTGCGGTGATCGCCGGTGACCAGGCGACGCCGGAGGACGTGGAGAAGATCCGCCGCTCGCTCGGCCTCGACCGGCCCTTCCTCATCCGCTTCGGCGAATGGGTCTGGCAGATCGCCCGCTTCGACCTCGGCACCTCGATCTTCACCGGCCTGCCGGTGACGCAGCTCATCGCCCAGCGGATCGAGCCGACCCTGTCGCTGATGGTGGTGACCCTGATCATCGCCGTCACCGTCGCCGTGCCGATGGGCGTGCTGGCGGCCTGGAAGGCGGGCACGCTGATCGACCGCACCATCATGGCCTTCGCCGTCTTCGGCTTCTCCGTGCCGGTCTTCGTCGTCGGCTATATCCTCGCCTATATCTTCGCCCTCGAGCTCGACTGGCTGCCGGTCCAGGGCTACACGCCGATCGCCCGGGGGATCTGGCCCTGGTTCCAGAACCTCATCCTGCCGGCCGTCGCGCTGGGCATGGTCTATATCGCGCTGATCGCCCGCATCACCCGCGCCACCATGCTGGAGGTCCTGCAGCAGGACTATATCCGCACGGCGCGCGCCAAGGGCCTGTCGCAGCGCGCCGTCCTGTTCCTGCATGCGCTGAAGAACGCCGCCGTGCCGATCATCACCGTCATCGGCATCGGCGTGGCGCTGCTGATCGGCGGAGCCGTCGTCACCGAGAGCGTCTTCGCCATTCCCGGCCTCGGGCGCCTGACCGTCGATGCCATCCTGCGGCGCGACTACCCCGTCATCCAGGGCCTCGTCCTGCTGTTCTCCTTCGTCTATGTCCTGGTCAACCTCGCCGTTGACCTCGTCTACACGATCGTCGATCCGAGGATCCGCTATTGACCGTGCATAGCCCCCAGACCCCCGCAACCCTCGCCGACGATCCTGTCGGCGTGACTGACGGCGGCAAGCGCCGGATCGGCGTGATTCGCCTCATCCGCCGCTATCCGACCATCGCCATCGGCGGCTCGCTGGTCGTCGCCGTTATCCTGATGGCCATTTTCGCGCCCTTCCTCGGCACCACCGATCCGACCGCCATCTCGACGCGCATGCGCACCCGCGAGCCCTCGGCGCAGTTCTGGTTCGGCACCGACATGCTCGGCCGCGACATCTATTCGCGCGTCCTCTACGGCGCCCGCGTCTCCCTCGTCGTCGGCTTCTCCGTGGCCATCCTCGCCTCCGTCATCGGCCTCGCCATCGGCCTCATCGCCGGCTTCGTGCGCGCCGCCGACGCCATCATCATGCGCGTCATGGACGGCATCATGTCGATCCCCTCGATCCTGCTCGCCGTGGCGCTGATGGCGCTGACCCGCGGCTCGGTCGGCAATGTCATCCTCGCCATCACCATCGCCGAGATCCCGCGCGTCTCGCGCCTGGTGCGCGGCGTCGTGCTCTCCCTGCGCGAACAGCCCTATGTCGACGCGGCGGTCGCCGCCGGCACCCGCACGCCGATGATCATCGTCAAGCACATCCTGCCCAACACCCTCGCCCCGATCATCGTCCAGGCCACCTATATCTGCGCTGCCGCGATGATCACCGAGGCGATCCTCTCCTTCATCGGCGCGGGAACCCCGCCCATCATCCCGTCCTGGGGCAACATCATGGCCGAGGGCCGCGCCCTCTGGCAGGTCAAGTTCTACATCGTGCTGATCCCGGCGATTTTCCTCTCCATCACCGTTCTCGCCGTCAATCTCCTCGGCGACGGCCTGCGCGATGCCCTTGATCCCCGCCTCGCCAAGCAGTTCTGAGGCCGCCGCCGCCCTGCAAAGGGCGGCCCGGCGGCCTCCGGGACGGGACCTGTTCGCGGTGATCTGCGGCACCGCCGCACATCGGACTGGCAAACCAAAAAAAATGCCTTATTTGAGTAGGCGAAAGCGCTTACACTGACAGTCCGTTCGCGGCATCGAACCCGGTGCCGCGGGTTGGCCCCTCTCAACGGCGATCATGAACAACGTGTTCGACATCTACACGATCATCTTTCTCGCCCTTGCGGTGTTCATCTTCTTCCGCCTGCGCAGCGTGCTCGGGACGAAGACGGGGAACGAGCGTGACCCGTTCCAGCCGCGCGACAACAACCTGCCGCCGGCCGGACGCCCGCCCGCCCCTCCCGGCGGCGAGGTGATCCCGCTGCCGGCCCGCAACGGCGCCGCCCCCGTC
>JAIEPJ010000028.1 GCA_019749835.1 Phreatobacter sp. | reverse complement strand
ATCATCACCGCCGACCCGAAGGTGAAGGGCATCCTCGTCAACATCTTCGGCGGCATCATGAAGTGCGACGTCATCGCCCGCGGCGTGCTCGCCGCGGTAAAGGCGGTCGGCCTCCAGGTGCCCCTCGTCGTGCGCCTTGAGGGCACCAATGTGGCGGAAGGCAAGAAGATCATCCGCGAATCGGGCCTCAACGTCATTCCGGCCGATGACCTGGACGACGCTGCCCAGAAGATCGTCAACGCCGTGAAGGGCGGCGGCAAGGCTCCGGCCAAGGCCCCCAAGGCGCCGGCCAAGAAGCCTGACGCCAAGAAGCCTGACGCCAAGAAGGGCGGCAAGGCGCCCGCCAAGGCGGCGAGCGCCTCCGGCGGCGCGAAGACGTCTTCCAAGGCCCCGGCGGCGAAGGCTCCGGCTGCGAAGGCTCCGGCCAAGGCCGCCGCTCCGAAAGCTGCCACCAAGGCTCCGGCCAAGGCCGCTGCTCCGAAGGCTGCTGCGCCCAAGGCCCCGGCCAAAGCCGCCGCTCCGGCCAAGGCTGCTGCGCCCAAGGCCCCGGCCAAGGCTGCCGCTCCGGCCAAGGCCGCTGCGAAGGCCGCTGCTGCGAAGGCTCCGGCTGCGAAGGCCGCAGCAGCTCCGGCCGCATCCAAGACGACGGAAGCGAAAGCGCCGGCCAAGTCTCCGGCAAAGGCCGCTGCAAAGGCTCCGGCCAAGGCGGCTTCGGCCAAGTCTCCGGCCAAGGCCGCGGCTAAGGCTCCCGCCAAGGGCAAGGCTCCCGCCAAGGGCAAGAAGTGACACCCGGTCGGCGCGCGGTGCTCAATGCCCGCGCGCCGAACGATCCACACGGTTCCGGGATCCTCCCGCGTCCGGATTGGGACGCGGGAGGACCATCGTAAAGACCGGTGACAGCGGGCCGGCAGGACCCCGCCCGCATCATCGGATCGTCATTCGCGGTCCCTCGGCTGCACATTCTCATCGCGCGCGGCCGAGCCGGCTCGCACAGGAGCTATGAATGTCCATTCTGATCACCAAGAAGACCAAGGTCATCACCCAGGGCTTCACCGGCAAGAACGGCACCTTCCATTCCGAGCAGGCGATCGCCTATGGAACCAAGGTCGTCGGCGGTACCTCGCCCGGCAAGGGCGGCTCGACCCATCTCGGCCTGCCGGTCTTCGACACGGTCGCCGAGGCGCGCGAGGCGACCGGGGCGGACGCCTCCGTCGTCTATGTGCCGCCGCCGGGTGCGGCCGATGCCATCTGCGAGGCCATCGACGCGGAAATTCCGCTGATCATCTGCATCACCGAGGGCATCCCGGTGCAGGACATGATCCGCGTGAAGCGCTCGCTGGTCGGCTCGAAGTCGCGGCTCATCGGGCCCAACTGCCCCGGCGTCGTCACGGCGGGTGAATCGAAGATCGGCATCATGCCGGCCAATATCTTCCGCAAGGGCTCGGTCGGCATCGTCTCGCGCTCCGGCACCCTGACCTACGAGGCGGTGTTCCAGACCTCCAGCGAGGGCCTCGGCCAGACGACGGCGGTCGGCATCGGCGGCGATCCGGTCAAGGGCACCGAGTTCATCGACATGCTGGAAATGTTCCTCGCCGACCCGAAGACCGAGTCGATCGTCATGATCGGCGAGATCGGCGGCTCGGCCGAGGAGGATGCGGCCCAGTTCCTGCGCGACGAGGCCAAGCGCGGCCGCAAGAAGCCGATGGTCGGCTTCATCGCCGGCCGCACGGCGCCTCCCGGACGCCGCATGGGCCATGCCGGCGCCATCATCTCCGGCGGCAAGGGCGGCGCCGAGGACAAGATCGCGGCCATGGAGGCGGCGGGCATCCGCGTGTCGCCCTCCCCGGCCCGCCTCGGCAAGACCCTGGTCGACGTGCTGAAGAAGCGCTGAGGCCAATCAAATCTGGAAATCGGCCCGGTGCGGGCCGATTTCCGCCATCGACACGGCGCCTGATCCGGCCCCGTACGACAGCGCGGATACCGGATCGCCGCGGGCGATCCCGAAGCTGCAGGAAACGACCATGGCACGCCAAGACGAGACCATTGCGCTCACGTCCTTCCTCTACGGCGGCAATGCCGCCTATATCGAGGACCTCTACGCCCGATACGAGGCCGATCCCGCCTCGGTCGACGCGCAATGGCAGGCCTTCTTCTCCACGCTCGGCGATGATCGCAAGGACGTGGTCAAGAACGCCGAAGGCCCGTCCTGGTCGCAGCCGAACTGGCCGATCGCCGCCAATGGCGAGCTCATCTCGGCGATGGACGGCAATTGGGCGCAGGTCGAGAAGGCGATCGGCGACAAGCTGAAGGCCAAGGCTGCCGACAAGGGCCGTGCCGCGGAGATCACCGCCGAACAGGTGCAGCAGGCGACGCGCGACAGCGTCCGCGCCCTGATGCTCATCCGCGCCTACCGCATGCGCGGCCATCTGCACGCCAACCTCGACCCGATCGGCCTCGATCCGCCGAAGACCCACGAGGAGCTCGACCCGAAGTCCTACGGCTTCACCGAGGCCGATTACGACCGCAAGATCTTCATCGACAAGGTGCTGGGCCTGGAATTCGCCACCATCCGCGAGATGGTCGGCATTCTCGAGCGTACCTATTGCCAGACGCTCGGCGTCGAGTTCATGCACATCACCGACCCGGCTCAGAAGGCCTGGCTGCAGGAGCGCATCGAGGGTCCGGACAAGGAGATCGCCTTCACCAAGGAGGGCAAGCGCGCCATCCTGCAGAAGCTGGTGGAGGCCGAGGGCTTCGAGAAGTTCCTTGATGTCCGCTATACCGGCACCAAGCGCTTCGGCCTCGACGGCGGCGAGAGCATGATCCCGGCGCTGGAGCAGATCATCAAGCGCGGCGGCCAGCTCGGCGTGCGCGAGATCGTGCTCGGCATGGCCCATCGCGGCCGCCTCAACACCCTCACCCAGGTGATGGGCAAGCCGCACCGGGCCCTGTTCCACGAGTTCAAGGGCGGCTCCTTCGCCCCCGACGACGTCGAGGGCTCCGGCGACGTGAAGTACCACCTCGGCGCCTCGTCGGACCGCGAGTTCGACGGCAACAAGGTGCATCTGTCGCTCACCCCGAACCCGTCGCATCTCGAGATCGTCAATCCGGTCGTGCTCGGCAAGGTGCGCGCCAAGCAGGACCAGCACGGCTGCCCGCCCGAGGACCGCACGGCCGTCCTGCCGCTGCTGATCCATGGCGACGCCGCCTTCGCCGGCCAGGGTGTCGTGGCCGAATGCTTCGGCCTGTCCGGCCTGAAGGGGCACCGCACCGGCGGTTCGATCCACTTCATCATCAACAACCAGATCGGCTTCACCACCTATCCGCGCTATTCGCGCTCCTCGCCCTATCCCTCGGATGTGGCGAAGATGGTCGAGGCACCGATCTTCCACGTCAACGGCGACGATCCCGAGGCCGTGGTCTTCGCCGCCAAGGTCGCCACCGAATTCCGGCAGAAGTTCCAGAAGCCGGTGGTCATCGACATGTGGTGCTACCGCCGCTTCGGCCACAACGAGGGCGACGAGCCGGCCTTCACCCAGCCGCTCATGTACAAGAAGATCCGCGGCCTGCGGACGACCCTGGACGGCTATTCCAAGAAGCTGATCGCCGAGGGCATCGTCACCGAGGGCGAGATCGACAAGATGAAGGCCGACTGGCGCGCCCGTCTCGACGCCGAGATGGAAGCCGGCCAATCCTACAAGCCGAACAAGGCCGACTGGCTGGACGGCAAGTGGGCCGGCCTGTCGGGCGGCGCCTCGTCCGATGACGATCCGCGCCGGGGCGCTTCGGGCGTCGCCCGCGAGACGCTGGTGCGCATCGGCCAGGCCATCACCAAGGTGCCGCAGGGCTTCACCGCCCATCGCACCATCCAGCGGTTCATGGACAACCGCGGCAAGATGATCGACACCGGCGAGGGCATCGACTGGGCGACCGCCGAGGCGCTGGCCTTCGGCACGCTCGTCGACGAGGGCCACCGCGTGCGCCTGTCCGGCCAGGACTGCGAGCGCGGCACCTTCTCCCAGCGCCATTCGGTGCTGATCGATCAGGAGACCGAGGCGCGCTACACGCCGCTCAACAATATCGAGGGCTCGAAGGGGCGCTACGAGGTCATCAACTCGATGCTCTCGGAAGAGGCCGTGCTCGGCTACGAATATGGCTATTCCCTCGCCGAGCCCAATGCGCTGACCATGTGGGAAGGCCAGTTCGGCGACTTCGCCAACGGCGCGCAGGTGGTGTTCGACCAGTTCATCTCCTCGGCCGAACGCAAGTGGCTGCGCCTGTCGGGCCTCGTCTGCCTGCTGCCGCACGGCTATGAGGGCCAGGGGCCGGAGCATTCCTCCGCCCGCCTCGAGCGCTTCTTGCAGATGTGCGCCGAGGACAACATGCAGGTCGCCAACTGCACGACGCCGGCCAACTACTTCCACATTCTGCGCCGGCAGCTGAAGCGTGAGATCCGCAAGCCGCTGATCCTGATGACGCCGAAGTCGCTGCTCCGCCACAAGCGGGCGGTGTCGCGGCTCGACGAACTCGTCACCGACACCTCGTTCCACCGCGTGCTCTGGGACGATGCCCA
>JAIEPJ010000265.1 GCA_019749835.1 Phreatobacter sp. | reverse complement strand
TCGTCGCGCAGGGCGGGGAGCTGGTGGGCGGCCACCGCCTGGTCCTTGGCGGCCACCGCCTGATCGGTGGTGCGCTCGGCGACGGTGCGGGTTTCGAGCTCGACCAGCCGCTCCGCCTCGCGGACGAGATCGCCGGCCTCGCGGAATTTCAGATAGGCGAGGGTCGCCTCCGCCTTGCGGATCTCGGCGGAGAGCCCGCGATAGCGCACGGCCTGGCGGGCCTGGCGCTTGAGTCCGTCGAGCTGGCTCTCGATCTGGGAGAGAATGGTCTCCAGCCGGTCGAGATTGGTCTCGGCGGCCTTCAGCCGGGTCTCGGCCTCGTGACGGCGGGCGTGCAGCCCGGCAATGCCGGCGGCCTCCTCAAGGATGCGGCGGCGCGACTGCGGCTTGGCGCTGATGATCTCGCCGATCTGGCCCTGGCGGACGAGGGCCGGGGACCTCGCCCCCGTCGAGGCGTCGGCGAAGAGGATCTGGACGTCGCGGGCCCTGACCTCGCGGCCATTGATCTTGTAGAGCGAGCCGGCCTCGCGTTCGATCCGGCGGGAGACCTCCAGCACGTCATGATCGTTGAACTGGGCGGGGGCGAGGCGGCGGGAATTGTCGACGGTCAGCATCACCTCGGCGGTGTTGCGCGCCGGACGGTTGCCCGAGCCGGAAAAGATGACGTCGTCCATGCCGGAGGCGCGCATGTTCTTGAACGAATTCTCGCCCATGACCCAGCGCAGGGCCTCGACCAGGTTCGACTTGCCGCAGCCGTTCGGACCGACGACGCCGGTCAGCCCCGGCTCGATCAGGAAATCGATCGGCTCGACGAAGGTCTTGAAACCGTGAATGCGCAGACGGGAGAATTTCATCGCGCCTGTCTGTCCAAGGGGCTGCCGGAATGAGGGATCAGCCTGCCACGGATCGGCGGCGGACGCCACATCTAGCGTTGGACAACAAGGCCGACCTCAACATCTTGCTGTTCACAGGTCCAGGGCGGCGGGTGCCCGGATCGGCCGCCGACTCCTTCTGCCGCGCTGCATTGTCGCTGCTGCAGCGCACAGCAACCCTCTACGGTCCTTGGCCGGCATCGTGTAGAAAGAAAATGGGAATCAAAAGGGATGGAGCCAATCCATCCGAGGAGGAAACCATGGGCCTCAAGCCCCAACCGACCCCGCCCAAGGGCGTCAAGCTGGAAGACCGCTATGGCCAGGTCGGCCTGAAGGCCGTGGCCGGCGCCATCAAGACGCCGAAGCCGGCCAAGGGCGGCTGACGAGCCGAGGCCGGACAGCCGTCGCGAACCCGATCCCCCCGCATGAAAACGGCGACCTCGCGGTCGCCGTGATCCCTTCCACGCGGCTTACGCCGGGACAGCCGCTCAGCGGACGATGACCTTCGTGCCGACGCCGACGCGGTTATAGAGGTCGATGGCGTGCTCGTTGTGCATGCGGATGCAGCCGGAGGAAACGGCCTCGCCGATCTGCAGCGGCGAGTTGGTGCCGTGGATCCGGTAGAGCGTGTCGCGGCCGTTCTGGTAGAGATAGAGCGCCCGGGAGCCCATCGGGTTCTGCGGGCCGCCCTCCATGAAGACCGGCAGGCCGGGCGAACGGCGGCGCATTTCGGCCGGCGGCGTCCAGGTGGGCCATTCGGCCTTGCGCTGGATGGTGGCGGTGCCGGTCCAGCCGAAAGCCTCGTTGCCGACGGCCACCTGGTAGCGGATGGCGGTACCGCCCTCCTCGACCAGGAAGAGGTGCTTGCTGGAGGTCTCGACGACGATGGTGCCGGGGCGCTCGGCGGTGCGATAGGGCACGCGCAGCGGCATGCGCCAATAGTCCATCTCGACCTGCGGACCCTGTGCCATCAGCGTGCGGTCGCGTTCGGTGATCGGCTGGTTCGAGCTGACCGTCTGGTTATTGCAGCCGGCCAGAGCCAGCGCCACGATTGCGAGAACGCCCCACCGCATGTTTCGTCCCTCTCACGGAATGACGGCACCGGCACCGACGACGCGGTGCCTACGGTAAAATCCGCCGCGTTGACGGTTGTGGCGAAGGCTTGACGTGCGGTCAACGAAAAGGGGCTGTGGAACAGACCGAAAGCCCTGAAACTGTTGCAATTCTGCCATGACGCGGCACGTCAGCACCGAGGGGTCCGCCGTGAAGCGGGCTCCGCACCGCCATGATCGCTCCATGATCGCAACCCAGAGCCGCCGCAACCGGCCTCTAGCCTGTGTCCTCGTCGGGGCCGGCCCATGCAACCCGCCCGCGACGAATGGAGACGATGATGAAAACCGCCATGGCGGCCCCGAATGTCACCCCGAGACCGGCCCGCGAACCTCTGGAGGATCGCTACCGGACCATCGGCATATCCGCGGTCGCCGCTGCCGCTCCCTTCATCAAGGCCCGCAAGCCTGCCGCCGGTCCCCGGACCGACCGGTACCCGCCCTCCATGGACTGACGGATTCGCCGGCCCCGCCGGCCTCTTTCAGACCTCCCGCATGCCTCTCCTGAACGACTTCGGGCCGGTCCTCGTGACCGGCCCTTTTTCGTCAGCCGGCGCGCCAGGCGTTGAGGAGCGAGACGGCGATCGCGACCATGATGACGGCGATGAGCGCGTCCAGCACCCGCCAGGCCGAAGGCCGCGCGAAGACCGGTGCGAGCAGCCGCGCCCCGAAGCCGAGCGCATAGAACCACAGGAACGAGGCGGTCATGGCGCCGCCCGCGAAAGCGACCCGGGCATCGGCCTCGTAGCGGGCCGAGAGGGAGCCGACGAGCACCACCGTGTCGAGATAGACATGCGGATTGAGGAAGGTGAAGGCCAGCGTCGCCGCCACGACGCGGCCGAGGCTGGCCTCCCCCGCGGCGGCGGCGGTGAGTTGCGCGGGACGCAGGGCGCGCCTGGCCGCAAGGGCACCATAGGCGAGAAGAAAAGCCGCGCCGCCCAGGGTCGCGACGGTGAGAAGGGCTGGAGACCGGGCCACCAGGGCGCCGAGGCCGGCGACCCCGGCCGCGATCAGCAGTGCGTCGGAGACGGCGCAGAGCGTCGTCACCACCAGGACGTGGCGGCGCATCAGACCCTGGCGGAGCACGAAGGCGTTCTGCGCGCCGATGGCAACGATGAGGCCGAGACCGAGCAGGAAACCGGTAAAGGCGGCTTGGGAGGCGGCGGACAGATCCATCGGTGCTCGATAGACCGAGGCAGACGGTGCCGGCAATCCCGCCAGGCCGGCGGGACCGTCATGCCGGCGTCACGCAAGGGCGTCACGCCGGCTCGCCTTCCCAAGCGCAACCGGAGCGGTTAAGCCGACGGGGCGGGCCGATTGCGGAGCGACGCCGGATGCTGAATGCCTATGCCGTGGTGAACGAGGCGCTGGTCCGCGTCGAAACGACCGCCGCGGCGGTGCCGGCGGAGGTCATCTGGGTCGACATGTTCCAGCCGACCCTCACCGAGGACAAGGCGCTGGAGCGCTGCCTCGGCATCGAGATCCCGACGCGCGAGGAAATGCAGGAAATCGAGCCGTCGAGCCGTCTCTATGTCGACCACGGCGTGCGCTACATGACGGCGACGACGCTGTGCAACACCGAACTCGGCACCCCGAAGCTGACCCAGATCTCCTTCGTCCTGGCGCCTGGCCGGCTGATCACCGTGCGCTACGACACGCCGAAGCCGATCAACCTGTTTCTCAACCGGGCGCAGAAGCCGGGTACCGTGCAGGGCACGCCGGAATCGATCCTGACCGGCCTTCTCGACAGCATCATCGACCGGGTCGCCGACATTCTGGAGAAGGTGAGCGAGGAAATCGAACAGGTCTCGGCGGATATTTTCCGCAAGGGCGCCGGGCGCCGCGACAAGGCCTTCCAGGACGTGTTGCAGACGCTGGGCACCAAGGGCGAACTCGTCTCCAAGGCCCGTGAAAGCCTGGTCTCGCTCAACCGCCTGCTGCTCTTCCTGTCGACCGAGGTGGAAGGCAGCAAGGTCTCGAAGGACGTCCGCACCCTACTGAAGAGCCAGAGCCGGGACAGCGAATCGCTGACCCAGCACTGCGATTCCCTGTCGAACAAGATCACCTTCCTGCTCGATGCGACGCTCGGCCTGATCGGCATCGAGCAGAACAACATCGTCAAGATCTTCGCGGTGCTTTCGGTCGTTTTCATGCCGCCGACGCTGGTCGGCACGATCTATGGCATGAACTTCAAGCAGATGCCCGAGCTCGCCTGGGACTTGGGCTATCCCATGGCCATCTCGCTGATGATCCTGTCGGGCGTCCTGCCCTATCTCTACTTCCGCAAGAAGGGCTGGCTGTAGGCGCCAGCCCCCCGGGGTTGCGCGTTCACGCCGCGGCGAGGCGTCGGGCGCCGATCACCTGCAGTTCGGCGAGGATTCCGACGAAGACGGCCTGCGTGGCGATGAAGACGGTGCCGTAGACATTCGGCGCGACGAGGCCCGACAGCAGCAGGCCGAGGCAGAGAACGACCCAGATCGCGTTGAGGATGGCGACGGTCAGGGCAAGAGGCCGGCTCGCCGGCTGGCGCGTCGCGGCATAGACGACGAGGATGACGAAGGGGATGAAGGAGAGGCCGACGCCCCT
>JAIEPJ010000206.1 GCA_019749835.1 Phreatobacter sp. | reverse complement strand
AACGGGACACAAAAGGTCCATTATGTGGCGCGCCACATAATGGATCAGGATCAGGGCGCTGGCGTTCAACATCAGCGCCCGCTTGATCACTTCGCGCGGATAGACCGGGACATGGTCGACCGTGCCGGTCGAGAGCAGCTCATCGGAGATGATGCGGTTCTTGCGGTCGAGGTAGAGCACGTGGAAGCGCTCGATGGGACCGCGGACGGTCAGGGCACAATAGTCCATCAGCGCCTGCCAACTGCCGATCACCGGGTTTTGGCTCAGGTAGCGGCCGAGGATGTCGCGGGCCTCGAGGACGATGGTTTCTTCCTGGGGGGTCATGGGGATCTCACTGAATTGCGCAGGCCAAAGCCCCCTGCCCTCTCGGGGCGGGGCCAGTGGCATGCATGTGGAAGGGGAAAGCGCGACCGCCGCAGATGCGGGCGGTCGCGTTGTCGGGCCCGGCGTCAGCCGACCCGGTCGAGGAGCTTCTTGGCGCGCCCTTCCATGTCGAGGCGGGCGTCCTGCTGGGTCTTGTCGCGCGCAAGCCGCGTGATGCCCTGCACGAAGTCAAAGATGCTCTCCGGCGGGCGGCCTTCTTCCATCAGCACTTTCTCGATGATCTTGCCCGACTCCGCCTTCGAGAAGCCGCGCTTCCTCAGGAAGTCATCCCGATCCTCATCCGTCCGCGCCACGATCTGCTGCCGTGCCGCCTTGATCCCGTTCACGAACCCCTGCGGCGAGGAATTGGCAAACCGCGTCAGCGCCGGGGCGGCCTCATGGGCAAAGCGGGAAGCCGCGTATTTCGAGTGCCGGATGGTGATCTCCTGGAAATCCTCGACGCCCCAGAGGTTGCGGTTCTGGCACACCGCCCGCAGGTAGAAGCTCGCCATGCCGAGGGTCTTCGCCCCCACCTCGGAATTCCAGCAGTAGAAGCCCCGGAAGTAGAGATCGGGGGAGCCGTCGGGCAGCCGGCCCGCCTCGATCGGGTTGTGATCGTCGACAAGGAAAAGGAAGACGTCACGGTCCGAGGCATAGAGTGTGGTCGTGTCGCGGCTGATTTCCACATCGGGGTTGTAGACCCCGGTCGACCAGTCGAGCACGCCCGGCACCTTCCAGCGCGTGTCGCCCGTGCCGTTCCCCGCGATGCGCTGCACCGCCTCGACCAGCTCATGGTCATGGATGCGGCCATAGTCGGGGCCGGTCACCGCGCGCAGTTCGGTGCGGCCATCTTCGGTCTCGAAGGTCTTCACCTGCTCGGCGCGGTGGTTGGTCAGGCCGTATTGCAGGTTGATCCCTGCCAGCGGCGCGGGCAGTTGCCGCAGGTAGGAGGCCGGTGCGCCGACGATGCTGGCAAGCTGGCCAAAGGCCCAGTGCGTGGGCGCGACCGGTTCATGCGCTTTCGGCAGCATCAGATGCAACCGCTCGGGGTTGTCGCGCGCGGCCTCGACCCGAATGTCGGCGGTCTGCACGACCCGGCTGCGGCTGCGTTCGGAGCGGCCCTTCACATTGGCCCAGATATCGTCGAGCGACAGATACCGCTCGTCATCAGGCCGGTTGAACCATTCGGACGACACCCGCCCGTTCCGCTCGCCCCGGCTTACATCCACGTTCCAGCCACCAGCCCGCGCCGGCTGCACCGGATCCAGAACTTCCACAACACCCATCGGCATTTCTCCATGACAGGCGCCGGGAGCCACTCTCCCAGCCGTCAACCTGCCGCGAAAGCAACCAGCCCTTCTCTGACTCTCAAACGCAGATGTGAGGGGCGGCGATGCGGGACAAAGCTGCCGTTTGTTGGGTGGCTAACAGGACCAGTTGGCGATGCACCAATCCCACACGGCGTCTACCGTTCTTCGTGATGATGTGCCCCGCTTCCGAACCAGATAGTAGTCGGCCCTCGCCTCGAAACCTGCCGGACATACTTGGACCAGTCGGCCTGCATCAAGATCAGACTGCACGAAGGCGCGGCAAGCTATGGCCACACCCTGTCCGGCCATAGCTGCGTCCAAAGCGTGGGTGGTCTGGTTGAATACGGCGCCGGGTAGCTTTCCGGTCGTGCCAAAGAACTTCGGCCAATGGTTGTGTGCATCATGCAGAAGCGGCCGGTCTCCCAATTGCTCCGTCGACAACGGCAATACTGCATTCCCAATCAGATGCGGACTGGCGACGGCCACGAGTTCCTGCCGGAACAAGAGATGTGCTTCGACAGACCCCGGAAAGGGTGGCCGTGTCAAACGCACGGCAATATCGACCTGATCCCGGTCGAAGTCGGATACGGCTTCTGTCGCAATGGTTCGAAGCTCGACCCCCGGCAGCGCGGAATTGAGGACAGGCAACTGCGGGATCAGCAGCTTCGTGGCGAAAGTCGGCGTCACGCTGATCGTGACAGCATCGGGCCGAGCCAGAAGCTGCGTGGTCGCGTCGCCGAGTGTGTCGAACGCGCGGGTCACATCCGCAAGGAATGCCGCGCCCTGGGGGGTCAATGCGACCCCTCTCGGCAAGCGCTGAAACAAGGCGGTGCCCACGTGATCCTCCAGGAGTCGGACTTGCTGAGCAACAGCCCCCTGCGTGACGCCCAGTTCTTCGGATGCGGCGCGGAAGTTCAGCCGCCGCCCGGCGACTTCAAAAGCGCGCAGCGCGTTCAGCGGAGGCAGAGATCGGCGAGAAACTGGCATGTTCATCCTGTAGTTTTTCTACAGCATGGCAGGTTTCGTTCTGGCGCGAAAGCTTTGGGTTTATGCGCTATTGTGTATTCAACAAACCAAAGGAGGCGAAAATGGCTGAAGCAAAAGTGGCCCTCATCACCGCGGGCGGCTCCGGCATGGGCGCAGCCGCGGCGCGTAAACTCGCCGCCGATGGATACGAGGTCGCAATCCTTTCGTCCTCGGGCAAGGGTGAAGCCCTTGCAAAGGAGTTGGGCGGTGTCGGTGTAACCGGGTCCAACCTTGAGAACGACGATGTTCAACGTCTGGTCGATCTCGCCATGGAAAAGTGGGGCCGGGTTGACGCCTTGGTGAACTCGGCCGGCCACGGTCCCCGCGCCCCGATCCTCGAAATCACCGATGAGGACTGGCACAAGGGGATGGAGGTCTATTTCTTAAGTACCGTGCGCCCAATCCGTCTCGTGACCCCCATCATGGAGGCACAGGGCGGCGGCGCGATCGTCAATATCTCGACTGCCTGGGCCACCCAACCAACCGCCATGTTCCCGACCTCGACGGCGTTCCGGGCAAGCCTTGGGGCCTTTAGCAAGATCTACTCGGACGAATATGCCTCAAAGGGCATTCGCATCAACAATGTCATGCCCGGCTGGATCGACAGTCTGCCTGAAGTCGATGAGCGTCGCGACAGCGTGCCGATGGAGAGATACGGCAAGTCTGAAGAAATAGCCGCGACCATCGCGTTCCTGCTGTCTGAGGGTGCGGGCTACATCACCGGCCAAAGCATCCGGGTTGATGGCGGTGTGATCCGCTCAGTCTGATTTTCTTCCCGTTGTTGCCTGTGTCGCTGTCTCGCCCTCTTGGGGCGGGACGCTTGCCACCTATTACCTGAAAGACTGCCACCATGTTCCGCGCCTACGCTGCGCTTGTTGCGCTCGGCCTCATCTGGGGGTCCAACTTCATCTACATGAAATGGGCAACAGACCTCATTTCTCCGATGCAGACTGTGTTTCTCCGGGTTCTTTTCGGCTTTCTGCCGCTGGCCGTGATCGCGTGGAAGGCCGGGGTAATCACCCGCGATCAACTGCGTCACCTGCCGCACTTTCTGGCCATGTCGGTGCTTGCCACCAGCTTCTACTATTACGGCTTCGTCGCCGGGACCGCTCTTTTGCCGAGCAGTATGGCGGGCCTTCTCAGTGGAGCCATTCCGATCTTCACTTTTCTCAGCGCGGCAATTTTCCTGCGTGAGGAACGCCCCACTCGGCAGATGGCTGTCGGCGTCACCCTCGGGTTCCTGGGCGTCGTGCTGAGCGCCCAGCCTTGGAACGGGGCAGATGGGGTCAATCCCCTTGGCGTTTTCTGGATGCTGGCGGGAACGCTGAGCGTCGGCGCGTCCTTTGTCTACGCCCGCCGCTTTCTGTCACCGCTCAAACTTCCGCCTTTGGCACTTGCGACCTGGCAAACCGGGCTTGCAGTGCTGACGCTTGCGCTTCTGACCGATTTTGGCGGGATAACTGCCATTGCGACAGACGCCAATGCCATGTGGGGGGCGATCATCGGCCTGGGTGCTTTGGGAACCGGCGGTGCTTTCCTAATCTACTACTTCATCATCGACAGGCTCGGGCCGGTTCGCGCCGCAGGGGCTACCTATATTGCGCCGGTGGTCGCGGTCATTATTGGCGCAGCCATCGGAGAAGATGTGACTGGTATCGAAGTCCTCGCGCTGGCGCTGATCCTCGGAGGCGTGGTGCTGATCCAGACCGGAAAGCATTATCCTCTTCCGACATTCCGAGCGAAGGTCAACTGAGGACTCGAAGCTGCCTTGCGGCAGTTCAGCGAACCCGGCGG
>JAIEPJ010000043.1 GCA_019749835.1 Phreatobacter sp. | reverse complement strand
GGCCTTCGGCCGACCTCTCCCCGCCGGGGAGAGGTGAAGGGCACCTCGTCCGTCGCTGATGCCCTGCCTCAGCCCCGCGGAGCGGGGGGCGTGGCGGCAGCGGCCGGAGCGGCCGGCGCTTGTGCACCGGGGCGCTGCGCCTGCCCGCGCCGCTCGCTCTGGCGGATCTGCGCCCAGGAGTTCTGCTGCGTCACCATGGAGCGCAGATAGGCGACATTCTGCTCGGCCTCGGCAGGGGGCAGGTCCTTGCGGGCGATCTGCTCGGCCTCGGCAAAGCGGCCCTGGAGGCCGACGACGAGGGCGAGGTTCTGCCGCACGCGCTTGTCGGCCTGGGGATGGCCGGCGGCCTGCCGCAACGCCTGCTCGGCCTGGGGCAGCTGGCGCGAAAGCGCATAGGACAGGCCGAGATTGGACAGGATGGCCGGCTCGCCGGGCGCGATCTTCAGGGCGTCGTTGTAGAGGGCCTGGGCTTCCTGCGGCCGGCCCATCTGATCGTAGATGGAGCCCTGGACATTGATGATGCGCCAGTCCGGCTGGTCGGGACGGTGGGCGCGGCTCAGCACCTGCAATGCCTGGTCGTGGCGGCCGGCATCGGCCAGGGCCCGGCCGAACTCGCCCATGAGGGGGAGGTTGCGCGGATCGCGGATGGCAACGCGTTCGAGCACGGCGACGGCCTGGACAGCCTGGCCGGTGGCGCGCAGCGCCCGGGCATAGCGCATGGCATTGGCCGAATCCGTCGGGTTCGACCGGTAGCGGGCCGCGAGACCGTCGATCTCGCTGCGGGCCGCCTGTTCGCTCAGGGGGGCATTGCGGACGGAGCCGGTGATGTCACCGCCGCCGCGGCTCGCGCTCAGCGAACAGCCGCCCGAGACGAGGGCTGCGAGGGTGACGACCAGGAGGAGGGGGCGGACGGGACGGGACGCGATCGGCATGACGGACTCCGCGGACGGGCGTGCGGCGAGGACTCAGGTCATAATCCGTTAACGTTAACGAGCCGCTAAGATGCTCAACCGCGACGGCGTGTCTGGGCCGGCGGCTGCAACCAGCGCAATGCCTGGTCGGCCGCCCGCTCGCCCGAGGCCCAGGCACCGCCGACCGTGCCCCACAACCCCTCGTCGGTCGCCTCGCCGGCGAGGAGGATGCGCTGGCCGACCGGTTCGGCAAGACGCAGGCGCTGGCCCGTGGCGCCGGGACCGGCGACCGACCAGGCGCCCCGCACGAAGGGATCGGTGGCCCAGGAGGTGACGTGGACGTCGCCCAGGACGCGGCGCGCCTGGGGCCCGAATTCATTGCCGACGAATTCCACCGCGAAGGCCTTCATGGTGGCCGGCCCCGCCGTGGCGAGATCGCGGGCGAAGGCGCCACCGACATCGAGATACCACCAGTCGGAGCCGGCGATGCGGGCGAGCGGCTTGGCGGTGGCGGCGGTATCGGCCTTGACGACGAAGGGCTCGTCGGCCGCGGCCTCCATGGGGTTGCCCGGCAGGTGGACGATCAGATGTTCATAGGCGCCGCAGGACAGTGCCGCGATAGCATCGGCCTGGCGCTTCGGCAGGGCCGGGGTGAACCGGATGGCGCCGGCGGCGAGGACGGAGGTGGACGCGGTCACGACAGCGGCGCGGGCGCGGATCGACCCCGACGGGGTCTCGACGACGACGCCCCGGCCCGACCAGTCGACCCGCGTCACCGGTGTCGACAGGCGGATCGGCAGGCCCTCGGCGAGTTTCGCCAGGATCGCACCATAGCTCTGGCGGCAGAACAGGTCGCGGGTCTCGATGGCGTTGTAGAAGTCGACGCAGGAGATCTCGGAGGTCTCCTTGCCCGAATCCCAGGCCCCCTTCAGGAAGGCGACGGTGGCCTGCCAGTCCCGGAGGTTTGTCGGCATGGCGGCGGCGAGGGAGATCTCGCGGCCCGCCTCGCCGGCATCCAGGATGGCGCGCTGGGCGCGGATCAGGGCCGAGGCATAGGCCTCCCATTCGCCCTCGCGCGGGCGGCGGCCCTTGACCAGCAGGCGCGGACGGTCGGGATCGTCATAGAGGTCGAAGCCGGCGGCGCGGGCGAGCGCCACCAGCGGATTGTCTTCCGGAGCATGGATCCAGTGGGCGCCGAGATCCATCGGCATGCCGAAATTCACGGTGTCGGCAATGCAGCGTCCACCGGCCCGGTCCTTGGCCTCGAGGACGGTCACCGTGCGGCCGGCCGCCGTCAGCTTGCGCGCCGCGGCGATGCCGGCGGCTCCCGCCCCGATGACGACAACATCGGTCTCGGCGGCCGGCGGCCGCGCCCCCTGGCCGAGCGCCGGCGCGGCGGGCAGCGTCGCGGAAGCGGCGAGCAGGCGGCGCCGGGTCATCAACGGTCCGTTCATCGTGCTGGGCGAATCCCGATCATGGTGAGGCCTATATCACGCAAATGGCACCCGCTTCACCGCCGGCCCCGGAAACGTGAACCCGTTGTCAACTGAAGACGACAAACACTCGATGTCCAAGAAACGGACGTCCCTGGGGAGGGACCACCATGGGAGACCGCATTCTCGACGCCATGGGGCGGCGCATCGCCGCCATCCTGGACAAGCGCTCGCCGGGCTACGAGCCGACGACGCCGAGCGATCCGAACGCGCTGCGCGCCGCGCTGCGGCCGGGCGACATCCTGCTGGTCGAGGGCGACACGCGCATCTCGGCCGTGATCAAATATCTCACCCAGTCGACCTGGTCGCATGCGGCCATGTATGTCGGGCCGATCGAGGGCCTCTGCGAGCCCGACGGCGAGCCCCATGTGCTGGTCGAGGCCTATCTCGGGGAAGGTGTCATTTCGGCGCCGCTGTCGAAATACCGCGAGTTCCACACCCGTGTCTGCCGGCCCGTCGGACTGACCGAAGCCGACCAGCAACTGGCCTGCCGGTTCATGATCGAGCGCATCGGCCTCGACTACGACCTGAAGAACATCCTCGACATGCTGCGCTTCCTCGTGCCGCTGCCCATCCCCGTCCGGTGGCGGCGGCGGATGATCGCCTTCGGCTCGGGCGACCCCACCCGCGCCATCTGTTCGACGCTGATCGCCCAGGCTTTCGAGAAGGTGCGCTATCCGATCCTGCCGAAGGTCGAGCGCTGCGCGAAAGAAGGCGAGCAGCGCGTCAAGGGACAGGCGGCGCGGCGGGAAATCCTCCACATCCGCCACCACTCGCTCTATGCGCCGCGCGACTTCGACATCTCGCCCTATTTCGCCATCGTCAAGCCGACGATCCAGCGCGGCTTCAACTACAAGAAGCTGCAATGGGGCGACGTTGCCGCCGACGGCGCATCGGCGGCGCCGAACGAGGCGCCTTCGCTGAGCAGCGTCGCCTGAGGCGCAGCCGCTACAGCAGCCCGTGCTTGCGGAAGGCATCGGCCAGCGACATGCCGGCCTCGAGATCGGCCCGCATGCGCCGCTCGCCGTTGATCTTGGTCATGGCCGTGGAGAGCACCGCGAGGGCCTTTGCGCGCGGCACAACCACGATGCCGTCAACGTCACCTACCACGATGTCGCCCGGCGCGATGACGACCCCGCCGATGGTGATCGGCACGTCCTTCTCCACCATCATGCCGCGATACTGGGTGTCGGCCGGAGACAGCGCGCCGGTGAAAACCGGGAAGCCCATGGCGCGGATGGCGACCACGTCGCGGGCGGCGCCGTCGGTGAGGTAGCCGGCAGCCTCGAGGTGGCGGGCGCGGGTGGAGAGCAGCTCGCCCCAGGGGCCGATGCTGGTGTTGCCGCCGGTCGCCATGACGCAGACCTCGCCGGGCTTGAGATCGTCGACCAGGGCGATCTCGAGGTCGTAGATGCCTTCGACAAAGCCGGAGATGACCTTGTAGCCGCCGGTGCGGGCGGGGCCGAAGAGCACCGTGCCGTCATCAACCGGGCGGATGCCTGGCGGCAGGATCTGGTGGTGCAGCCCGTGCTCGTCCAGCGCGTCCGAGACCGGCGCGGCGGCGATGACGGGCCGCGCGGCGGCGATGATGTCGTCGAATGTGTCGGTCATGGCGGGCCCTCCTCCTGTTCGTTGCCGGCAGGATAGGCCGTTCCGCTGCCGTGTCAGCCCGCCTTCTTCGCAAGGAAGGCGCGCACGCCCTCCATGAAGGCCGGCTTGACGATGAGGCCGGCCTGCGTTTCCCGCTCGGCGTCGAGTTGGGCAGCAAGGTCGCTGGTCTCGGCGCGGTCCATCAGCCGGCGGATCTCGAAGAAGGCTTCCGCCGAGCCGCGGCCGAGCCTGGCAGCCAGGGCGCGCGCCGTGGGCATGCACTCCGCGTCGTCGACGCAGGTCCAGACGAGGCCCCATTCCGCCGCCTTTTCGGCGGGGAGCTTGTCGCCGAGCCGGGCGAGGGCCCGGGCCCGGGCGCGGCCGATGGCGTGCGGCAGGAACCAGGTGACCCCGAGGTCCGGCACGAGGCC
>JAIEPJ010000317.1 GCA_019749835.1 Phreatobacter sp. | reverse complement strand
CGAAGCAGATGGCATCGCCGCCGGGCTTGTCGCGGCCGAGATTGAAGGTCGCGATATTGACGCCGGCATCGCCGAGCAGCGACCCGAAGCGGCCGATGAAGCCCGGCTTGTCGTCGTTGCGCACATAGAGCATGTGCGGGGCGAATTCCGCGTCCATGGCGATGGCGCGGATCTCGACGATGCGCGGCTTGCCGTCGGCGAGCACCGTGCCGGCGGCGTGGCGCGGCATGTCCTCGGCCTCGACCGTGATCATGATGCGGCTCTCGAGATTGCCGCCCGGCGCCTCGCGCTTCACCTCGTCCACCGTGATGCCCTTGTCGTTGGCGATACCAACGGCATTGACCATGTTGATGTCCGACAGGAACGGCCGCAGCACGCCGGTCACCGCCGCGGCGGTGAGCGGACGCACGTTGAGGTCGGCAACCTTGCCTTCGTACTCGATGCGAATGCCTTTGATCGGGGCTTCCGTGAGCTGGCCGAGGAAGGAACCGAGCCGCTCGGCGAGGGCCACGAAGGGCCTGAGCTTCGGCGCGTCCTCCGCCGAGATCGACGGGAAGTTCACCGCATTGGTGATGGCGCCCGACAGGAGATAGTCCGACATCTGCTCGGCCACCTGCAGGGCAACGTTTTCCTGCGCCTCGGTCGTGGCGGCGCCGAGATGCGGCGTGCAGATGACATTGGGATGGCCGAAGAGCGGATTGGCGGTCGCCGGCTCCTCGGCGAAGACGTCGAAGGCCGCGCCCGCCACATGGCCGGCATCGAGCGCATCGCGCAACGCCACCTCGTCGACGAGGCCGCCGCGGGCGCAGTTGATGATGCGCACGCCCTTTTTCGTCTTGGCCAGCGCCTCGCGGGACAGGACGTTCTTGGTCTGCGCCGTCATCGGCACATGCAGCGTGATGAAGTCGGCGCGGCGCAGCAACTCATCCAGTTCCACCTTCTCGACGCCGATGGACACGGCCCGCTCGGGCGACAGGTAGGGATCGAAAGCGATGACCTTCATCTTCAGGCCGAGGGCCCGGTCGGCGACGATGGAGCCGATATTGCCGCAGCCGATAACGCCCAGCGTCTTCGAGGTCAGCTCGACGCCCATGTACTTGTTCTTCTCCCACTGCCCCGCCTGGGTCGTCCGGTCGGCGTCGGGGATCTGGCGGGCGATGGCGAACATCATGGCGATGGCATGCTCGGCGGTCGTGATCGAATTGCCGAAGGGCGTGTTCATCACGATGACGCCCTTCGACGTCGCGTTGGGGATGTCGACATTGTCGACGCCGATGCCGGCGCGGCCGATCACCTTCAGCCTGGTGGCATTGGCGAGGATCGCCGGCGTCACCTTGGTGGCCGAGCGGATGGCGAGGCCGTCATAGTCGCCGATGATGGCGGCGAGCTTGTCCTTGTCCTTGCCGAGGGCCGGCTGGAAATCGACGTCGATGCCGCGGTCCTTGAAGATCTGGACGGCGGCGGGCGAGAGGGCGTCGGAAATGAGAACGCGGGGTTTGGTCACGGGATCATGCTCCGCATGGGCCTCTCCGCATCGGGAGAGGGCGCGCCTTGGGGCGCGCAAGGAAAGGGATGGGCTCCGTGGAGCGGTCAAACGCTCCGGGCGTCACCCCCGGCCAAGCGACAGCGAGGGGAAGGGGGTCCAGGAGTTGAAGGGCGCCACAAGCGCCCCCTGGATCCCCTTCCCTCGCCGCTCACGCGGCTCGCCGGGGATGACGGCTGCAGGTTCGTCGGCCTCAGGCCGCCTTCTTCAGCTTCGCCTTCTCGGTGGCGAAGGCATAGGCGATCCAGGGCATCAGCGCCTTCAGATCGCGCGCCTGGACGGTCGCGCCGCACCAGATCCTAAGGCCGGGAGGCGCATCGCGGTAATGCCCGAGATCGAGGCCTGCGCCTTCCTTCTCCAGCGTCGCGACGATGCCCTTGGCAAAGGCCGCCTGGGCATCGGCGGGAAGCGCCGTGACGGCCGGATCGGTGAACTTCAGGCAGACCGAGGTGTTGGAGCGGGTCTTCGGCTTGGTAGCGAGGAAATCGATCCAGTCGTTCTCCTTGACGAACTTGGCGATGACGCGGGTATTGGCATCCGCGCGCTTCACCAGACCGTCGAGGCCGCCGACCTTCTGCGCCCATTTCAGCGCGTCGATATAGTCCTCGACGCAGAGCATCGAGGGCGTATTGATGGTTTCCCCTTCAAAAATGCCCTCGATCAGCTTGCCGCCCTTGGTCATGCGGAAGATCTTCGGCAGCGGCCAGGCCGGCTTGTAGGTCTCGAGCCGCTCCACCGCGCGGGGCGCCAGGATCAGCATGCCGTGCGCCGCCTCGCCGCCCAGCACCTTCTGCCAGGAGAAGGTGACGACATCGAGCTTGTCCCAGTCGAGCCGCTGGGCGAAGGCCGCAGACGTCGCATCGCAGATGGTCAGGCCCTGGCGGTCGGCGGCGATCCAGTCGGCGTTCGGCACGCGCACGCCCGAGGTCGTGCCGTTCCAGGTGAAGACGACGTCACGGTTTCTGGTGTCGATCGTCTTCAGGTTCGGCAACTCGCCATAGGGGGCGGTGATGGTGCGGACATCGGCAAGCTTCAGTTGCTTGACCACGTCGGTGACCCAGCCCTCGCCGAAGCTCTCCCAGGAGACCATGTCGACGCCGCGGGCACCGAGCATCGACCACATGGCCATCTCGACCGCGCCGGTGTCGGAGGCCGGCACGATGCCGATCCGGTAGCCGGCCGGGACTTGCAGCACCTCGCGCGTCAGGTCGATGGCGAGCTTCAGCTTCGCCTTGCCGATCTTGGCACGGTGCGACCGCCCGAGGGGCGCGTCAGCCAGAGCTTTGAGGGACCAGCCGGGGCGCTTGGCGCAGGGGCCGGACGAAAAGGTATTCACGCGCGGACGCGCAATCGGGGCGGTTGTCGCCATTTGGATCTCCATCCTCACAGATGGGCGTGCCCCGTTGGGGGGGCATGTCCCGTTGACCGGGATAGGCGCATGCGGCCCGGCGGTCAAGGAGGATCGAGTCCGTGCGGCACCCGGGCGCTGTCCGCGCCGGCGGAGTGGGGCTCACCGCCGACCCACCCCGCCACGATGATGCGCATGGGTGATGGCGATGGCCAATGCATCGGCCGCGTCCATCGTCTTGGGGTCCGCCTTGGGCAGGAGGATGCCGATCATCATGTGGATCTGGTTCTTCTCGGCGTGGCCGGCGCCGACCACCGACTTCTTGACCTTGTTCGGCTCGTATTCGGCGACCGGCAGGCCCGCCAGCGCTGGCACCACCATGGCGATGCCGCGCGCCTGGCCGAGCTTCAGCGTTGCCCCGGCATCCTTGTTGACGAAGGTCTGCTCGACCGCCACCTCCTCCGGCGACCAGGCCGTGAGCACATCGGAAATCCCGCGGTGCAACTGGGCGAGGCGCGGCCCGAGTTCGGCCTTGTCGTCCGACGTCACCGTGCCGCAGGCGACAAAGGCGAGCCGGTTGCCGGTAACGTCGATGATGCCCCAGCCGGTGCGGCGGAGGCCAGGATCGATGCCGAGAATGCGAATCGTGCCGTTCATGCCGGCAATCTAGCCCATTTGCAGGCGAGCCCCGCGCAGTCGTCAGTTCCCGTCCCTCGGAATTCCCCCTAATCGAAACAAAAAGCCCGGAAACGCTCCGCCGAAAGCCCTTGCCTTGGACCTCATCGCCGCCCTCGGCTCTCCCCCGCCGATCGCCGTCCTCGTCGCCGCCTTCTTCGCCGGCACTGTCCGCGGCTATACCGGCTTCGGCTCGGCCATGATCTTCATGCCGGTGGCCGGCGCCTATCTCGGCCCCAAGGCCGCCATCGGCATCATGTCGCTCATCGACGCGGTGATGCAGTTCGCGATGCTCCGCTCCACATGGCGTCACGCCCGCTGGGGCGAGATCGGACCTCTCTTCGTCGGTTACGTGGTCGGCCTACCGGTTGGCGTCTGGCTGCTGGTCACCATCGACCCGACGCCGGTGCGCTGGGTCACCTCCCTGTCGATTGTGCTGGTGCTCACCATTCTTTTGACCGTCGGCCGCATCGAGCGCTCGCCCGGCCTGCCCGCGACGCTGGCAACGGGCACCGTCTCCGGCATCATTTCGGGACTGGCCAGCCTCGGCGGCATGGTGCTGTCGCTGTTCTGGCTGGCGGGGCCGAGCCACAATGCCGGCGTCCGCGGCTCCTCAGTCGCCTTCTTCGTGCCGGCCTCAGTGCTCTCGATGAGCCTTCTGGCCCTGGCCGGCATCTTTACACTGGAGGTCTTCCGCATCGCGGTCTGGGCCCTCCTGCCCTATGCGGTCGGCATCGGCCTCGGCGCCCTGCTCTTCGACCGGGCGGACCCGCGCCTTTTCCGGCCCGTCGCCTTCGCGGTGGTCGCCGTGGC
>JAIEPJ010000239.1 GCA_019749835.1 Phreatobacter sp. | reverse complement strand
CCGGCATTGTCGCTCAGCGCATAGGTGATGCCGGACTGGGTGGCATCGCCGTCCGAGGCGAAGGCGGTGATGCCGACCGTCGTGCCGATGGCGGCATTCTCATTGACCGCATTGGCCACGGCATTGCTGTCGCTGATCGGCGTGACGTCGAACTCGTCGAGCACCGTCACCGGACCGGGATCTAAGTGCGGACCGCCGGGAAGGGGTGGATCATCCTCTGATGGCGGCTCTTCCGGCAGCTCAACCGCGATCGGCGGCGCCGATACGGAGAGCGTCGGAGACTCAGCACGGTCTGGTGCCACACCCTCAGCCTGTTGGACGTCAGCGTCCTTCCCCGCAAGAACCGCACTGTCCGACGAAACCGCCATGCGTGGATCTGCATCCAAAGTCGCGACCGGCGTGATCGTTGGAAAGACATTGTTCTGGGCAATCGCCGGAGACAAGGTCGCCGCCTCGATCTGGACCCCGACCAGATCCGGGGGGGACGGGTCGAGCGGGCTGATGACAACCCCCTCTCGAGCCCCATCTGGCACGACAATGTTCGGGGCATGGAAAGCGGACGGGTCTGTACCACTCGACAGGGTCGCTGCGAGCGTCGCCACAGGGACCGTCGCATCCAGAACGGGGATAGTCGTCGCAGGCAACGGCGAAAATTTCACCGTCCCTTTGACCTTCAGCCATTCAGGTTCTTCGTGCTCATCCGCGGCTGGCGGTATGCTGCGCGACACATTCGACTCCACACACACGCCGCCATTCGACACTACTCACAGAAACTGATTGGCATTGCGTTAACGGCGACCAATGCGCCGACCCGGACCGTCCAGTTTGCGTCTGGTCCAAACTGTGCCATCGGGCCTGCGCCGCTTCGTGGGTCGCCTGCCCGGATCACGGCGCTAGGTGAGGTGGGCATGGTACGCCGACGCGGCGATCTGCAACGGGTTGCAGATCGGTTAGACCCCGCAGGCGTCGCGATGATTGCGGCTCTCGCACATGCAGGCATGTACTGCCGGGCGTGGACTGAACATGACCTTCGTTGGAATGGGCGGCCAATTTCGCACTTCGGGCGAAGTAAACGGAGACCTGGTGCAGCTCGCCGTTCGCCCTTTCCAGGGCGTTCAGCTTCTCCGCATCATCAAAGGGAACACCCGAGCACCTCCCGCGGCCGACCTCCGCCCGCTTGGCCGCCGGGTCCAGCACCAGCCGAACCGTGCGTTCGCGTATCTCGGGTCAAATTCTGTCCGTGGTCTTGCTGATGGTGGCTCCTCCCTCTCAGGAGCTGAGCCTTCCGGCAAACCCGGGTCGGTTCCGCGCGCGACGCATTCGCTGACCCCAACCTACCCAACCCTTGCCTGAGCGGCTGCCCCAACAGGGAGCGGTAATTGGAGGAGACTGATAGGCTCAGGCTGAAGAGATCACTCCATTTGAGCCCATGGCTACTGGAGGGAGTTCTGGCGTTCTGATCGACCGGACACCGCCAGATCGGATGATTTGCCAGGCATAGGGACCGCAGGACTGCCCATTCGCCTTTCTTGCCGCGACAGAACGACGGTACGTGGTCCCTCAGGCCGCGGCATCGGCCAGGGCGGGATAGTCGGTATAGCCCTTGGCGTCGCCACCATAGAGCGTCGTGCGGTCGAGTTCGTTGAGCGGCGCGTTGATGCGCAGGCGCTCCACCAGGTCCGGATTGGCGATGAAGGCCTTGCCGAAGGCGACGAGATCGGCCTTGCCATCGCGCACGGCATCGATGGCGAGGTCGCGCGTATAGCCGTTATTGGCGATATAGGCGCCCGAGAAGGACTTGCGCAGCGCCGCCCAGTCGAAGGGCACATTGTCACGCGGGCCGCCGGTGGCACCCTCCACGACATGGATGAAGGCGATGCCGCGCTTCGACAATTCCGCCACGAACAGGCCGAAGACCTCGGCTGGATCGGAGGTGACGGTGTCGTTGGCCGGGCTGACCGGCGACAGCCGGATGCCGAGGCGGGTCCTCGGGAAGACCTTCAGGATCGCATCGACCACGTCGAGGCCGAACCGCACACGGTTCTCCGCCGAACCGCCATAGGCGTCCTGGCGCTGGTTGGCGCCGTCCTTCAGGAACTGGTCGATGAGATAGCCATTGGCGCCGTGGATCTCGACGCCGTCGAATCCGGCCTTCAGGGCATTGACCGCGGCATCGGCATATTCGCCGACGACGCCGGGGATTTCGGCCAGCGTCAGGGCGCGGGGCGGCGAGACGTCGGCAAAGCCACCGGCGATATAGGTCTTGGATTTCGCCGGAATGGCCGAGGGCGCCACCGGCACCCCGCCATTGAGCAGCGATTCATGCGACACGCGGCCGACATGCCAGATCTGGGCGAACATGCGACCGCCGGCGGCGTGGACAGTGTCGGTGACCGTCTTCCAGCCGGCGATCTGCGCCTCGCTGTAGAGGCCAGGTGTCTGCAGATAGCCCTGGCCCTGCGGCGACACCTGCGTCCCCTCGGAGATGATGAGGCCGGCCGTGGCGCGCTGCCGGTAATAGGTCGCGGTCATGGCATTGGCCGCGTCGGTGCCCGGCGCCGCGCGATTCCGCGTCAAGGGTGCCATGACGATGCGGTTGGGCAGCACCAGATCGCCGAGGGTGAAGGGTTGGAACAGCGGAGCAGGATCCTGGCTCATGGTCATCTCCTGATGAAGCGGGCGGCTCTGGCAGCCGCGGAAAGGGACTGGACCGACTTGGGGGCTCTGTTGCATTGCAACAAGACGAGCCGTCCGAGCGGGAGATCACTTCGCGGTGTCTTCATCCCGAAAGAGCGCGGGCCGCCTCGATGGCCAGCGGTGCGAAGCGCTTGCGGAAATCCTCCGCGGACCATTCCGCCAGCGACCCCGCGATGTGGATGGCACCGACGGGCATGTTGCGCTCCTTGACCACCGCCGCTGCGACGACGATCTCGCCCATCAGGCTTTCCTCCAGCACATAGGCATAGCCGTCGCGCCGGGCCTCCTCGACGCGCTGGCGGATCAGCGCAGGGTCGACGAGGGTCTTCGGAGTGAGGGGCGCAAGTTTGGATCGCCTGACGATCTCATCGGCATGGCGGTCGTCGAGGCAGGCCAGCATCGCCCGGCCGCCGGCCGTAGCGAAGGTCGGCATGCGGCGGCCCGACAGCGTGGCGTAGAAGGTCTCACGCTTGCTCTGGAGGCGGATGGCATAGAGGATCGTCACGTCGTCGAAGAGGCTGAGATCGACCCGCTCACCGCAGGTCTTGCGCAATTCGGTGAGGATCGGCGTGGCCCGTTCGATCAGCGGATTGGATCGAAGATAGTCGAAGGATCGGTCGAGGATGCGTCGACCCGGCACGACACCCGTCCCGGTCGGCGAGCGCTCGAGATAACCGAGGACCAGCAGCGTCTGGACAACGCGCTGTGCGGCGCTTTTGGAAATCTTGGCGGCCTTGGCGACCTCCGCCAGCGACAGCGGGCGCGGGCTGCGCGCAAAGGCCTCAAGCACGTAGAAGGATCGCGCCGCGGACTTGAGGAACAGGCGCTCGTCGACCTCGATGATCGGTTCGCGCTCTGGCGCCTGATAGCGGCGCTCGAAACCCTGCTGCGTCGACACGATACGGAACCCTCGCCATGCCAGCCCTAGGGGCCTTTCGGAACGGTTGTATCGATCTACGATACCCATGCAAAGACCCGTCAGCCCCGTGGGAAGCGGCCATGCGTGGCCGCCCTTCCTCCATCCCTGAGCAAGGGCGCCGTTGTCATCAACACCGGCTGATGATCAGCCCCGGGCGCCGAAAATGGCGCTGCCGACCCGCACATGGGTCGCGCCCGTGGCGATGGCGGTCGGATAATCCGCGCTCATGCCCATCGAGATGGTCTGCAGCCCGTTGCGGCGGGCAATGGTGGTGAGCAGCGCGAAATGCGGCGCCGGCGGCTCGTCCGCCGGCGGGATGCACATGACGCCCTCGACAGCGAGGCCATGCTCCTCCCGGCAGGCGTGGATGAAGGCATCGGCCTCCTCGGGCAGCACGCCGCCCTTCTGCGGCTCGGCGCCGGTGTTCACCTGGACGAGGAAGCGCGGCACCCGGGCCCCGGCCGCCTTCGCCTTGGCGACCTCCTTGGCGAGTTCCTTCGCCAGCGAGGAGCGGTCGAGGGTCTCGATCACGTCGAAGAGGGCGACCGCCTCCTTCGCCTTGTTCGACTGCAACGGCCCGATCATATGGACCTCGGCGTCGGGATAGCGCGCGCGCAGCTCCGGCCACTTGCCCTTGGCGTCCTGCACAGAGTTCTCACCGATGACGCGCTGGCCGGCGGCGAGTACCGGCTCGATCGCGTGGATGGGGAAGGGGTTCGACACGGCGACCAGCGTCACCGC
>JAIEPJ010000256.1 GCA_019749835.1 Phreatobacter sp. | reverse complement strand
TCACCATCCAGCGCGAGGAGTTCAAGCGCCTCGGCGTCGTCGGCGACTGGGCCAATCCCTACCAGACCATGACCTACCATGCCGAGGCGCAGATCGCCGCGGAGATCCTGAAATTCGCCGAGTCCGGTCAGCTCTACCGCGGCTCCAAGCCGGTCATGTGGTCGGTGGTGGAGAAGACCGCCCTGGCCGAGGCGGAGGTCGAGTATCACGACTACCAGAGCGACATGATCTGGGCGGCCTTCCCGGTGCGCGCCCTATCCCTGCCGGCTCCCGACCAGGCTGAGCGTGACAGGCTTGCCCTGCTGCGGAACTCGGCTGTCGTCATCTGGACCACGACGCCCTGGACCATCCCCGGCAACCGGGCCATCTCCTATTCCAGCCGGATCGCCTACGGGCTCTACCGCGTCATGGCGGCACCGGCCGACAATTGGGCGCGGGTCGGCAACACCTATATCCTCGCCAAATCGCTGGCCGAGAGCGTCTTCAAACAGGCCAAGGTCGAAGGCTTCGAACTGGTCGCCGACGTCTCCGCCGCCGAACTCGCCGGCGTCACCTGCGCCCATCCCCTTGCCAATCTCGGCTACGGCTTCGACGTGCCGATGCTCGACGGCGACCATGTCACGGACGATGCCGGCACCGGCTTCGTCCACACCGCCCCCGGTCACGGCCGCGAGGACTTCGACATCTGGATGGCGAATGGCCGCGTTCTCGCCGAACGCGGCATCGAGACCCGCATCCCCTACACCGTCGATGGCGACGGCCGCTTCACCTCGGAAGCGCCGGCCTTCGAGGGCCGTCAGGTCATCACCGACAAGGGCGACAAGGGCGACGCCAACCCCTCCGTGATCGAGGCGCTGTCCGCCGCCGGCAACCTCGTCGCGCGCGGCCGCCTGAAGCACCAATATCCCCATTCCTGGCGCTCCAAGAAGCCGGTCATCTTCCGTAACACGCCGCAATGGTTCATCGCCATGGACAAGCCCTATGCGGACGGGACCACCCTGCGCCAGCGGGCGCTGAAGGCCATCGGCGAGACGCAATGGGTACCGGAATCCGGTGAGAACCGCATTCGCGGCATGATCGAGAACCGGCCGGACTGGGTCGTCTCCCGCCAGCGGGCCTGGGGCGTGCCCATCGCCGTCTTCGTCCACCGCGAGACCGGCGACGTCCTGAAGGACGAGGCGGTCAACCTGCGCATCGCCGAGGCCTTCCGCCAGGAGGGCTCCGACGCCTGGTTCAAGCAGGGCGCGAAGGAGCGCTTCCTCGGCCCTGATCATTCCGCCGACGATTTCGACAAGGTCGACGACGTCCTCGACGTCTGGTTCGATTCCGGCTCCACCCATGCCTTCACCCTGGAAAGCCCGCAGGACTTCCCGAACTTCGAAGGCCTGAAGCGCAAGGTGGACGGTGGCGCGGACACCGTGATGTATCTGGAAGGCTCGGACCAGCATCGCGGCTGGTTCCATTCCTCGCTGCTGGAGAGTTGCGGCACCCGTGGCCGGGCGCCCTACGACGTCGTCCTGACCCACGGCTTCGTCCTCGACGGCGAGGGGCGAAAGATGTCTAAGTCGCTCGGCAACACGGTGGCGCCGCAGGACGTCATCAAGCAGTCGGGCGCCGACATCCTGCGCCTGTGGGTGGCCGCCTCCGACTATTCCGACGACCTGAGGATCGGCAAGGAGATCCTGCAGACGACGTCGGACGCCTATCGCAAGTTGCGCAACACCATCCGCTGGATGCTGGGCGCGCTCGCCCATCACGACGGAACGCCGTTGCCGACGATGGCGGCCTTGCCGGAACTCGAGCGCCTCATGCTCCATCGGCTCGCCGAGCTGTCGCCGGAGATCCACGAGGCTTATCGCACCTATGATTACAAGAAGGTCTTCGCGCTCCTGACGCAGTTCATGAATGTCGATCTCTCGGCCTTCTATTTCGACATCCGCAAGGACCGGCTCTATTGCGATCCGCTGTCGTCGGCGGAACGCAAGGCGACGCTCGCGGTCATCGAGGAGCTCTTCCGGGCAGTCGCGACCTGGCTGGCGCCGATCCTCTCCTTCACGGCCGAGGAGGCCTGGTGGGATCGCTACGGCCGCGACGGCTCGGTGCATCTCGCCGGCTTCTATGCGGCAGATGGCGGCTGGTTGGACAGTGCGCTGGACGCGAAGTGGGAGAAGATCCGCAAGGTTCGCCGCGTCGTCACCGGCGCGCTCGAACTGGAGCGGGCCGGCAAGCGCCTCGGCTCTTCACTGGAGGCGGCCCCGACCGTCTATGTCGCCGACGCCGACCTCATGGCGGCGCTCGACGGCCTCGACCTCGCCGAAGTGGCGATCACCTCGGCCGCCCGGATCGTCGCGGGGGAGGGGCCGGCCGAGGCCTTCCGCGCCGAGGACACCAAGGGCGTCGCGGTGGTCCCGGCCAAGGCCGAGGGCGTCAAGTGCGCCCGCTCGTGGAAATACTTCGATCCTGCGGTCGCCGCGCCGGACTTTCCGGACATCACTCCCCGCGATGCGGCGGCAATGCGCGAGTGGAAGCAGCGTCATGTGATGTAAGGACAGGCGGACAGAGGATGGTCCGCCGATCCTCGCGCCCGGATCGATCCCCCCTGCGACGACATCAGCATTACCGGACGTGAAATTGCGCGGCCCTGCTGGCGCGCAGGGACCCGGCTCATGCCAGCTTAGGGTAGTTCCGTCAGCCTGAGTACAACTCTAGGTAGAATAATTGAGATTGTCTCTCTATGGATGCAGGGCCGCACGTTGCCGGCCCAAGGCCGTCACGCATTGCGGTCAACCCTAGGGAGTGACGAGATGGCGACGTTTCATGAATTCGACGAGAAGGCGATCGCTTCGGTGCTGGATGCCGCGCGCAGCCTCTACGATCAGAAGAAGCTCGAAGAGAGCAGCCGCACCATCAATCCGATCGATGACGGGCATATCCGCTTTGCCGCGCAGTGCATCAGCGTGACGGTCGACAACGGCAGGATCTGTCTCAATCTGCCGCTCGGCATCGGCAAGTTCTGTCTGCCGATCCCTTCAATTTTTCCGAACGGAACGGCGGCTCAGGCCTGCATCGACGTCTGCACCACCTGGGGGATCCCGACGGGCGTGCGGGTGACGGTGAGCGTTGCCGGCAAGGTCATCGTCGAGAAGACCTTCCTCAAGTGCTGATGGTCACGGCAGGCGTTCAATCGCTTGCGGCAACATCTTGCAAGGGGACCCGGGATCGCATCCCGGGTTCTCGCCGGGCCGCGCGACCGTCACGCGGCCGGACCATGTCGGGGCTAAGCCCGATCCCCAAAGGACAGCCATCATGCGATGATAAGGAATCACCGGATAGGGGAGGCGCCCCATGGCCCACAGTGCGAATTCCGTGGCGGAACGGCCACCGCAGCGGGCAGGCGTCACAACCCGTTACGCCGTCGTTCCCTTCGTGCAGCGGGGCTCGCGGATGGTGGCCGAGGACATCCACTACCTCGACACCTATCAGCAGGCGCAGGCGGTGGCGAAATTCGTTTCGGCGCGGCGGCCAGGCGTCCTCGTCCTGTCGATCGCACCGGCGCAGGAGGGGGAGGATCCAGAAATCCGCGTCCTCGAACAGATCGGCGCCGGTCTGGCGAGCGCGACTGCTACGGTCCATTAGGCAGTGACTGGACAGGCATGAGGACTGCGCGACGCCGCGCACGGCACCACGATTGACGTCCAAGCGGCTGGGCCTCGCGGCCAGCCCTTCGCCTTGCGGCGAATCTCAGGCGAGCTTCAGCTGGTCGACCGACTGCTTGCCGGTGCGGCGGTCGGTGGCCAGTTCGTACGACACCTGCTCGCCCTCACGCAGGTCGTTCAGACCGGCGCGCTGGACGGCGGAGATGTGGACGAAAATGTCCTTGCCACCGTCGGACGGCTGGATGAAGCCGTAGCCCTTCTGGGGGTTAAACCACTTAACGGTCCCGGTCGCCATGGAATGCTCCTCGATGTTTGGCGGTTGAGGGATTTGTCAGGCAGCCCTTCGCCGGGGCTGCGGACGCCTGGCAGGCGCCGACGGCGGGCGGGTGTCGCCACGGGTCGAGGCCTGGATGGGGGACCCGACGACGGCGAGGCGCACGCGGGTCAGTTTTTCGATGGCGGCCAGATGGCCGCGCTCGCTCGGATCGCAGAAGGCGAGGGCGATGCCCGTCCGCCCGGCCCGGCCGGTGCGGCCGATGCGGTGGACATAGCTCTCCGGCTCGTTCAGCAGATCGAAATTG
>JAIEPJ010000291.1 GCA_019749835.1 Phreatobacter sp. | reverse complement strand
CAGCGCATCCCGCCCGGTGGCCTGGTCGTGGTCCGCGACGGCGAGACGGTGGAGGAGACGCCCATCCTCTCGCCGCTCGCCTGGCAAATCGAGCATCGTGCCGAGGTCGAGATCACCGTCGCTGGCGCCACCCCCGCCGCCCGCAACACCCTGCTTGATGCGCTGCTGGTGGATGTCGCTACCGTCATCGCCGCCAACCGCACCCTCGGCGGCGCCGTCGAATGGGCGCAGCCCGGCAGTGCGTCCTTCGAGGATGTCGAGTTCGAGGGCGCCGCCGCGGCTCGCGCCGCCGCCATCCCCGTCGCCCTCTGGTTCACCGTCGCCGGCTCGCCGCTGGCCTGATCCCCTTCCAGGAGAAAGCCCATGCCCCGTGCCATCGGCGCGAACTGCCGCCTGCTCATGCTGCCCGAAACCACCTACGGCACCGCGCCGGGCAGCAACTGGCGGCGCATGCCATTCCTGTCCTGCGACCTCGGCGCGGAGCAGCCACTGCTGGACGCCGATGTCATCGGCGTCGGCAGCAACCGCGATCCGGCCGCGCCTTTCCTGGACACAATCACGGTCGCCGGCCAGGCGGTGGTGCCGGTGGACCTGATCAACATCGGCCACTGGCTACGGCTGCTGCTGGGCCCGCCGACCGCCACCGGCACGACAAACTTCATCCACACCTTTGCCTCGGGCGCGGCGGCGCTGCCGAGCAACGCGATGGAGATCGGCTATCCGGACGTGCCGTCCTTCGACGTGTGCACCGGCGTCCGTGCCGACACGCTGGAGATGGACTTCACGCCGACCGGCGCGGCAACGGCGACCTTCGGGCTGCTTGGCCAAGGCTCGGTCCGCACGGGAGCGACGTCGGGCGGCACGCCGACCAGCGCGGCCTACACGGCCTTCAACAAAGCGCAGGGAAGCATCACGCGGAGCGGGTCGGCGCTGGCGCAGGTCACTGGCGCGCGGCTCACCTACGCCAACGGCATGGAAGCCGTGCGCACCATTCGCGCCGATCGCCGCGTTGAGGGCGTGGATCCTGGCATCGCACGCTGCACCGGCCAGATCACCGTGCGCTTCGAGAACACCACGCTGCTCGCCCAGGCGCAGGCCGGGACCTCGGCGGAGTTCGCGCTGGCCTTCACGATCGATGCGAACCGCAGCCTGACGATAACGCTGCATGAGGTCTATCTCGCACTGGCCAAAACCCCGATCGAGGGGCCGGCGGGCGTGGAGGCCAGCTTCGATTTCCGAGCCGCTTTCAACGCGACGGCGACGCGGATGATGACGGCGGTGCTGCGGAACCAGCAGGCTGGTACGGAGTATGCGTGAGCCTTAATGGTCCGTCAGGCTGGCCAGAAGTGTTTCGAGGTGCCGTTTGCCATAGAGGATGCGCATGATTCGCGCCCGCGGCAGGCCCTCGGCCCGATACACTACGAGGTAGTCAAAGACGGGGATCACCAGAAATCGGAACTGATCGGGCGCCAAATCCGGCCGCCTGACGCCAATATCCGGAAACTCACCGATCCGCTGCGCGGCACGACGCACTGCATCGCGCATATCGGACGCCGCCTGCGGATTGTTCTGCTGAATCCAGAACAGGGCGTCTCGCAGATCCTCGCGCGCTTCAGGTGTGAGGACAGCCGGCTGGCTCAGCCTGCGTTGCGGCGGGCCGCCTCCTGGCCGGAGGCGCGGGCGCGCAGTTCCGCGTCCACTTCGGCGATCACATCATCGACCTCGTAGCAGCCTTTCTCGTCCGCCTCACGGCTGACGCGCTCCAGCATCCGCGTGAAAGCGTCGCGCTTTGATTCCTGGTCCTGCAGCAGGCGGAGCGCCGCGCGCATGACCTCACTCACATTGCCGTAGCGGCCTTTGGCCACACAGGTCTCGGCGAAGCCCTCGAGCTCCGGCGTCAGGCTCACATTGGGCATCGCGGCCTCCTCTGCAGCAACCATGTCAGACTTTGACATGACCGCACCCAATTTCAAGTCCGGAGACATCCGCATGCTCACCCTCGACCTTCCCACCGAACCATACTGGCTCGACCTGCCGCGCGGCGTCCGCGTGGAGATCCGCCCCGTCACAACCGCCGTGATGGCCGCCGCCCAGGCCGGCTCCGCCCGTCGCCTCGGCGCGTTGCGGGCCGCGGAGGCCGACCTCGACCCCGACATGGCGCGCGGCCTGGCCTTCGCCTTCCTTGTCAAGGCGCTGGCCCGCCACGCCGTCACCGCCTGGGAGGGCGTGGGCGACGCTGCCGGCAAGCCACTGCCGCTCTCGCCTGAGGCGGTCGAGCGCCTCATGGACATGGACGAGATGGCCGCCGCCTTCTGGGACCGCGCCACAGGCCCGGTCGCCGCCGTGGCGCTGGAGGGAAACGGCTAAGGGCCCGCGCCGAATGGCATTTCGGCCAGGGCCCTGACTACTGCCGCGGCTGCGCGACCCTCGACCGCGACTGCGGTCTCGCCTGCCCCTACGCCGCCCACGCCCCCACCAGCGTCGAGGGCGCCGCATGCTGGGCCGCCGGCACCACCTGCGCCACGGCGACCATGGCGGGCCTCGATCTCGACATGCCGGCCGCACTCGCCACCGCCCGCGAGATGGGCGCCATGGGCTGGGCCGCGGCCGAACTGCTGCTGGCCATGCGCATGGGTCTCGCCGCCGGCAGCGCCGCGCGCCGCACTGATCCCCCCGGGCCCTGACCATCCCACCAACGCCGGAGGCGTGACCAATGGCTGACGCCACCCGCCGCGTCTCGGTCCGCCTGTCGCTGGACGATGCCGCCCGCGTCAAGCAGGAGCTGCGCGAGGTCGGCGAGACCGGGAGCCGCAGCCTGGAGCGCATCCAGGGCGGCGCCGACCGCGCCTCCCGCGCGCTCGACCTGCTCGATGTTGCTGTCCGCGGCGTGCAGATCGCCGGCCTCGCCGCAGGCCTGCGCGCCGTGGTCGTGGCGGGCGACGCGCTCACCCAGTCCATGGGACGGCTCAACACCGCGCTGGGTTCGGTGGAACGCGCCGGCGAGATCTACGACCGTCTCTATCGCGACAGCCTGCAGACCGGCGTCGCCGTGCGCGAGAGCGTCGACGCCTTCGCGCGCTTCTCGATCGCGGCGCGCGAGATCGGCGCCACCTCGGACCAGGTCGCCACGCTGGTGGGCGGCCTGCAGCGCATTGCCATCGCGTCGGGCGCCTCGCAGCAGGAGATTGCTTCCAGCACCCAGCAGCTCGCCCAGGCGCTGGCCTCCGGCACGCTGCAGGGCGACGAGCTCCGCTCGATCCTCGAGGGCCTGCCGACGCTGGCGCAGGCGCTGGCCCGCGAGCTCGGCGTTTCCATCGGCGAACTGCGCAAGCTCGGCTCCGAGGGCAAGCTCACCGCCGACACAGTGTTCCCGGCACTGCTGCGCGCGGTCGAGCGGCTGAATGGCGAGTTCGAACGGGCGCCGCTCTCCGTCGGCCGCGCCTTCGGCCAGCTCACCGCCGCCGCCGATCAGTTCCTGGCGCGGCTCGACCAGGCGATCGGGCTGTCCAACGCCCTGGCGCGTGCGCTGTCCGGCGCTGCCCGCGTGCTGGATGGCGTCCGCCGCGGCTCCGGGCTGCTGCTCCCCTCCGAGCAGGAGGCCGACCGTCGCGCCCAGGCCGAGGCCCTGCGCGCCCAGATCGCCCGCCTCGAGGCCGAGAGCGACGGCCGCGACAGCCTGCGCTCCCAGCCCCGTCGCGGCTCGATCCGCGGTGGCCTGGTCGGCGCGGCCCAGCAGCAGGCCGGCATCGACCGCGCCGCGCGCCTGGAGGAGCTGCGCCGGCAGTACCAGGAGCTGTCGGAGGAGATCACCCGCGGCGAGCAGGCCGCCGGCGAACGCCAGCGCACCGAGCAGGAGAGCGCCGCTGCCCAGGCAGCCGAGGCCCGCCGCCGCCGGACCGCGGCGGATGCCGAGGAACTGCGCAAGGCGCTCGACGACCGCTTTCGCATCAACAGCGAATACGACGACCGCGTCCGCCGCCTGCGCGAGGCCGAGGCCGCGGGTGGCATCACCGCCGCCGATCGCACCCGGCTGGAAACGCTCGCCCTGCGGGAACGCGACGAGGCGCTGCGCCGCATCGAGGGCACCACCCGGCGCGTGGCCGCCATCCCGCGCCCCGACCGCGAGGCCGAGCGCGAGATCAACGACATCATCCGCGAGCGCGAGCGGC
>JAIEPJ010000077.1 GCA_019749835.1 Phreatobacter sp. | reverse complement strand
ATCGGGCTTTTTTGGTCTCAGCTGGTGTCCAGAGCCAGCTACCGAAGAGGCTTGTTCTTCTTGCCGGCCGTGCGGAGCGGGATGTCCCCAATCCAATCGAAGGCGTCTTTGTCTCGCTGACGGGTGTCCAGCCCGGCCGCGGAAGAGATGTCTCGGCGAACGTCATCGGGTTGCCGACGTCACCGGTGTTCCGTCTCCACAGCGGACCCGCGAAGCGAACGCCGCCCATGGGTTCAACCCTTTGCTGGTCCTCGCGAGAGAGGGCTGGGGGGACATCACATGACCGACCGTATCCGCGAATTCCTCCGCAACCGCCGCGACGATGGCCCGATCATGGTCGTCGATCTTGAGGTCGTGGCCGAGAACTTCACCAAATTCGCCCGGGCCCTGCCCGACACGCGCGTCTTTTACGCCGTGAAGGCCAATCCGGCCCCGGAGATCCTCAACCTGCTCGCCGAGATGGGGTCGTGCTTCGACTGCGCCTCCGTCGTCGAGATCGAGCAGGCCCTGGCGACCGGCGCCGCGGCCGACCGCATTTCCTTCGGCAACACGATCAAGAAGGAAAAGGACATCGCGCGCGCCCTGCAGTATGGCGTGCGCCTGTTCGCCGTCGACTGCGAGGCCGAGGTCGAGAAGATCGCCCGCCAGGCCGCGCTGATCGGCGCGAAGGACGCCAAGGTCTTCTGCCGCTTCCTGCAGGACTGCGAGGGCGCCGAATGGCCGCTCTCCCGCAAGTTCGGCTGCGCGGCGGAGATGGCGCCGCGCGTGCTGGAACATGCCCACCGCCTCGGGCTGCAGGCCTATGGCCTGTCGTTCCATGTCGGATCGCAGCAGACGAACATGGGCGCCTGGGACCAGGCGCTGACCACCGCATCCTCGATCTTCGCCACGCTCGCCGAGCGCGGCATCGAGCTGAAGATGGTCAACATGGGCGGCGGCTTCCCGACCAGGTACCTCAAGGACGTGCCGGCGGCGGAAGCCTATGGCGCGGCCATCTTCGAATCGCTGACCAAGCATTTCGGCAACCGCCTCCCGGAAACGATCATCGAGCCCGGTCGCGGCATGGTCGGCAATGCCGGCATCATCGAGTCGGAGGTCGTCCTCATCTCGAAGAAGTCGGACGAGGACGCGGTGCGCTGGGTCTATCTCGACATCGGCAAGTTCCACGGTCTCGCCGAGACCATGGACGAGGCGATCCGCTATCCGATCCGCACGGAGCGTGACGGCGACGAGACGGCCCCCTGCGTGCTGGCGGGACCGACCTGCGATTCGGTCGATGTCATGTACGAGAAGAAGCCCTACGACCTGCCCGTGTCGCTCTCCATCGGCGACAAGGTGCTGATCGAGGCGACCGGTGCCTATACCACGACCTATTCGACGGTCGGCTTCAACGGCTTCGCGCCGCTGGCGAGCGTCTGCATCTGACGCTCCTGCTCCCGCCCGGGTGACCGGGCGGGTTCTCCGCCAAACCCGAAAAGTCCCGACCGGCCGCGGCGTCAAGCCCGGCACGAGGGCTGTCGTCACTCTCTCGCCAGAGAAGGACCGCGGCCGTGACCGTGCACGTCTCCCTCAAGGACCCCGTCCTCATCGACCCCATCGTCGTCCGCGACGAGCAGATTCGCGACATTGAAGCGCGCGAGGCGCTCCTCGACGCGGCCTTCGGCGCCGACCGTGGCGCGAAGACCTCCGAACGGCTGCGCGAAGGCCGCCTGCCCGCCGAGGGGCTGGCGCTGGTCGCCGCGGCCGGCGCCCATCTCGTCGGGACCGTGCGTCTGTGGAACGTCACGCTTGGCCCGAATCGACCGGCGCTGCTGCTGGGGCCGCTGGCCGTCGACGGCGCGATCCGTTCGTCCGGCATCGGCGGCCTGCTCATGCGGGAGGCGATCGGCCGGGCGCGCGATGATGGCCACCGGGCCATCATCCTCGTCGGCGACGAACCCTATTACCGGCGCTTCGGCTTCGCGACGGCGAAGATGGAGCGCCTGTGGATGCCGGGACCGGTGGAGCGGTCGCGGTTTCTCGGGCTGGAACTGGTCCCTGGCGCACTGGACGGCGCCCGGGGCCTCGTCAGCCCGACGGGCAGGGAGGTGCCGCGCTGGCAAGGTCTGGAACTTGCCGAAGCCTGGCGCCGCGCTGCCTGAGTGGGCGATGCCTGCCGGTCACAGTTCCTCAATCTGTGACCGGCATGCTCTCGACCCGGACGCGGCGTAAGGCTAGAGTTCGCCAACGCATCGGGAGCACCTCATGATCCGCAATTTCGCCATCGGCCTCGTCGCAGTGACGGCCGTCTTCGCCGTCGAAGCGGCCGTGCAGCAGGCCGAGGCCCAGCAGCGTCGCAACGCGGCCCCCGAGGTGCGCGTCTCGCGTCCGAGCTGGCTGGTGACCCCGAAGGTCACCTTCCCCGGTGACCGCATGAGTGCGCGCCCCGACATGCTCTTCGCGCCCTTCACCTCGAATGGCGATCTGGTGGCCATGTCCAGCTCGATGCGCGGCAAGCCGGGCCGCGACCGCTTCTGGGGCGCGCCGGCCTATACGGTGAACTGGCCCTGGCCGGCCGCCTTCTTCGCCGGCAATTGAGGCCGAGGGCCGCTCTTCGCGGTTGGTACCCGGCAGGCGTGTATAAGACCCTCGTCTCGCTCGCCACGGCGTGCGGGACCGTCTAAACCTGATGGCAAGATCAATTCCCAGTGAAGGGATGCCCAGGGATGGACGACACGGACCGCCGCATTCTCTCGGTGTTGCAGACGGACGCCTCGCTTTCGATCGCGGAGGTCGCCGCCCGCTCGGGCCTGTCGACCACGCCCGCCTGGAAGCGCATCCAGAAGCTCGAGGCCGAGGGCATCATCAAGGGGCGCGTCGCCCTGCTCGACCCTAAGAAGCTCGGGCTCGGCCTGACGGTTTTCGTATCGGTGGAGACGTCCGACCATTCCGAGGGCTGGCTCGGCCGCTTCGCCGACCTGGTCGCCGCCATGCCGGAGGTGATGGAATTCTACCGGATGGCGGGCGACGTCGACTACATGCTGCGCGTCGTGGTGGCGGACATGGATGCCTATGACGCCTTCTACAAGCGCCTGATCGCCCAGATGCCGCTGAAGAACGTCACGTCCCGCTTCGCCATGGAGCGGATCAAGCAGACGACGGCCCTGCCGATCCAGATGGGCAAGACATGACCATGCTCGAAAAGCTGACGCCTGCCGCGATGCCGGCGCCCTTCGCCAAATATTCCCATGCCGTCGTCGTGCCGGCGGGGACGCGGATGCTGTTCTGCTCGGGACAATTGGGCCTCGCCCCGGACGGCGCCATTCCCGATGGGGCCGAGGCGCAGGCCGATCTGTGCTTCGCCGCGATCGGCCATATGCTCGCCGCCGCCGGGATGGACATGGGCGACATCGTCCGCATCAATGCCTTCGTCACCGACCGGGCGCATATGGCGGGCTACATGGCCTCACGCGACCGGCACGTCGCCAGCCCGCCGCCAGCCTCGACGCTGATGATCGTCTCGGGCTTCACCAAGCCCGAGTTCAAGGTCGAGGTCGAAGTGGTGGCGGCCAGGGCCGGCTAGAATCAGGTCGGGGAGACGAGCAGGAGGGCGCCATGCTGCCGAAACAGCTCTGGGGCGACATGACCACGGAGGAATTCCGGTCCGCCGAGACGGGGTCGTGGATCGCCGTCCTGCCGATCGCCGCCATGGAGCAGCACGGCCCGCATCTGGCGGTCTCCGTCGATACGGTCATTGCCGAGGGCAATGGTCAGGCCGTCCGCGACGTCCTGCCGAAGGGGCTGCCGGTTACCTTCCTGCCGACCGTCTGGATGGGCAAGTCGGACGAGCACATCGCCTTTCCCGGGACGATCACCCTGTCCGCCGAGACGCAGATCCGGCTGCTGAACGAGATCGGCGACAGCATCGCCCGAACGGGGGTGCGCAAGCTCGTCATCGCCAATTCCCATGGCGGCAATGTCGCGACGATGGACATCGTGGCGCGGGACCTGCGCCGCCGGCACGGCATGTTCGTCGTCCAGTGCTCCTGGCACCGTCTCGGCTCCCCGGCGGGGCTGTTCCCGGAGGCCGAACAGGTCCACGGCATCCACGGGGGCGCCATCGAGACGTCGCAGATGCTGCATTTCCGCCGCGACCTCGTGCACATGGCCAAGGCCCGCGACTTCGTCT
>JAIEPJ010000257.1 GCA_019749835.1 Phreatobacter sp. | reverse complement strand
CGCAGGCGACAGCCCCGAGGGCACGCCCGTCGCCCGCGACCACAGGGCGACGACGATGTCGGCAAGGCTGACCGGGAAGCGGCCGACGGAGAAGGCGACGACGACCCCAAGGACGAGGACCGAGGCCACCACGGCACCACCGCCGAGGGATCTGAGGGGCTGCATGTCAGTCACGGCCCGCCAGGACGCGGTCGATCTGCGCCTCGCTCGGCGTCACATGGTAGAAGAGCGTGTAGAAATCACGCGTCAGCGTTCGGATATCCTCCGGCACCAGTGCCGGATAGAGGATCTTGGCGAGCCACCAGAGCCCCGCCATGCGGTTGACCGAGGGCGGGAAATCGACCCAACCGAAGGGCAGTTTCGGCGACAGGTGGACCCGTCCGTCGACGACCGCCTTCACCCCGCGCCAGGCGGGATCAGACCGGACATTGGCCGCGAAGGTCTGGTCGATGGTGATGATGACCTCCGGGTTCCAGGCGAGCACCTGTTCCAGCGAAACCTGCGCCAGCCCGCCGCCGACGCCGTCGCGGGCGACATTGACCGCGCCGAGGAATTCCACCGTCTCGACATTGATCGACCCGGCGAGGCCGGTTTCCAGACCGCGCGGCCCGCGGGCATAATAGACGCGCGGACGCCGCTCCGCCGGAACGGTCTCGATCCGGGTCATGAGCGTCTTCATCGTCTCCTCGCACCAGCCGGCGAGACGGCGGGCCCTGTCCTCGCGACCGGTGAGCTGGCCGAGGGTGATGAAGCTGCCGGCGGTCGCCTCGAAACGTCCGTCGAGCAGCGCATAGGGAATGCCGGTCTGGCCCTGCACCCGGTCGGCGAGTTCGGCGAAGGTGCGCCGGGTCGAGCCGACGTCGAGGATCAGGTCGGGCCTCATTGCCAGAACGAGTTCCAGATTGGCCGTGTTGCCGCGTCCAGTGATGCGGCCGACCTCCGGCCGTGAGCCGATGTCGGGCAGCAGGAATTCGCGCTCGTCCGGCCGGTTCGCCCGCGGCCAGCCGATCAGCAGATCGGGCGCCAGCGTATAGAGCATGATCGCTGCAGGAGGGCCGGCGGGAAAGACGCGGCCGACACGGGTCGGAATGGGCACCTGCCGACCCGCGCCGTCGACGACGAAGGGCGTCCGCCCGAGAGCCGGGGCGGCCAGAACCGCCCCGAGTGACCCAAGAGCCAGCCGCCTATCGATCCCGCGCGCCATGGTCAGAAGCCGGCCCACGCCGGCTTGGACTGGGCCATCCTGCCGATGCCGAGCTTCATGCGCCATCTCCTTCGGTGTAGAGGTCGGGGGAACATGCCCCGTCGTTCCACCGGCGTCGAGGGCCAGCAGGACGCACCCGCCATGACCGCCGAAACCATGCCACTCAACCTCGACGGCTATACGGAATTGCCCGCCGGCAAGATCGCCGCGGTGGTGACCTATCTGGAGATGCCGGAACGACCAGCCGCCCCTGTCGCCGAGCCGCTGCCGCTCCGCCCCGTGGCCCGGCCGAACCTCGCCTGGTATCGCAGCCTCTATGCGAAGATCGGCCTCGACTGGCTGTGGACATCGCGGCTGCTCATGGACGACGCGGCTCTCGGTGCGATCCTTCACCATCCCGACAATGCGCTCTTCGTGGCGGACGGCGCGGCGGGCGAAACCGGCATCGTCGAGATCGACCGGCGGAACCCCGAGGATGTAGAGATCAGCTTCTTCGGCCTCGTGCCTGAGGCTACGGGCCAGGGGCTCGGCCCCCGCATGATGGCCGCCGCCCTCACCGAGGCCTGGCGCCCGGAAACGCGGCGTGTCTGGCTGCACACCTGCACCCTCGACCATCCAGGCGCCCTCACCTTCTACCGGCGCTGCGCATTCGCGCCCTACAAGCGCGCCATCGAGGTGATGGATGACCCGCGGGTCTCGGGCGCCATCCCACGCGAGGCGGCGACGCGCATTCCCCTCATCTGAAGACGTCCGGCACAGGGGTCCAGACGACATCCTCGATGTGCCGCGCCCCGCTCGCCAGCATCACCAGCCGCTCGAAGCCGAGCGCGATCCCCGCCGTCGGCGGCATCAGGGCGAGGGCATCGAGCAGGTCCTCGTCGATAGGATAGGTCTCGCCATAGACGCGCTGCTTCTCCGCCATAGCCGCCTCGAACCGCCGCCGCTGTTCGACCGGGTCCGTCAGTTCGCCGAAGGCATTGGCCAGTTCGACGCCGCAGGCATAGAGCTCGAAACGCTCGGCGACACGCGGATCGCCGGGCTTGGGGCGGGCCAGCGCCGCCTCGCTCACCGGATATTCGCACAGGATCGTCGCCCGCCCGAAGCCGAGGCGCGGCTCGATGCGATCCACCAGCACCTTGGAGAAGATATCGGCCCAGCCGTCGTCGCCCGAAACTCTGACGCCGGCGCGGCTCGCCTGGGCCGCCAGCGCCTCGCGGTCAGTCTCTCCCGCGGCCCCGACCGTCGCGAGAAGGTCCATGTCCGCATGGCGGCGGAAGGCCTCGGCGAGCGTCAGGCGCTCGGGTTCGAGGGCGGGATCGCAGGACGCGTCCCGCCAGACCAGCCTGTCCCGCCCCGCCGCGGCGCAGGCGAGCCTGAGGAGTTCGGCACAGTCGTCCATCAACTGCTCGTAGGGCTCGCCGACCCGATACCATTCGACCATCGTGAATTCGGGATGGTGCAGCGGCCCGCGCTCGCGGTTGCGGAAGACGCGGGCGAAATCGACGATCCGCGTCTCGCCGGCGGCGATAAGCTTCTTGGCGGCGAATTCCGGCGAGGTGTGCAGGAAGAGCGGCGCCCGCCTTCCGTCGATCGTCACCGCCGCGGTGGCGAAGGCGTGCAGATGCGTCTCGTTGCCGGGCGAGACCTGCAGGATGCCCGCCTCCACCTCGGTGAAGTCATGGCCTGCGAACCAATGGCGCAGCGCCGCCTTGATCCGCCCGCGCGCGACGAGGAATGGCCGGCGATCGGCGTGGCGGTCGGCATCCCACCAGGGCGAAGGGGACGGGGTCATGGATGGCTCTCCGGCGCGCCTCCCAGCCGTCGTCGTTCCTTCGACGTCGTTGCGGAGCGCAGCCCTCCCCTCATAGGCTCCGCCGCGACCAAGGCAACCCGCCCTGTCGCGCAGCCGAGCGAGCCCGCATGTCCGACACCGCCGCCCTCCACCCCTTCGACGCCGCGACGCGTTTCACGGCGGCCGCCGACGGCTCGCTCGCCGGCACGACGTCGCCGGCCTACTGGAACATGGTCGGCCCCTTCGGCGGCATCACCGCGGCGCAGCTTCTGAAGGCGGCTCTGGACCATCCCGCCCGAATCGGCGAGCCGGTGGCCCAGACCGTGAATTTTTGCGCCCCCATCGCCGAAGGCGCCTTCGCGATCCGGGTCAAGGAGGTCCGTTCCGGCCGCTCCGTCCAGCATCTCTATGCCGAACTGGTCCAGGGCGAGACCATCGCCGCCAATGCGACCATGGTCTTCGCCCGCCGCAGCGAGACCTGGCGTCACCACGCCTCCGCCATGCCGGTAGCGCCACCGCCGGAAGCTGTGCCTGTCCTCGGCCGCAAGCCGCCCCTCGCCTGGCTGAACGCCTACGAGTTCCGCTACGTCTCCGGCCTGCCGATCATGGGAAGTGAGGCCCATGCGACGCCGCAGAGTGCCCAGTCGCTGCTCTGGGTCGCCGACCAGCCGCCGCGTCCACTCGACCATGTGGCGCTGGCCTCGCTCTGCGACATCTTCATCGTGCGGGTCTTCCAGGTTCGCGGCCTGCGCACGCCCGCCGCCACAGTGTCGATGACATCCTATTTCCATGCCGATGCCGCCGAACTCGCCGAACAGGGCAGCAGGCCGGTGCTGGCGCGCGCCGATTCCATCCGTTTCGGCGACCAGTTCCATGACCAGCAGGCCGAGATCTGGTCGGCGGCCGGCAGGCTCCTTGCCACCACCACGCAGGTCGTCTGGTTCCGCGACTAGCGCGCGGGGGTGGCGCTTTGCCGCGACTTCGTCTATGCGACGGCCCGACAGATCACGCGGGGTCGAGCCTCGCCCATCCCAAGGACCAAACCCGTGCCGAAGGTCATCGCCTCCTCCGTCCGCAAGGGCAACATTCTCGAAGTCGACGAGATCGGAAGAC
>JAIEPJ010000195.1 GCA_019749835.1 Phreatobacter sp. | reverse complement strand
CGGCCGATGCGGTGGACATAGCTCTCCGGCTCGTTCGGCAGATCGAAATTGATGACATGGGTGACCTCGGCCACGTCGATGCCGCGGGCGAAGAGGTCGGTCGCCACCAGGATGCGGCACTCACCGGTCTTGAAGGCGGCCAGCGCCCGCTGGCGGGCGTTCTGGCTCTTGTTCCCGTGGATGGCGTCGGCCGAAAAGCCCGACTTCTCAAGCTGGCCGGCGAGGCGATTGGCGCCGTGCTTGGTCCGCGTGAACACCACGACGCGGGCGAGCGCCGGATCGGTCAGGAGCTTCTCCAGCAGGGTCCGCTTGTCGGAGGTGCCGACATGGTAGACATGCTGTTCGATGGCCTCGACCGTCACGGTCTCGGGCGTGACCTCGACGCGCATCGGCTCCCAGAGCATGTCTCGGGCGAGCTTGGCGACTTCCGTCGGCATGGTCGCCGAGAACAGCATGGACTGGCGCTGGTCGGGGAGCTTGGCGATGATCTTCTTCACGTCGCGGATGAAGCCCATGTCGAGCATGCGGTCCGCCTCGTCGAGGACGAGATGGGTCACCGTGTCGAGGCGCACGAGGCCCTGGTTCATCAGGTCGATGAGGCGGCCGGGGGTGGCGACGAGAATGTCGATACCGCGGGCGAGGGCATCGACCTGTGGCTTCTGTCCGACACCGCCGAAGATCACCGCATGGCGCAGCTTCAGGTTCTTCGACATGCGCGTGACGCTCTCGAAGATCTGCAGGGCGAGTTCGCGAGTCGGGGCGAGCACCAGGGCGCGCACGCCTTTGGCCGGCGGGCGGACGAGATCCTCCGCCAGGTGCTGAAGGATCGGCAGCGCGAAGGCTGCGGTCTTGCCGGTTCCGGTCTGGGCGATACCGATCAGGTCGTGATCGTCCAGAAGATGCGGAATCGCCTTGGCCTGGATCGGCGTCGGGGTGGCGTAGCCTGCATCATGGAGGGAACGCAAAAGAGGCTCGGCGAGGCCGAGGTCCGAAAAGGTTCGATTGTTCAAGAAAAAAAGTCTTTCAAGGCTACCGGAAACGCGCTTTCGCGTCCTCCAGTTCAAAGTCACGAACCGCGCGCCGGGCGGCCCAGACGAAATTGTCGCACCGGATCTCCGGTTGTCGACGCCTGGATACTCACAAAGGCGGCGCAGCGCAGTCACGACGATGGTGAGCATCAAGATGGATCAGGTTTCCGCATTCGTCAAGCCCGCCCGTGAAAAATAGGTCTTCCACATCATCAATAGTACGAAGACTTGCGAAAAATTCACGTCAAAAACTTTGAATTGAGAAAAAGTATCCCAACACAACGGGCGGACGTCCGTCAGTCGCTGGCGTTCAAGGCGTGTCAGGCGACAATTTGCCGCCGCGCCGGTCGCTCTCGGCAAAGGCGGTCGTCAGCCCGACTACGCGGCGCGCGGAGGCCTCCCAGTCGGCAATGCGAATGAAATTGTCGAAGAACCAGTTGAAGGCGAACTGGGTCTGCACGAAGGCGGCGGCGATCTGCATCATCGACCCCAGCGACATGCTGCTGTTGAGATAGAGCGGAGCGCAGGCAAGCAGCGGCACAGCTGGCATCAGCGTGACATTGGCGTTGATCAGGATCGTCAGCTTGGCGAGCAGCGCAGCGATGACATTCCAGGTCGTGACCACCCCTTGCATCAGGCCGACCAGGAGCCTCTGTTTGGGGGGCTCCCCGGCAGCCCGGACGATGGCCGGGGCGTCCTCGCGTATCCCGACCATCGTGGCACGCAGGGCGGCCTCGGCGGCGTTCTTGCGCTCGATGGCGTGGATCAGCGGTCGGCCGAGAACGGCGATCATGCCTGAGGAGATGACCGCATACGCAACGGCCACCCAGACCATGAAACCGGGAATGACGATCCCTCCGGCGATCGGCAGGGAGATCGACCCGCCGACGGTCCACAGGATGACGATGAAGGCCGTCGCCGACAGCAGCGAATTGGCCAGACCGACGGCGAATTCGACGAGCGGCTCGACGGCTACCTGAACGTCCTGGGCGATACGGAATTCGGGCGCGTCGATCTGCGGGGCGACCTGGGCCAGGTGGGCGAAGCGCTCCCGGCTCAACCACATATGGATCAGCTTGTCCGACAACCAGCCGCGCCAGGCGATCTGCAGCCGCATGCGCAGCCAGACGATGAGGGCGGCGACGAGCGCTGCGGAGAGGGCGAGCAGGGCGAGCTGGCTGATCCCCGCGATCAGGCGGTCGGCTTGGCGCTGTTCGAGGGCGTTGAAGAAGGAGGCATGCCAGCGGGTGATCAGGACCTGCACCACGACATTGACGATCACAAGTCCCAGCAGCCCCGCGCACAGGCTCCAGGCCAGAAGGGCCGTCCTGCCGCGCCAGAAGCCGCGTGCGAGCGGAAAGAAGGCCAGCGGGTTGATGGCGGGGGGCGTGGCTGGCGTGCCAGGCTCGTCGGTCTTGATGGCGCCATTCATGGCGCCACTCTAGGCAGGAACGCGGGAGGCGCCATGCGGCGATCTCCCGATGGTGCCGAAACCTCGATCCGAGCGGAGATTGCCGCCATGGGCCAAGGCCACTAGTGATACGGACCCAGGCGCCGCCCGTCGGCGCTTCCGCCAGGAGGTCACCCATGTCGACGACCAGCCGCCAGATCCTGCTCGCCAGCCGCCCGCACGGCGAGCCGACCGCTGCCAATTTCTCCATCGTCGACACGCCGCTCGCCGCCCCGGGCCCGGACGAGGTCCTCCTGAAAATCCGTTACCTGTCGCTCGACCCCTACATGCGGGGCCGTATGAACGACGGGAAATCCTATGCCGCGCCGGTCCCGATCGGCGGCGTGATGGAGGGCGGCACGGTAGCCGAGATCGTGACGTCCAACAGCGACCGGTTCCGTCCGGGCGACATCGTCCTCTCCCATTCCGGCTGGCAGAGCCATGCGGTTGCCGACGTCAAGGACCTGCGCAAGGTCGACCCGACAGCGGCGCCCATCTCGACCGCCGTCGGCGTTCTCGGGATGCCCGGCATGACCGCCTATACCGGCCTCCTGACCATCGGCCAGCCGAAGCCCGGCGAGACCGTCGTCGTCGCCGCTGCCACCGGCCCTGTCGGCTCCGCCGTTGGCCAGATCGCCAAGATCAAGGGCGCCCGCGCCGTCGGCATCGCCGGCGGTGCCGACAAGGTCCGGGCCCTCACCGAGGAGTTCGGCTTCGACGTCGCCCTCGACCACCGCTCGCCGACCTTCGCTGCCGATCTTAAGGCGGCCTGCCCGGACGGGATCGACGTCTATTTCGAGAATGTCGGCGGGCACGTCTTCGACGCCGTCTTCCCGCTGTTGAACTTCTTCGCCCGCATCCCCGTCTGCGGTCTCATCGCCCAATATAATGCCACATCGCTGCCCGACGGTCCGGACCGCCTGCCGCTGCTGATGCGCGACGTCCTGACCAAGCGGCTGAACTTCCGCGGTTTCATCGTCCGCGACTTCGCCGACCAGTCCAGGGCCTTCTTCACCGACATGAGCCGGTGGATCGCCGAGGGCAAGGTCAAGTACCGCGAGGACATCGTCGACGGGCTCGACAAGGCGCCGGAGGCCTTCATCGGCCTTCTCAAGGGCCGGAATTTCGGCAAGCTCGTGGTGAAGGTCGCCTGAGCCCCGAAGCCCGCGCCGGTTCAGGCCGGCGCGGTGGCGAGGGCGAGGGTGGTCTCCGCCACGCGCTTGTCCCCCGGCAGGCCGGCGCCCTTGGCGAGGCTGGTCACGGCGGCGGCGACGCCACCCTCGCCATGGGGGATGTCGAGCGCCTTCATCGCCATCTCGATCGCCGAGAGAGTCCCGAGCACCATCGGCGCATTGACATGGCCCATATGGGCGATGCGGAAGGCGCGGCCCGACAGGTCCCCGATCGCCGAGCCGAGCGCCACGCCGCAGATCGACTGCGCATAGGTCGAGATCGCCGCGGCATCGGCGCCCTGGACGAGGACCGGCGTGACCGAAGGCGCGCGATGGGCCGTCTCGATGACGTTGCATGACAGGACCTGCCCCTCGGCCCATTTGCCGATGGCGGCATGGGTCGCCGCGGCGAGCAGCTCATGGCGGCGCCAGACGGCGGGAAG
>JAIEPJ010000015.1 GCA_019749835.1 Phreatobacter sp. | reverse complement strand
GTGGGGGCGGGGGCGGGATTCCCGGCGGTCCCGCCGGCATCGGCATCGGCGGCATGATCGTGGTCGGCCTCATCTCCTACATCACCGGCATCAACCCGGCCGTCCTCGTCGGCGGCTATGAGGCGGTGACCCGCGGCAGCCAGCGCCAGGTCGAACAGCAGGCGCCGACGCGCCAGGGCGGGCGGCCGACAGACCAGATGGGCGATTTCGTCGCCGCCGTCCTCGGCTCGACCGAGGATGCCTGGCAGAAGATCTTCCAGGAGGCGGGCCGTCGCTACCAGGCGCCCGGCCTCGTCATGTTCCAGCGCGCCACGCGCTCGGGCTGCGGCGCCGCCCAGTCGCAGATGGGGCCCTTCTATTGCCCCGGCGACAACAAGATCTATCTCGACACCAGCTTCTTCCAGGAGCTGGCGACCAAGTTCCGCGGCTGCTCCGGCGGCGACACCGCCTGCCGCTTCGCCTATGCCTATGTCGTCGCCCATGAGGTCGGCCACCACGTGCAGAACCAGATGGGCGTGCTGACCCGCGTCCAGCAGGCCCAGCGCGCCGCGGGCAGCGAGCGCGACAGCAATGCGCTGCAGGTGCGCGTCGAACTTCAGGCCGACTGTTTCGCCGGCGTCTGGGCCTATCACACCCAGCAGCAATACCGCTTCATCGACGATGCCGACGTGCGCCAGGCCATGCAGGCCGCCGCCGCCATCGGCGACGACATGCTGCAGCGCCGCTCGCAGGGCTATGTCGTGCCCGACAGCTTCACCCATGGCACCTCGGCCCAACGCCAGCGCTGGTTCATGACCGGCCTGAGAAGCGGCCAGGTGTCGAGCTGCAACACGTTCCAGGCCCGGGAGCTGTAATTGGCAGGCGCGCTCGCGCCCGCCCCTACCCGTTGAGGCTCTGCCCCGGCCATCCCTCGGCGGCGATCTTTGCGGCGGCGATGACCGCCTGGGTGCGGCTGTCGACGCCGAGCTTGGTGAGGATGGCCGAGACATGGGCCTTCACGGTCGCCTCGGACACCGTGAGCTCGTAGGCGATCTGCTTGTTGAGCAGCCCCTCCGACAGCATCATCAGCACCCGGACCTGCTGCGGCGTCAGGCTGGCGAGCCGGGCGGCGAGCTTGGCGCTGTCCGAATCGCGGTTCTTCGACAGGTCGATGTCGGGCGGCACGAAGCTGCCGCCGTCGAGAACCACCTGCACCGCCTGGCGCATCTCCTCCGTGCCGAGCGTCTTGCGGATGAAGCCGGAGGCGCCGAACTCGAAGCAGCGGCGGATGACCTCGGGATCCTCGGTGGCCGAGACGATCACCACCGGCACGCCGGGATGCTGGGCGCGCAGATACATGAGGCCGGAAAAGCCCTTCACGCCGGGCATGGCGAGGTCGAGAAGCACGAGATCGACCTCGGGATCAGCCCCGACGATCTCCTGCATCTCGGCGAAGGAGCCGGCCTCGGCAATGGCGAGCTGGCGCGGCAGGCCGGCCACCGCCTCGCGCAGGGCGCCGCGGAACAGCGGGTGATCGTCGGCGATGACGATGCGATAGGTCGACGCTGTGTTGTCCACGCCGCTCACCCCCGGGTTCCCTCATTCCGCGGCTTTCTGGCGTGCCGCTGCGGTCGAATTGTCGCGCCTTGCCCCGCACAACACAAGGCCGCCGTCGCGCGACGGACCATTTGGGGGATGGGGCCTTCATCGCGGGTCCGCGCCACCCACAGCCAGCGATCCACCGCATGTGCGAAAAGAACAGCTGCCGGCCGCCCCGGGAATTGACAGGAGGCCCGGGGCGGGGGTCTGTTAAGGTCATGCAGACCGGCGGGGGGGCCGGGGGGCGCGACCTGAAGAGGTGTTTCATGGTGCGGCTCGGTATCATCAAGTCCCACTGGTTCCGCGGCGCCCTGTGCGGCCTGGCGGCAGCGACCCTCCTGGCGAGCAGCGGCGACGCCTTCGCGGTGATGCGCGGCGAGCCGGCGCGCGACCCCAACGGCACCCGGCGCTCGACGGTCCTGATCGAAACGCCCGAGGGCATCTGCACCGGGGCCATCGTCGGTGCCGATCTCGTCCTCACCGCCGCCCATTGCGTCTCGGCCAGCGGACGCTACCGGGTGCGCTATCTCGACCGTTCGTTCCGCCGCGTCGCCGTCGCGGTGAAGCGCACCGCAGCCCATCCCGGCTTCGATCCGCGCCATGGTTTCGCCTCCGACGATGTCGGGCTGATCCAGGTGGCCCGGCCCTTCGGCGCCGATGCGCGGCCGGCAACCCTGCCCTCCGGCGGCTGGAGCGTCGCCTGGTTCGGCGGCGCTCCGACGGGCGAGGAACTGATCATCGCCGGCTTCGGCTCCACCGAGCGGACGCGGGCGCGCGACGGTGTCCTGCGCGAGGCCCTGATGCGCACCGCCCAGCCGAGCGTTCCCGGGCGCGGCTTCGCCGGCCTGACCGGCGACGACAGCCCGCAGCGTCCGGGCATGTGCGTCGGCGATTCCGGCGGCCCGGTCTATCGCCGTACCGGCCGGACCTTCATGGTCGTCGGCGTGCTCAAGGGTGGCACGACGGATCCGGGGCGCGAATGCACCTCGACGCCGATCTTCGTGCCGGTCCGCGACTATATTGCCTGGATCCGCCAGACCGCCGAGGGCTGGAACACCCCGGTCGGCGGGGCGGTCGAGATGCGCCAGTAGACCCGGTCAGGCCGCGGTCGCCAGGCCGCGCTTGACCAGCAGCGCCTCCGGATCCGGCTCACGGCCGCGGAAGGCGACATAGGCCTCCATCGGATCGCGGCTGTTGCCGGCCGCATAGACATATTCGCCGAGACGTCGCGCCAGATTCGGATCGAAGGGGTCGCCCGTCTCCTCGAAGGCGGAGAACCCATCGGCGTCCAGCACCTCCGACCACATGTAGCTGTAATAGCCGGCCGAATAGCCGTCGCCCGAGAAGATATGGGCGAAATGCGGGGTGCGGTGGCGCATCACCAGCCCTTCCGGCATGCCGATGCGCTGGAGTTCCGCCGCCTCGAAGGCGACGGGGTCGATATTCTCGGCCGCATCCAGCGAGTGGAAGGCGAGATCGACGAGGGCCGAAGAGACATATTCGACGGTCGCGCAGCCCTGGTTGAAGGTGCGGGCGGCGGTGAGCTTGTCGATCAGCGCCTGTGGCATGGCCTCACCGGTCTCGGCATGGACGGCGAATTCGGACAGGACTTCGCGGCGCTCCAGCCAGTGTTCGTAGAGCTGGGAGGGAAACTCGACGAAGTCTCGCGCCACCGACGTGCCCGACAGCAGCGGATAGGTCACGTCCGAGAGCAGCCCGTGCAGGCCATGGCCGAATTCGTGGAACAGGGTGCGGGCATCGTCGAAGGAGAGAAGCGCCGGCTGGCCCTCAGGCGGCTTGGCGAAATTCATGACGTTGACGATGATCGGCCGCACCGGCCCCGACAGGTTTTCCTGGCTGCGGAAGGCGCTCATCCAGGCGCCGGACCGCTTGGTCGGCCGGGCGAAATAGTCGCCGAGGAACAGGCCGACATGCTCGCCGTTGCGCAGCACCTCATAGGCACGCACGTCGGGATGATAGACCGGCACATCGTCGCGGCGGCGGAAGGTGACGCCGAACAGCTTCGTCGCCACGGCGAAGGCGGCCTCGATCATCCGGTCGAGCTGGAAATAGGGTTTCAGCGCGGCTTCATCGAAGGCGAAACGCTTCTGCCGCACCTTCTCGGCATAGTAGCGCCAGTCCCAGGGCTCGATGGCCTCGTTCATGCCTTCCGCGCGGGCGACGGCGGCGAGATCCGCCTTCTCCTCGCCCGCCCGCACCACGGCCCGGCTCCACACCCGCTGCAAGAGGTCGCGCACCGCCTCGGGCGTCTTGGCCATGGTCTCGTCGAGCTTGAAGGCGGCGAAGGTCGGATAGCCCAGGAGCTTCGCCCGCGCGATGCGCAGCGTCACCGTCTCGGCGACGATGGCGCGGTTGTCGCTCTCCCCGCCCATCTCGCCGCGCCTTACCCAGGCCTTGAAGATGGTCTCGCGCAGGTCGCGGCGCGGCGACAGGGTCAGGAAGGGCTCGACCATGGAACGGCCCAGCGTCATGACA
>JAIEPJ010000284.1 GCA_019749835.1 Phreatobacter sp. | reverse complement strand
CTGAGCTGCTGCCGGTTTCGTGGACACGAAGATAAAGTCGTGACCAAGGAACTGGAGAGTAGATATGACGAGACGGAAGTTCAGCCGTGAGTTCAAGATTGAGGCCGTAAGGCTGGTTACGGATCGGGGAGTTGCGGTGGCGCAAGCGGCCCGAGACCTCGACGTGGCGGAGAGCGTGCTGCGCCGGTGGATGCGGGAACAGACCGCAACCCCTACCACAGCGTTTCCCGGGAACGGGCAGATGAGGGCCGACTTGGCCGAGATTGCAGCGCTGAAGAAAGAGGTCGCGCGTCTTCGTGCGGAGCGTGACATCCTGAAGAAGGCGGCCGCTTTTTTCGCGCGAGAGGCGACATGAGGTTCGCCTTCATCGCCAAACACCGCCACATCTGGCCAGTCAGTTGGCTGTGTGAGGTCCTTGATGTCTCTCGTTCCGGCTTCCACGCCTGGCTCAACCGCCCGACGAGCACTCGCGAGATCCAGGACGCCAAGCTCGTCACGGCGATCGAGACGAGCTTCAAGGCCAGTGACCGGACCTATGGGGCCCGCCGCGTCTGGCGCGATGTTCAGGAGGAAGGGCTGGCCTGCGGGCTTCACCGGATTGAACGTCTGATGCGGATCAATGCCTTGAGGGCGCGGCCGAGACGCCGTGGGAAGCCAAAGGACGATGGGGAACGCTCGGTCATCGCCGACAACATTCTGGACCGCGACTTCCAGGCCGATCGGCCAAACCAGAAGTGGCTGGCAGACTTCACCTACATCTGGACCGCCGAGGGCTGGCTGTATGTCGCGGTCGTGCTCGACCTGTTTTCGCGGCGTGCGGTCGGTTGGTCCATGAAAGCCGACCGCGATGCTTCACTGGTCATGGACGCCTTGATGATGGCCATCTGGCGACGCGGCAAGGCCGATGCACTGCTCCACCATTCGGACCAGGGATCGCAATACACCAGTGAACAGTTCCAGCGCCTGCTGGCCGACAATGGGATCACCTGCTCGATGAGCCGGGCCGGCAATGTTTGGGACAATTCCGCGATGGAGAGCTTCTTTTCCTCACTGAAGACCGAACGGACGGCCCGAAAGGTTTACCGCACCCGCGACGAAGCCCGTGCCGACGTCTTCGACTACATTGAGCGCTTCTACAACCCGCGCCGAAGGCACTCGAAACTCGGCTACATCAGCCCCATGGAGTTCGAGGACCGCGCTGTGCTAGCTTAACCTGCTGTCCACGAAACCGGCAGCAGCTCAAACCGATACAATGCTTTGTGGGAAGGTGGTCCCCACGGTGTCAATCGGCGCACAAAACTAACCCCCTATCGGCGTCCAAAATTGACCCCTCCTTATGCGTCGAGATCAGGGCCTGAGCCGACGGAACTGATCATGTTGTGAAGGCGGGTCAGGCCCTGATCGTCAGGCGCGGTTTTTGAAGCGCCAGGACTCGTTGCCGGTCTCAATGATCTCGCAATGGTGCGTCAGGCGGTCGAGCAGCGCAGTCGTCATTTTCGCGTCACCGAAGACACTGGGCCATTCACCGAAGGCGAGATTGGTGGTGACGATGATCGAAGTGCGCTCGTATAGGCGGCTGATCAGGTGGAACAGCAGCTGACCGCCCGATTGAGCAAAGGGCAGATAGCCCAGTTCGTCGAGGATGACGAAGTCGAGGCGTGTAAGGTAATCGGCCATGCGACCCTGTTTGCCGCCGCGTGTCTCAGTCTCCAGCCGGTTCACCAGATCGACCACGTTGAAGAAGCGGCCGCGTGTGCCAGTGCGGATGAGGGCGCGGGCTATGGCGATGGCGAGGTGGGTCTTGCCAGTTCCGGTGCCGCCGATAAGGACGACGTTGCGCTGGTCAGCAACGAAGCCGCCGGTAGCCAATTCCCGGACAAGGCCTTCGTTGATCGGCGTTCCAGCAAAATCGAATTCCTCGATATCTTTGGCGAGCGGGAGCTTGGCGATCGTCATCTGGTAGCGGATGGACCGCGCCTGTTTCTCGGCGATCTCGGACTGCAGCAGATCGCCGACGATGCGCGGCGGTTCATGCTGGCGCTTGATGCCGCCGGCCATGACCTCATCATAAGCGCTGCGCATCCCGTAGAGCTTCAACGTGCTCATCAGGTCGAGGATTTGGGTGCGTTCCATGTCGGCTGGTCCTCCTGAGACTGTCATAGCGCGCGCAATCCGCGATGGGTTCGTGGGTCAGGCGCAGCGCGGTGGGAGTTAATAGAAGCGGTGGTGGCGGGGCGGGATCACGTCGTCGGGCGAGGATATTGATGACCACCGGGGCGGAGTGGACGCCCTGATCAATGGCTTCACGGCAAGCTGCCTCGACACTCATCAGGCCATCATCGCGCACGCAGGTCAGGATCTGGACCATCTGCCGGTCGCCATCATCGCTGCCGCGCAGCTTGCGTCGGATCGCGGCCATGGCAGGCGGCAGAACCCAGTCTTTAAATGGGGCACCGTTACGCAACGCGCCAGGTTTGCGTGCCAGAACAGGCACATAGTGCCATGGATCGTAGATTGTCTGCCCACGCCCAAAGGCGCGCGCATGTTTGCCCACGATCAGGCCATCCTGCCGGATGACGATCCGTTCGGCATAGGCATGCACCTCGACAGGCCTGCCAACAGCCGTGGCCATCACAGAGTATTTGTTGTTGTCGAACCGCACGGTGCAGGTCTTGGACACCGATGCGGGGATGCTATGGAAACCGTCGAACGGGCCAACATAGGGCACGAGGTGCGGCCGTTCCGCCTCGAACACCTCCCAGACCGTTTTGTCAGTTTGTTCGGGATGGCGATGCGCCTTGGCATAGGCCACGCATTTGTCGAGCAGCCAAGCGTTCAGTTCGTCTAGGCTTTTGACCCGAAGGCGTGGGGTGAAGAACCGCTCGCGGATCAGCCCAACCTGGTTCTCGACCTGACCCTTCTCCCAGCCCGATGCAGGCGTGCAGGCGACGGGTTGAACAAGGAAATGGCTGCACATTTGCATGAAGCGGCGATTGTATTGCCGCTCTTTGCCGGTGAAGACCGCTTCCACCGCCGTCTTCATGTTATCGTAAATGCCGCGCGTGCAGGTGCCTTTGAAGAAGGCGAACGCGCGGTCATGCGCGTCAAACACCATCTCTTGGCTCTCACGCATGTAAGCCCGGGCGAACATCATCCGGCTGTGGCAAAGCCGGACATGCGCCACCTTCACCGTGACTGTCACGCCAGAGTTCAGCACGATCTCGTGGCTCCAGTCGAACTGGTAAGCCTCACCCGGAGCATACGACAGCGGCACATAGGCTTCGGCGGTCGCAGCGCCCCGGTTCTGCGACCATGCTTTGGCAAAGCGCCGCACAGCATCATAACCGCCTTCGTATCCGAGTCCCCGAAGTTCTTCGAATACCCGGATCAGCGTCAGACGTTCGCGGGACGGTTTGGCCGCATTTGAGCCAAGCATTTGCTCAAGCCGATCTTGCCAGGGCCCGAGGCGCGGCATCGGCTGCCGCTCGCGCTCATAGCTGAAATCCGTCTCGCCCGATCGCAGGATCTTCCGCACTGTATTGCGCGAGACATGCAGCTCCCGAACGATCTTCTTCACCGACCAGCCTTGGATGTGGAAGGCCCGCCGGACCCGCGCAATCGTGTCCACCCGCTTCATCTCCCCCTCCGTTCGCTGCATCGCAACGAACGGTCTGACAAAACATCAGGGGGGTCAAAATTGGACGCCGATAACCCCGCCTAGGGGGTCAATTTTGCACGCCGAAACACAGATACAATACCATCATTCGCGCCTAAAACAGCTGCACGAAGCCAGCCGATACGCGACATATTGTGGTTTTCCAAGTGCAAGCGGCTCATTTATTGTCCTCTGGGTTTAAGGTGGGAGCAACTGGCAACGCCACGATGGCGGACAAGCCGTCGTTAGCTCGATTTTCCAGTCGAAATTGACCGCCATGAGCGTCAACGATGTCTTTTACGATAGCCAGACC
>JAIEPJ010000037.1 GCA_019749835.1 Phreatobacter sp. | reverse complement strand
CTCGGAAGACACAAGGAATCCAACGGCCCGATCGAGAGAGGCAGGGCCTTCGATCGAGAGAACCAGGCGGCGAGGCCCCTGCGTGGCCTCTTCGGCTGCACGGCGCTGCTGCTCCTGCGTCCGCTCCCTCAGATTGCGGGCCTGCGGCTGCGCCGCTTCGCGACGCATGATGGCGCCGGTACCGGCATAGCCGACCTTCAGCTTGAGCTCGAGACCGCCCACTTCCACGAAGGTCGAGGCAAAGCATGTGCGCTCGGTCGTGCGCTGCTCGCACGCCAGCGCCCAATCGTCATGGCGTGTCACCGCATGGGTGACAGGGCCAGCCCCTTCCCTCACAGGAAGCCGAGCAAGAAGAAGACGGGATTCCGACAAAGCGACACGTTCCGGCCGGGCCTGTTCCCTGGGGGCCTGTTCCCGCGAGCTGTTCTGCGCCGATGAGGAAGTGCGGGCCTGTGCTGCCGACTGCGCCAGAGCGGTGGTCGAGAGCGCCAGGGATGACAGAATGGCTGCAGCGGCGCAGGTGGTGGCCAGAGAGAATTGACGCATGGAAAACTCCTATCGCCCCGGCGATGGGTCTGATCAAGCCCATGGGTACACGATTCGCCTGTCGATTGGAGCATGAACGCCGATGATCCATCTTTACGCTTGCAGATGGTGAATGTCGGCGCGCGATCGATCGGAGACCCGGTGAAGCCCGCTGATGATCGACAAAGGATTTCTGCCATACTGCGATGACCCGCCATGATTCGTGGCCCACCAGTCGAGATGCGTATGACATCCACATTGAGCTTCATTGTGCATGTTTGCGAAGCCGATGGGACCAATGCCGATTATGAGATCGCCGCGTCCCTGACGAGCGCAACTATCCGCCCGAACACCGTCCCGGAGATGGTGAGCTACGCCTTGGTCGCCATCAAGCAGGCGAGCGACAACATCAGGCCCGGCGGGAGGATGACCGGCCTCAGCATCGTCGAGGACGGCAAGCCCCTGCCCTTCGTCGTCTTCATGCAGGACGAACAGGGTCAGTCGCTGAGACGTACCGTGGTTGCCCAGACGGCCATCGGCGCCGCCGCGACGGTCCTGATCGAGCAGATGAGCGCCATCTACGATCCTGTCGAGGATTTCGCCGGCTTCAGCGACAACGTCATGCGGTGCCAGATCCTCGCCTGCCATGTGGCGGCGTGCTTCTCACGCAGCCTTGCCGAGGCGCTCGGCGGCGCAGCCGAGGCGATCAACCGTCTGACCAGCACGATCACGACATCCATCGTTCGACCTGACGCGCTGCCGGCCCATCCGGCGCGCCAGTCGCAGTGAAGGGCGCAATCATGAATGAAATGGCCCGAATTCCCTCGACCCGGAACCTTGCGCCGGCGAGCCTGACGCGGACCCGTCTCTTCGCCCGACCGGGCCAGACGCATGTCGTTGTCCTGAACGAACAGAAGGGGTTCCTGATGCTGCGCGCCGGCGTGCGCGCCGTCTGGTCGCATTTCGACGATCTCGATGCCATGGCCCGCAGCTTCCATCCCGATGTGGCCCGAACCGTCGACAGCTATGCCGACGAGCAGCAAGCCAAGGCTGAGACCCGGCGCTTCATCACCCTCGACGATGCGCTCGGCCTGCATTTCCTGCGCGTCCAGGCGGACTGCGCGGAAGGATCGGACAATGCCTTCACAGGACCGGTCGAACGCGTGAGCGTGATTGCTGCCTGCAATGCGCTTGGCGCCGTTGCACGCAAGGTCGGCTTGCCGACTTTCGAGCCTCTGGCCTGCCACGCCTTCGACCGACATATGCGGGGCCTTCGCTCCATCTGATCGCCCCTTCCTTATCTCTGACCAGCGGCCTGCCCAAGGCGGGGCATTCGACAATGAAATTCTTCATCGGGCTTTCGGAAACGGATCTCCTCAAGAACAACAGGGACAGGCAGATCCACTACGAACCGGCCCGCCTGATCAATGCCCACATGCTGATCTGCGGCATGTCGGGAACCGGAAAGTCCTATCAGTGCAGGCGCTTCCTTGAGAGCGCGGCCAAGGCCGGCATCGAGGCCGATGTCTTCGACGTCCATGAGGAACTCGACGACATCACCGGCGCCGTCTCCGTCAAGTACAGCCAGGCGACCGGCTACGGCTTCAACCCCCTTGTGCTCTCGGCCGACCCGCATTCGGGCGGCGTCGTGCGCCAGTGCGATTTCATCGTCGGGCTCATCAATCAGGCCTCCGCCTCGCCGCTCGGCGTGAAGCAGGAAGCGGCCCTGCGCGCCCTGATCACCGACACCTATGCCGCAAACGGCATCTTCGCCGACAACCCGAAGACATGGGCGCGCAAGGAGATCAGCGAAGCCGAGCGCGCGAACCTGCTGCGGGCCCGGCGCTATGACGAACTGCGCCAGTTCTATCCGACACTGGAGGACCTGAAGTCCTACGCGCTGAAAAAGATCAGCGTCCTGACGATCGGTGGCAACGACTATTCGATCACCGCCTTCAACAACCTGTCCGACATGCAGAAGCGGCTCTCCCGCATGAACTCCAAGTGGTCGAAATCGACCAACGACCTGGAGAAGGACAAACTGGAGGCGCAGATCGAGACGGCCAAGCACGATGCGCTTGCCGCCTATGAGGGCTGGCTCGCCTCCCTCAAGACGGGCAAGGAGCTCGAGGACGTCCTGAAATATACCGACAGCGAGGTGCTGATTTCCGTGCTCTCCCGCCTCGAGCTGATCGGCCAGTCCGGGATCTTCAGGTCCACGGCGCCGCCCTTCAACGGGGCCCGGATGCGCGTGCACGCCATCAAGGCGCTGACGAACGAGCAGCAGATCGTCTTCGTGAAGCAGCGCCTGCGCGCGATCTTCGAGGAAGCAAAGGCGATGGGCCCGACCCGGTCCGGGACCGAGGTCCGCCGGATCATCTTCCTCGACGAGGCCCACAAGTATTTCCACAACGCCGCACCCGACGACATCGTCTCGGTGATCGCCCGCGAAGCGCGCAAGTTCGGCATCGGGTTGTGGTGCGCCTCGCAGCAGCCCATCGATTTCCCGCAGTCTTTCCTCACGAACGTCGGCGCGACGATCCTGCTCGGGATCCATGCGTCCTTCTGGGCGAAGACCTCGCGCATGCTCCGCGTCGCGGAGGACGACCTGAAGCTGATCCGCCCGAAGTCGGTTCTGTCGATCAAGCTCATGACCGCGGGGGAAGCCGATCCGCCTTTCATCAACGTGCGGCTTCCCAATCCCAACAGTCCCAACGGGGTGCGCGCCATGCGATATGCCAATGTCGCTGCGTGAGCCGGGATCAATTGCTATCGACCCCGGAGCTATCCCCCAATGATCGGATCTTACAGCGGAGACATCTTCGCCGTGCGCGAGGCTGCCATCGTCGGCGTGACGGTGAATGTGGTCGGCGTGATGGGCAAGGGTCTCGCCCTGACCGCCAAGGAGCGCTGGCCCTCGGTCTTCGCCGAGTACCGGAAGTTCTGCACCTTGGGCCGTGACATCGACCAGGTCTACCGGAACTTCCCGGTTCTCATCCGCCCGGATGAGGAGCGCGGCCGCCACGCTCTGCTGATCGCGACGAAGCGCCACTGGCGCGACAACTCGCGCCTGCCGGACGTGATCGAGCAGGCGTCGAAGACCGTGAGCCTGATCGACAGCGTGTTCGAGCAGGGGCCGGCGATGACCATCGCCATCCCGCCCCTCGGCTGCGGCCTCGGTGGCCTCGACTATCGGACCGTGAAGCCGATCCTTGTGACCGCCTTCTCGGCTTCCCGGCACACCTTCCTTCTGTCCTGAAGGGGCTGGCCGGCGCGAACCGCCGGCCTTCCATCGGGACCTTCGCATTCCGCATAGCCTAAAAGAAAGTGGACGACATGACCAATCCT
>JAIEPJ010000022.1 GCA_019749835.1 Phreatobacter sp. | reverse complement strand
CCGGTCGGGTGGAACTGCACGAACTCCATGTCCTGCAGCGGCAGGCCGGCGCGCAGCACCATGGCATTGCCGTCGCCGGTGCAGGTATGGGCGGAGGTGGCGGAGAAATAGGCGCGGCCGTAGCCGCCGGTGGCGAGGATGGTCTGGCGGCCGCGGAAGCGGTGGATCGTGCCGTCGTCCATCTTCAGCGCGACGACGCCGAGGCAGCGGCCGCTCTCGCTCATGATCAGATCGATGGCGAAATATTCGATGAAGAACTCGGCATTGTTCTTCAGCGCCTGGCCGTAGAGCGTGTGCAGCATGGCATGGCCGGTGCGGTCGGCGGCGGCGCAGGTGCGCTGGGCCGTGCCCTTGCCGAAATGGGTGGTCATGCCGCCGAACGGGCGCTGGTAGATCTTGCCGCTCTCGGTGCGCGAGAAGGGCACGCCCCAGTGCTCGAGCTCATAGACCGCTGCCGGCGCGTTGCGCACGAGATATTCGATCGCGTCCTGGTCGCCGAGCCAGTCGGAGCCCTTGACGGTGTCGTACATGTGCCACTGCCACTGGTCCTCGCCCATATTGCCGAGCGAGGCGGCGACGCCACCCTGGGCGGCGACCGTGTGCGACCGGGTGGGGAAGACCTTGGAGATGCAGGCGGTCTTGAGACCGGCCTGGGCGCAGCCGACGACGGCGCGCAGACCGGCGCCGCCGGCCCCCACGATGACCACATCGTAGGTGTGGTCGGTGATGTCGTAGGCGCGGCCGTTGGTGGCAGGTGAGGCGGCTTCAGCCATGGGGCGAGCTCCCGGTATGAACGACGGTTCGACGTTTATACGCCGAAGGAGAGTTTCAGGATCGCAAAGACGCAGCCCATTCCGACGGCGACCGAGAAGAAGGTGTTGGCGAGCAGAAGGACGACCTTCGTCCCCTCGGCCGGCACATAGTCCTCGATGATCATCTGCATGCCGAGACGCATGTGCCAGGTGGCCGAGACGACGAAGAGAATCAGCGGAATGGCGACGAGCGGCGAACCGAGGGTCGCCTTGACGGCGGCATAGTTGGACCCCGCCGTCGTGATGATCAGACCGATGACAAAGAGCGACAGCGGCACATTGGCGACCGCCGTGACCCGCTGCATCCAGAAATGCTCGGTTCCCGAGCGCGCCGAGCCGAGGCCGCGGACACGTCCGAGCGGGGTGCGCATGGAGGACTTGGAGTGCGACATGGTTCCCGGCCTTTCTCAGACGCCGCCGCGCACGGCATAGGCGACGATCCAGGTGAGGACCGTCAGCACGATGGAGCCGACGAGATTGGCCCGCACGAGCCATTCGCGCTCGCCCGGCCCGAAGCCGCGGCCGGTATCCCAGATGAAGTGGCGGATGCCGCCGAGCATGTGGTGGAAGAGCGCCCAGGTGTAACCGAACAGGACGAGGCGACCGATGATCGAGCCGGCGAACCACTGGAACGTCGCATAGGCGGTCGGACCGGATGCGGCGGCGATCAGCCACCAGGCCATCAGGAGCGTGCCGAAAAACAGCGCCGCGCCGGTGATGCGATGCACGATCGACATCATCATCGTCAGCATGGGGCGGTAAATCTGGAGGTGCGGCGAAAGCGGGCGCTCGCTCACGGGCTTTGAATCGGCCATCTTGGGCATTCCTCACGTCCGGCTGGGACGCATGCTGCAGTGCCACCGGAAATCATGGGCCTGTTTAAGGGACGCGGCGCGCCGACGCAACGAGTCTGGAATGAGACAAAGGAGGGACGAAACGCCGGTCTGCACATGGCGCGGTTCTGCCTTGCGCGGCTTGCCGAGGTCCTGCCCGCCCTTTATTGGCTGAGCCCCGATGCCCAATACGCTGTCCCGCTACCAGGCGCTGGTCGATGCCGGCGAGATGTCCTTCGATGCCGCCCAGGCCTCCGTGGCCGGCCGGCTCTCGGGGCTCAACGCGCGGCTGTCCGACTACCGGCTGACGCGCCGCAAGTCCTCGGCCCTCGCCTGGCTGTTCTCGCGTGGCCAGAAGCCCGAACCGGTTCGCGGCCTCTACATCTGGGGCGATGTCGGCCGCGGCAAGACCATGCTCATGGACCTGTTCATGGAAGGCAGCCCCGTCAGGCGCAAGCGCCGGGCGCATTTCCACGAGTTCATGGCCGACGTCCACGAACGCATCCACGCCTATCGGCAGAAGCTGAAGGCCGGCGAGGTCAAGGGCGACGACCCGATCGGCCCCGTCGCGGCGGAACTGGCCGAGGAGGCCTGGCTGCTGTGCTTCGACGAATTCTCGGTGACCGACATTGCCGATGCGATGATCCTCGGGCGACTGTTCACCCGGCTGTTCGAGGAAGGCGTGGTGATCGTCGCCACCTCCAACGTGGTGCCGGACCTGCTCTACCGCGACGGTCTCAACCGGGCGCTGTTCCTGCCGTTCATCATGCTGCTGCAGGAGCGGATGGACGTGCTGAAGCTGGAGTCGCGCACCGATTTCCGGCTGGAGAAACTGTCGGGCCAGCCGATCTGGCTGACGCCGCTCGGGCCTGCCTCCGACACCGCCATGGACCAGGCCTGGTCGCGGCTGACCGGCGGGGTGGAGGGCGAGGCGACGGCCCTGCAGGTGAAGGGGCGGCGCGTGCCGGTGGCGCGGCAGGCCCATGGCGTCGCCCGGTTCAGCTTCGCCGAACTCTGCGAGACGCCGCTCGGCGCTTCGGATTATCTCGCCATCGCCCATGCCTTCCACACCGTGCTGGTCGACCGGATCCCGGTGATGAAGGGGCTGGAGAAACGCAACGAGGCCAAGCGCTTCATCACCCTGATCGACGCGCTCTACGACAACCAGGTCAAGCTGGTGGCGAGTGCCGGCGACGAGCCGAACCGGCTCTATCTCTCCGACAGCGGCACCGAGGAGTTCGAGTTCCACCGCACTGCCTCGCGCCTCATCGAGATGCGCTCCGACGACTATCTCGCCCTGCCCCACGAACGGCGCAACGAGCGTGCCGGCGATACCGGTGGTATCATCGAGACGTGACGCGGCACCGGCCGCCCAGCGGATGGACAGCCATATGGCAAGACGAACTGCCCCGGACCACGGCTCGCCGCTCGTCTGCGCGCTGACCGGCAAGCCTATTTCGGCCGGCCATGAGATTCGCATGTCGGCGATCCGCCCGGGCGTCGCCGACCTCATCCGCCAGGACGTTCCCGACCTCGGGCCGAGCGACGTCATCGACCGGGCCGCCGTCGCCGACTATCGCAGCCGCTATGTCGAGAACCTGCTCAAGGCCGAGCGCGGTGAAATTACCGGGCTGGAGCGCGATGTGGTCGACAGCCTGCGCAGCCAGGAAATCATGGCGGCCAACATCGAGGACCATATCGACGAGGGCCGCACCACGGGTGAGCGGCTGGCCGACAAGGTGGCCCAGTTCGGCGGTTCCTGGACCTTCATCATCGCCTTTTTCGCCCTGCTCGCGGTGTGGATGTCGGTCAATCTGGCAAGCGCCATGCGCGCCTTCGACCCCTATCCCTTCATTCTCCTCAACCTGATCCTCTCCTGTATCGCCGCCATCCAGGCGCCGATCGTCATGATGAGCCAGAGGCGGCAGGAGGCGAAAGACAGGCGCAGGTCGGAAAACGACTATCGCATCAACCTGAAGGCGGAACTGGAAATCCGGCACCTGCACGAGAAGATCGACCACCTGCTCAATCGCCAGTGGGAACGGCTCGCCGAGATCCAGGCCATGCAGATCGAACTTCTCCAGGACCTGAGGGCGTCGCGTGGCCCGACGCCCTGACAGGATCGGCGCGATCGCGCCGCCGACCGAGGACCGCGTCCAGACGCGGCTGGTGGCGATCGCCGCCGACCAGATCCGCCGCTTCGGCCCGGAGCGGGTCACCGTGGT
>JAIEPJ010000001.1 GCA_019749835.1 Phreatobacter sp. | reverse complement strand
GTGCGAACGATCCCGCATTGAAGTTGCTCCCCATGGCGTCGGCGGACTCGCGCAGCGATAGGTCGTTGGCGGTGCTGCAAAGCTGACGGATCGCGCGCAGCCGAGCGTTCAGGCGATGGGCCTCGCTAGCGTCATGGACGGAGGTCGCGACGGTCGGCGTCAGGACGGCGAGGTCCACGGTCTCGATGACCTGCAGGAGATTGTCGGTCAGCCGTACGTTGACCTGTTCCAAAACGCGGCGGCGGGCACGGTCTTCGGCCTTGGTCGAGCCCAAAAGATCGATGAGGCGCTTATACGCCTCAGGCGTCATGAACGGCTCATTCCCGATCTTCTTGAGAGAACCGCAGAGCGAGGAAGGCAAGACGTCGAGGGCGGCTTCGACGATCTGCTGAGGCTTCATAGTCTGGATCGCCGTGGCGAACTGAGCGCGAAGCGAGGGAGCATCGCGGCTTTCATCGAGCTCTCCATGGGCGCGGAGGAGGAAGGTTTCGGGATGATGATCCAGATTCCCCGTTGCCACCGCGACCGCGACGGCGTTCCGCCAAAGCGGGCCGGCCTTGTAGGCGAAGAGGAGAGTGCCGCCGCAGTCTTCTTCGAGGGCGACCAGGGTCGAGAGCAGCCACCCGCTGAGGGGCGACAACCAGTCCTTGCCGGGCTGGTTCGTAGCCGCGTTCGACCGCAAATGTTCGATGAGATGGTTGGTCATGACGCCTCCATGAGAGAGGCGGCGAGCACCGCGCTTAGCCGCCTGGAATTCTCTCGGGTAAGGCGGTGTTGACCATCGGCGACTGATGGCGCGGGAGGGGTTCCGAGGTCAAGCAGGCCCGGCGAGGCCCGCTCACCCAAGGCTTCGCTGTCTGCCGGGTCGGATGTCGGAAGTGCGGGCGATTGCTCAGGGCTGCCGGCCCGCCTCCAAACCGGAGCCTCAAGGGGCCGCTACGGTGAATCCCGCTGTCCAGCGAAAAGATGCTTCGGTCGGAAGGCCGTGACGATTGAAACAGGAGACGTGTACCTCCCTCGCCCTGTGCGCCGTCTCCGCCTACCTCCACCGGTGATCGCAGGCGAGATTCGCCGCCTCTTCACACCGGGCGCCTCGAACATAGTGTCCGGCCGCGCCGGGTGCTGAGTGGCGGTCGATTGAACAGTTCGGTCCAGCTCAGGCTGCGGGTCGATCGCCGCGGATTTCCTCATGCGTCCGCCCATCCCGGATATGATAGAGGCGTTTAAAGGTGGGAATGATCTTCTCGTCATGGGTGACGATGATGATCGCGGTCCGGTAGCGGGCGGCCATGTCATTCAAAATCTTGACCACGGCCAGCGCGCGCTCCCCGTCGAGCGGCGCGGTCGGCTCGTCGGCGAGAATCACAGGCGGCTCATTCACCAGCGCGCGGGCGATGGCGACGCGCTGCTGTTCGCCGCCCGAGAGCTGCGATGGCATGGCCTTGGCGCGATGGACGACATCGAGGGCCGTGAGCAGGGTCTTGGCCCGGGCGCGGGCCTCGGCATTGGCGACGCCGGCCAGCATGGGCAGCAGCGCGACATTGTCGGTGACGTCAAGGAACGGGATCAGATAGGGGGCCTGGAAAATAAAGCCTATACGGTCCCGCCTCAGCGCGCGCAGGTCCGCCGTCTTCCAGCCGTCGTCGTAGATGGCCTCCTCGCCGATCGTCATCCGCCCTGAGGTCGGCTCGATCACCGCACCCAGGCATTTGAGCAGGGTGCTCTTGCCCGATCCCGAGGGACCGATCAGGCCGACGACCTCGCCGGGCTCCACATACATGTCCACGCCCCGCAGCGCATGGACCGCGGTCTCGCCTGCGCCATAGGTCTTGACGAGGTTCTCGATACGGATGCCGTCAGCCACCGATCGCCTCCGCGGGGTCGACCCGAAGGGCGGCGCGGATGGCGAGCAGGCTCGCGACCGCGCAGATCACCATCACAGCCACGAAACCCCGCAGCGAGTCGCTCGACAGCAGCAGCACATATTTGGGAAAGATCGGTGCCCAGACCGTCGCAGCGATCTTGCCGACGACAAATCCTATCAGGCCGAGTCCGAGCGCCTGCTGCAGGATCATGAATGAGATGGTTCGATTGCGCGTGCCGATCAGCTTCAGCACCGCGATTTCCCGGATCTTGCCCATGGTCAGCGTGTAGATGATGAAGGCGACGATCGCCGCGCTGACGATGGCGAGGATGACCAGAAACATGGCGATCTGGCGCGCTGAGGTGGCGATCAGTTTCTCGACCAAGATCCGTTCCATCTCGGCCCGGGTGTAGACAGTCAGTCGTTGCCAGCGCCGGATTGCTTCGGCAGCCCTGTCCGGGCTGTAGCCCGGCTCGATCTGCACCAGGACCGCGTTGACATAGGGGTTGGTGGCCTGTGACGCGGCCACGGCGTCGAGCACGCCGGGATTTCCGGGCGGATTGAGCGCCGGGTTCTGCGCTGTGCGGGCGCGCTGGCTGACGATCGCGTCGCTGTCCTTCTGGAATTGGGCCTGCTGGGCGTCCTTCAGGGGAATGAACAGCATGGGATCGCCGCCCGAAGACACCATGCGGCTGGTCAGCCCCACAATCGTGTAGCGATTGCGCCGCACCTGCACGACGTCGCCGAGATCAAATCCGGTCTTCACATCAGCGACCGCCTCATAGTGACTGCGAACGATCTGCCGACCGGCGACCAGATGCGGCGGCTGGCCGGGCTCGCCGGGCGAAGCGGTGTCGATGCCGACCACCATGACCCGGACATCGCTCCCGGCATGATCGATCTGCATGGTCAGATAGGTGACGTTGGCCGCCCGGTCGACGCCGCGCATGGTGCGGATCGACCGGTCGATATCGTCAGGGATGCTCGAGGGTTCGGCATAGGGACCGAGCGTGTCCTTCTGCACTACCCAGAGGTCCGCACCGCTGTTGTCCAGCATCGCCTGGGCGTCATCAACCATGCCGCGATAGACGCCGGCCATGGTCAGGGTGACGCCGATGAGCAGTCCCAGCCCGATGCCGGTGAAGACGAATTTCCCCCAGTCATGAAGGATGTCGCGCCCGGCAAGGCTGATCATCTCGGGCCGCCGGCAAGCTGTTCGACGATGCGTATCCGGGTGCGGGCGGTGAGACCCCGTTGGCTGTAGGCCACAACCCGCTCTCCCGGTTCCAGACCGCTCAGCACCTGGACCCTGCCCTCGAAATCGGTGGCGCCGGTTGTGACGGGCCGGAACCTCAGTCGGCCATCCGCGACAGCCCAGACGCCGGTCTCGCCCTCGACGCGATGAATGGCGGCGTTGGGGACGGTGGGCGTTCTCCTGGCGGGCGGCAGGGTCACGGTCACCTCCGCCAGTTCTCCAACGGGAGGCAGCTCACCGGTTTCAAAGCCGATCTTGGCCAGCAATTCCTCTGTGACCGCGTCGGCCATGGGCTCAGTGCGGATGACCCGGCCTTCGAACGGGGTTCCGCTCCGCGACCGAAGCACCACCTGGGCCCGCAAACCGGGCGCCAGGCCGGTCGATTGGGTCTGGTCAAAGCGCGTGTTGATCCAGAGGTTGGTAGGATCGATGATTTCGACGACGGCCTGCCCGGCGACAACCGTGGTCCCCGGCTCCGCTACACGGCGGACAACGAGACCATCGGCGGGGGCGACAAGGCGCAGATTGGACCTTTGGTGAACCAGCGCCGCGCTTTCCGCGCCGGCGCGTCCGCGGTCCTGCGTTGCGGCGGCGAGATTGGCCCGTGCCGCAGCCGACCCGGCTTGCGCGACCTGCAATTCCTGACGCCGCGTATCGACCGCCGCCTGGGAGACCCAGCCGCCGTCCAGCAGCTGTTCGGTTCGCTCCGCCTGGGTTCGAGCCAACCGCGCCCG
>JAIEPJ010000262.1 GCA_019749835.1 Phreatobacter sp. | reverse complement strand
CTGCTACCTGACCCGCCGCTGGGTCGACGGCCCCTACGGCCCGGAGCGCCGCACCATCCGCGTCTGCGAGTGATCGCGGCGATCGCCTGACAGACCTCCAGACCTCCCAGCGAAGCCCCGGCCATGCACCGGGGCTTTTGCTCGTCCGGCTGCAGCCTTGGCATCGTCCCACGGAGATCAGCGCCGCCGCCCCGCTCTCGCCTGGACGCTCTGCACAAGAGAAACCGGCGGAGCTTTCGCTCCGCCGGTTGGCTGTTTCCGATGTGAGGGGATCAGCGGCGACCGCCGCGCCGCTCGCAGACGATGCCGCCCCAGATGGCAGAGTAGTGGCATGCCTCCAGGCTGCCCTGGCCCGGGGTCGGGGCGCCGTAGCGCTGGTGCGTCGGGGGCGCCGCGATGACGACGGCATTCGAGAGGGTGGCCTCGGAACCGCCGCCGCCGCCACCGCCACCGCCACCGCCGCCACGGGCCTGGGCGAGGCCGGTAAAGGCGCTGGTCAGCGCCAGGGTGAGGGCGCCGGCGAGGGCCAGCTTGTTGATGGACCTGGACATGATGATCTCCTTGGAGTCGAGCGCCGCATGGCTGCGGTCGCTTGCAATGTCCATGGGTCGGTCCGGCGCCGTCTGAGGTTCATGCCCCGGTCCAGAAAGTCTCGCGCCGGCCGTCAAGAAAAAACCCCGGCCGCGAAGCCGGGGTTTGTCTGCAAGGAGCGGGCAGGGCGGCTCACATGTGGATGGCGCGCTTGTCGACGGCGAGCGCCGCCTCCTTGACCGCCTCCGACATGGTCGGATGGGCATGGGTCGAGCGGCCGAGATCCTCCGCCGAGCCGCCGAACTCCATCAGCACCACCGCCTCGTGGATCATCTCGCCGGCGCCGGCGCCGATGATATGGACGCCGAGCACCTTGTCCGTCGCCGCATCCGCCAGCACCTTGACGAAGCCGTCGGTGGCGCGGTTGGCGCGGGCGCGGCCATTGGCGGTGAAGGGGAACTTGCCGACGTTGTAGGCGATGCCGGCGGCCTTGAGGTCCTCCTCCGACTTCCCCACGGTGGCGACTTCCGGATAGGTGTAGACGACGCCGGGAATGCAGTCGTAGTTCACGTGGCCCGCCTTGCCGGCGATGATCTCGGCCACCGCGATGCCCTCGTCCTCGGCCTTGTGGGCCAGCATCGGGCCGCGCACCACGTCGCCGATGGCATAGATGCCGGGGACGTTGGTCCTGAAATGGTCGTCGATGACGACGCGGCCGCGCTCCAGGGCGACGCCGACCGTCTCCAGCCCGAGGCCCTCGGTATAGGGCCGCCGGCCGATGGCGACGAGCACCACCTCGGCCTCGATGGTCTGGGCTTCGCCGCCGGCGGCGGGCTCCACCGTCAGGGTGACGCCCTTCTTCGACGCCTTGGCGCCGGTCACCTTGGAGCCGAGCTGGAAGGTCACGCCCTGCTTGCCCATGATGCGCTGGAACTGCTTGGCGACCTCGGCGTCCATGCCGGGCAGGATGCGGTCGAGATATTCCACCACATGGACCTCGGCGCCGAGGCGCCGCCAGACGGAGCCGAGCTCGAGGCCGATCACGCCGGCACCGATCACCACCATCTTGGACGGCACCTTGCCGAGCTCGAGCGCGCCTTCCGAGGAGACGATCTGCTTCTCGTCGATCGTCACCCCCGGCAGCGGGGTCACTTCCGAGCCGGTGGCGATGACGATGCTCTTCGCCTCGATCTCCGTCACCTTGCCGTCGTCGGCGGTCACCGCGACCTTGCCCGGCGCCACGATGGCGCCGCGGCCGAAATGCTGGTCGACCTTGTGCTTCTTCAGCAGGAAGGCGACGCCGTTGACATTGGCATCCACCGTCTCCTGCTTGTGCACCATCATCTGCTTGAGATTGAGCTTGGGCGCCGGCACGTCGATGCCGAGGGCCTGGAAGCCGTGGCCGGCCTCGTCGAACAGTTCGGACGCATGCAGCAGCGCCTTGGACGGGATGCAGCCGATATTGAGGCAGGTGCCGCCATGGGTCTTGCGTTTCTCCACCACGGCGACCTTCAGCCCGAGCTGCGCGGCGCGGATGGCGCCGACATAGCCGCCGGGGCCGGTGCCGATGACGATGAGATCGTAGGACATGGACTGTCTCCGGAAATGCGGACGGTGGCCGGCGCTCAGCGCCCGCCGGAAGCGGTGATGAAAGTGCCGGTGCAGTAGGAGGCTTCCTCGGAGAGGAGCCAGAGCGCGGCGCGGGCGATCTCTTCCGGATCGCCGATCCGCTGCATCGGAATGGTCGGGCGGATGCGCTCGACCCGGGCGGGGTCGCCGCTCGCCTCATGGATGTCGGTGGTGACCATGCCGGGGCGCACAGCATTGACGCGGATGCCCTCCATCGCAACCTCCTTGGCAAGGCCGATGACGAAACTGTCCACCGCACCCTTGGAGGCGGCATAGTCGACATATTCATGGGGGCTGCCGAGCACCGCCGCGACGGAGGAGATTGCGACGATGGCGCCGCCCTTGCCGCCGTGCTTGCTCGACATGCGCTTCACCGCCTCGCGGGCGCAGAGAATGGTGCCGATGACATTGATGTTCATGATGCGGTGCAGCCGGTCGGCCGTATAGGTCTCGACCCGGCCCGACAGCGAGACGACGCCGGCATTGGCGATGAGGCCGACCAGCGGCCCGAGCCTGTCCGCCGCGGCGAAGATGCCGAGGATGTCGGATTCCTCGGCGATGTCGCCCTTCACCGAGACGGCCTGGGCGCCGCGCGCATTGATCGCCGCGACCACGTCGGCCGCCGCGGCGGCATTGGCGGTGTAGTTGACCACCACGTCGTAGCCGCGTTCCGCCGCCAGCAGGGCGCAGGCGCGCCCGATGCCGCGGCTCGAACCGGTGACGATGACGACGCCCTTGGACATGCTGCTCTCCTCGCGCCCGGCGTCGGCGGCCGGCTGTGGACGTCCGTTCGGATCAGAGGTCCATCACGAGACGGGCGGGATCTTCCAGGCTCTCCTTGACGCGCACCAGGAAGGTCACGGCTTCCTTGCCGTCGACGATCCGGTGGTCATAGGAGAGCGCCAGATACATCATCGGGCGGATCTCGATCTTGCCGCCGATGACCATCGGCCGCTCCTGGATCTTGTGCATGCCGAGGATGCCGGACTGCGGCGCGTTGAGGATCGGCGTCGACATCAGCGAGCCGTAGACGCCGCCGTTGGAGATCGTGAACGTGCCGCCCTGCATCTCCTCGATGGTCAGCTTGCCGTCGCGGGCGCGGCGGCCGAAATCGGCGATGGTCTTCTCGACCTCGGCGATGCCCATCTGGTCGGCATCGCGCACCACCGGCACGACGAGGCCCTTGTCGGTGCCCACCGCGACCCCGACATGGCAGAAGTTCTTGTAGACGATGTCGGTGCCGTCGATCTCGGCATTGACCGCCGGGATGTCCTTCAGCGCCTGGACGCAGGCGCGCACGAAGAAGCCCATGAAGCCGAGCTTCACGCCGTGCTTCTTCTCGAACAGGTCCTTGTACTGGTTGCGCAGGCTCATCACCGCGGACATGTCGACCTCGTTGAAGGTCGTCAGCATGGCGGCCGAGTTCTGCGCGTCCTTGAGGCGGCGCGCGATGGTCTGGCGCAGGCGCGTCATCTTCACGCGCTCCTCGCGGACCGCATCCGCCGGCTGCGAGGCCGGGCGCGGGGCGGCGACGGGAGCCGGCGCCGGGGCGGAAGAGCCACCCGTGGCAATCGCGGCGAGCATGTCGCCCTTGGTGACGCGGCCGTCCTTGCCGGAGCCGGCGACGGCGGCCGGGCTGACGCCGGTCTCGGCGGCGATGCGCGCGACGGCCGGGCCGTTGTCGGCGGAGGCT
>JAIEPJ010000034.1 GCA_019749835.1 Phreatobacter sp. | reverse complement strand
GCTCGCCGCAGCGTCTTCGCGCAGGACCTTGTCGTCGAAGGCGATGTCACCTCCAGTGGACCGATCGAGGTCCAAGGCAATGTCATTGGCTCATTGCGGGCGCCGGAGATCACCGTGGCTGGTTTAGGTCGTGTTGAAGGTTCCGTCGTCGCCCACGACCTCGTCGTGCTTGGGGCGGTTTCCGGCATGGTCTCAGCGCGAAACGTTCAGCTCGCGCCAAGCGCGGTCGTGCAGGCCGATGTCATCCATGAGCGGATCGCCATCGAGGCCGGTGCCGAGCTTGAAGGCAGGCTTCAGCGTAAGGCCTGACCGATCTCACACCGCAAGGTCTGGCGTCAGCATCTGGCCGGCCGGCAGATAGCCCCGCCGCATCTTCCGTCGGAGGGTTTGGGATGCCGCTCTCTCCGCTTCTTCAACGGAAGCACAGGTTTCGATGCTCTTCCGGCCGTGGGTCCCGATCCGGCCCCAGGTCCGCAAGACGGAGACGTCACCGAAGAGCGTCGCCGCAACATCGATGCAGTAGAACCGCGCCATATTGGCCTCAGGGTCGATGCGGTGCAGATGTGCCAGAGCCATTACGGTCCTCCCCCGCACAGACTCCGCCTTGTTACTTTCCAAGTCCAATTGCATTTCTGAATCGATCCGGGCGCTCCGATTCAGAAAGCTGATGGGTCATGGTGACGGATCGCCCGGTGTTTCCTCGACAACCTCGACCCAGAGGACGCCACGCAGGGTTTCTTCCGGGACCAGCCACACGGTCCTGAAACGACCGTTCGCGGTGCGATGCCGTTCTGCAACGAGTTCCCGGTCTCTGCGGTCGATCCGCCACAGGCGACGATCAATGGTCGGTTTTTTGGACTTGGGTCTAACGACGTCTTCCATTCCGACCTCCGACCATTCGCAGGCGATTTGCTGACATGGACAGAAGCCACATCAGAACATATCTACCGACATCAGAAGTGGTGCTTTGCTGTCGCCACGCGAACCACGAAAGGCGTTCCTGTCGATGCATATCTTGTCCCCCGTTCTGGTTGTTTCCACGTTTGCGGCGATGACTGTTCCCGTCCACGCGCTCGACGCCTGGACGATAGGTGTCGAACGTGGCCTGCCGACCTACGCGCTCACCAGCGAGGCGGGTGAGGTGAGACTTGTCTGCGATCCGGATCGCGTTTTCGGGCCAACGCCCAACGGCGCTCTCGTGGTTCGCTTTCTCAAGGACGCCGCACCGGACATGGTCGTCGTTCTCGCAAAGTCGGGCGAACAAGCACGCCTGCCAGTCAAGAACGGCATCTCTGCCCAAGCGACGGCTGACGCAGCGGACTGGGCGAAGATGGTCGCGACCTTCCGCACAGGCGGTGAATTCGCCCTGGTCACGAGCGCCGACAGCCTGACCTTCGAGACAGCGCCGCTGCCCGATCTTGCCTGCGAGTAACCGCAGGCAGCTCATCGATTTTTGTTGCATGGGTGAGGTCTACCTGACGCGTCGCGCCTCGATGAGCTGCGACGCGATCGCGGCGAGGAAGGCACCAACGATCGTCGCCCGGGGCTCGATCAGCCAAGGGTCATCAAGTACCGCATGCATAGCCCGGATAGCTGAACTTTGGGCGTAGACGGTCATCGGTTCGCCGACCGCCATGTCCGTTGCGGCCATGGCGAAAATGCGCCTCGCCTCATCGACATGCGGCGCAAGATCATCTTCAGCCAAGAGCCGCCGCAGTTCGGCGCGGGCTTCCTTGGCAAAGGCGCGCAGCATGTAGGCTGGAGTCACCTCGCCCGCGCCCGGGATCTGCTCCAGATGCTTTTCGGTCGCGACCGGAAGTCTAAACAGGACCACCAGCTTCTCTTTCCGGGGCTTCGCCAACCCACTGGCAGAACCTTCGGGTGGCGCGGTAGGGGACTGCGGCTGACGACCCTCCCCTTCCCGCTTCCCGGCAAACTCCGGCTCGGCCAACTCCTCCGTCGGCTTGTCGGAGAGCTGGGCCTTGACGCCCTCGACATTTCCTCCCTGTTCCGGCGCACGCCGTTCGGCAAGAATGCGCGATTGGACCTCGCGCGACGATCGCAAACGTGCGGCGGAGTTCTGCAGGCCCGGTTCTTCCGCCGCCGGGGAAGGTGCGACACGTGCAGGAAGGCGGAAACGACTCATGCAGGGATCACCTCGTCGATCCCGGTCAGGACAAGTTCCGCAACTTCAAGCTGGCGTGTGATGGCATCCGCCACCAGCCGACCGCCGGGTGCTTTGGCGTTGGCGCGGGCCGCCGGTCCAAGGGGGCCGTGATAGCCCAGTTGTTCGAGGATCCTCGAATGCGGAACGATCACGTCGAGATGGTCGAGACGCAGGATCTCTTGCAGCACGTCCTGGTCGCGCTTTGGCAGTTGAGCCATTCCCCCTTCCCGGGTTGCGGCGTCGATGATCTTCGGCCCCGCGTCCATGACGAGGACCCGAACCGCCGGGAACCGCTCGCCCTCGGCAATCGAGGCGCGGAGGTCGTCCATCCAGAGGACGGCGCGATGGGTCATGTCCCATTCGGCGTAGACGGGGCGGGCTGGGATCAGCACCAGATCGGAGATCAGGCAGAAGTCCTCGGTGTCGGTGTGGGTGCCAGGCCGGGTGTCGATCACGACGAGATCGACGCCGCGCGCTTCCTCGGCCTCGAGGAGCGACAGAAGCCCTTCAACACTTTCCGGTGGCGAGAGGATCGCCAGGCTCTCCGGCCAGTCGGGCTTTTGCGCACTCTCCCACGTGGCCAGTTCGAAACTGTCGCGCCAACGGCCGAGTTGAGCGTTCACATCACCGTCGATCAGGGTGACGCTGCGCCCGAGGTTCAGTGCTGCAGATGCGAGAAGCATGGCGGTCGTGGTCTTGCCCGAGCCGCCCTTGGTCTGCACGATGGTAATGACTTGCATGAAATGACGCCTCCACAAACGGTACTCGATACCCTTGCACCGACGCCCGGCGCTCTTTCATGACGCTGCGGAAGGCGATGCACCGCTGGCAAGCCAAGATCAAGCGAAGCCGTTGTAAAGGCGTCACTAATCCGACCGACGTGCGGTGCGCCGTTTAGGCATAAGGTTGCAGAAACGTCAAATGACATGTGCTGGAAGTTGTAACACACCGCCGAAGCCTTCATGTTTCCTAAGGATTCCCGCAGCCGTGATGCTGCGGCGCGGCGTCCGAGCACTCCTTCGGCCTAGCCGCAATCGAGGCTATCTGCCTTCCGGCCCGTATGACGGTTTGCATGTCTGCATGCCTGCATAGGTGACAGGCCGCATGCCTGCGTTGGAACCTGTCCGCACGGCTGATCCGAAGGCAGGGTGACATCAGGCCTCCGTCTAGGGACGATCCCGAATATGACCCGCCAACCGGATGCATGCCGGACAATCTGCCTGCTTGCCTGTCGGCCTGCTTGCCAGTTCGCCTAGTGACGGGTTGACGCTACGCCGATCCAGCCTGTGGCTTCATGCCCAAAGCCATTCATCGTCGGCCATCTTCCGCAATGGGCAGGCCTTGAAGCATCTTGAGGCCCCTTCCCCGGCCCCCCTTCTCTTCCCGGGCAGCCCTTCCTTCAGACTGTCGTGCCCGTCCCAACAGCCCTCATGGAGGGACCGCACACTTCTGCAAAGCCCAAGGTTTCAAGGCGCTCGACCACTTTGGTCTCGCGTTGCACGGAGGCCTGACGGCCGGGGCGCAGGGACGCAGTCGGCGGGCAAGCCGCCGACCCCTGACGCCATATTGAGTCCTCACCGGCTGTCCGCTTTCCGCACGCTGGCACCTCTTCGGAGGAGAGGAAACCGGCCGGTGAGGACGGTTGGCAGGAACGGTGGTGT
>JAIEPJ010000054.1 GCA_019749835.1 Phreatobacter sp. | reverse complement strand
TCGAGCGAGCGATAGGCCGGCGAATAGTTGAAATTCGGAAAGGATCCGGCCTTGCGGCCGAAAAGGCCGTTCAGCGGCGGGCCGACGCCGGCGCGGGCCGTCGGGCCCATCTGGTGGCAGGCGCGGCACTGCGCGAAGATGCGCTCGCCGGCCGCCGGATCACCGGCGGCATCCGTACTGGCGGCTGGCGCTGCGGTCGCAGGCGCTGGGGCCGTCTGGGCGATCGCGGCAGCGGCTGGAGCGACCAAGACCACCGAGGCCGCAAGGATCATGCGAAGATTGAATGCCATAGACTCTGCTCCTCCGTGAGGGCGATGCTTTCGGGGGCTCGCCTGATATTGTGGTTTGGACAAGATACGAACGCACCTGCGGACTGGATCGCACCAACCGGCCGCCAGCCATGCATGATGGCGTAATGGGATCACTCGGCGGCCGTCGAGAGGCGGGCCGCGGCGGGACTTTGAATGGAGTCCTGCGGCGAAGGAGCGAAGACGCGGTCGACGAAGGCCGCGATGGTTTCCGCATCGAGCCCCGCTTCGCGATACATGCCGGCGGGCGAATCCTGCGCCTGGAAACGGTCGGGCAGGTTCAGGCTCCGTACCTTGAGGCCGCGGTCAAGCAGGGCCTCTCCCGCCATCCATTGCAGCACATGGGCGCCGAACCCGCCGACGGAGCCGTCCTCGACGGTCAGGAGCACCTCGTGCGTGCGCGCGAGGCGCGCGATGAGCGCCGTGTCGAGCGGCTTGGCGAAACGGGCATCGGCCACCGTGACCGAGATGCCGCGCGCGGCCAGGGTCTCGGCCGCGGCCAGGCATTCGGTCAGGCGCGTGCCGAAGGACAGGATCGCGACATCCGTGCCCTCGCGCAGAACACGGCCCTTGCCGATGGGCAGGGCCACGCCGCGCTCCGGCAGTTCGACGCCGACGCCGTCGCCGCGCGGATAGCGGAAGGCGATCGGCCCGTCGTCATGGGCGGCGGCAGTGGCCACCATGTGCATCAGCTCGGCCTCGTCGGCTGCCGCCATCACCACCATGTTGGGGACGCAGGTCAGCGCCGCCACGTCGAAGGCGCCGACATGGGTCGGCCCGTCGGCCCCGACCAGGCCCGCACGGTCGATGGCGAAACGCACGGGCAGCCCCTGCAGCGCCACATCGTGGATGATCTGGTCATAGCCGCGCTGCAGGAAGGTCGAATAGATCGCGACGAAGGGCTTCAGGCCCTCGCAGCTCAGGCCGGCGGCGAAGGTGACGGCATGCTGCTCGGCGATGCCGACGTCGAAACACCGGTCGGGATAGGTCTTGGCGAAGAGGTCGAGGCCCGTGCCCGTCGGCATCGCCGCCGTGATCGCCACAATGCGCGGGTCGCGGCCTGCTTCCGCCACCAGGCTCTCGGCGAAGACCTTGGTGTAGCTCGGGGCGTTCGACTTGGTCTTCACCTGCACGCCGGAACCGACATCGAACTTGACCACGCCGTGATAGCGATCGGCGGCGCATTCGGCCGGCTGGTAGCCCCTGCCTTTCTCGGTCACGACATGGATCAGGACCGGGCCGGGAGGACCGTCGCGCACATCGGCGAGCACCGGCAGGAGCCGGTCGAGATCGTGGCCGTCGATGGGCCCGACATAGCGGAAGCCGAGATCGACGAAGAGACCGCCATCGGCCAGCGGGCTGCGGGCGCGTTCGGCCGACGGTGTCAGCACCCGTTCCGTCGCAATTCCCGCGATGGCCGGCGCGAGCTTGGCGAGGAAGGTCGACAGCGCCCCCACCGACGGCGAGATCGACATCTCGTTGTCGTTGAGGATGACGATGAGGCGGGACCCCAGCGCGCCGGCATTGTTGAGCGCCTCATAGGCCATGCCGCCGGACAGCGCTCCGTCGCCGATGACGCAGACGACGTTGTAGTCGTCGCCGGTGAGGTCGCGCGCGATCGCGAAGCCCAGACCCGCGGAGATGGAGGTGGAGGCGTGGGCGGCCCCGAAGGGATCGTAGGGGCTCTCGGCCCGGCGGGTGAAGCCGGACAGCCCGTCCTTCTGGCGCAGGGTATGAATGCGGTCGCGCCGTCCGGTCAGGATCTTGTGCGGGTAGCACTGGTGCCCGACGTCCCAGATGATCTTGTCGTGCGGAGTCGCGAAGACGTGGTGCAGCGCCACCGTCAGTTCGACGACGCCGAGCCCAGCGCCGAGGTGACCGCCCGTCACGGAGACCGCATCGATCGTCGCGGCCCTGACGTCGCTCGCCAGTTGCATGAGGGCGGCCCGGTCCAGCGAGCGGATGTCTTGCGGCGAGGCGAGCCCGTCGAGAACCGGAGTCGGTATCATGGCGTGCTCCTCGATCAGCAAGACGGGCCGGAGTGTCAGAATATATTGACACTCTCAGTTGTCAAACATGATTGTCGAATGGGCCTTCCGCGCAGCGTCGGTCGAGCGGGCTTGGGCGGCGTCACAGATAGCGGCCCGCCCTCTGCAAAACCTCGATCTCATGGCCGTCGGGATCGGTGATGAAAAAGAAACGGGCGAGCACCTGTCCGCCGGGAGCGAAGTCCACGAGCTTGCGCGGTGCCAGGCCGGCGGCGGTCAGCCGCGCGTGCTCGCCGTCCACGTCGTCGACCGAAACGGCCAGATGACCGTAACCGTCGCCGCGCTGGTAGGGCTCGGACCGGCCCTTGTTGATGGTGAGTTCGAGCTCGAACCCGGTCTCGCGATTGGCGAGGTAGACCAGGGTGAAGGTCTCGAAGTCGAGCCTCTCGGCCAACTCGAGGCCGAAAGCCGTGCGGTAGAAGGCGAGGGACTGCGCCTCGTCGAGCACACGGATCATCGTGTGGATCATCTTCGCCATCGGCCTCTCCTCGGGCATCGCGGTTGGGAACGTCGGGAGAGCAGCATCCGGCCGCAACCGCCGCAAGGGTCTTGCGCGGCGTTCACCTCGCTGCGGTCTGGCGTTCGCCGACGCGCTTCGGGCCGGTCCTTCGGTTAGGAACCGGTATCGCGCCCTGCCGTTGAGCCCTCACTGTCAACGGAGGCATGACCCATGAAGATGATCCTATCCACGGTGACCGTCCTGGCGCTGCTGAGCACCGGAGCGCTGGCCCAGACGATGCCATCGCCCTCTGGCACGGCGCCGAGCCCGGCCACCGGCACCACCGCCCCGACGGCTCCCGCCTCGGCGCTCACCGTCAACGCTTCGCCCCTCGAGAACGGCGCCAACAGCTTCACCGAAGGCCAGGCCAGCGAGCGCTTCCGCGAGGCCGGCATCACCGCCGTGACTGGGTTGGCCAAGGACGCCGACGGTGTCCGGCGCGGTCGCGGTCAGTGGCAGGGCCGGGCCGTCGCGATCGGCATCGACTATCGCGGCACCATCCAGGCGCGCTGAACAGCAAGGAAGACAATCATGGACCAGTCAGTCACGGCAATCTTCGATACCTACGCCGCCGCTTCCAATGCCATCGACCGGGTGAGGCGCGAGGGCATTCCCGACGGCGATGTGTCCGTCATGTCGAACGACACCACGATGGAGCGGTCCGCCTACCGGGACTATGCCCATAACGAGACAGCCGAAACCGTCACCGGCGCCGGAACCGGCGCCACGATGGGGGCTGTGGCCGGCGGTGCCGCCGGCCTTCTCGCCGGTATGGGGCTGCTGGCCATTCCCGGCCTCGGTCCGGTGGTGGCGGCGGGCTGGCTCGCCGCGACTCTCGTCGGTGCGGGGGCCGGCGGCGCGGCCGGCGGCCTTGTCGGTGCGCTCGTGGGCGCGGGCCTGTCCGAGGACGACGCCCATGGCTATGCCGAGGGCCTGCGCCGCGGCGGCACCGTCGTGACGGTTCGCATGCG
>JAIEPJ010000292.1 GCA_019749835.1 Phreatobacter sp. | reverse complement strand
CCCGTGGTGCTCATGGCGCAGGCGAGAGACGTGGTGGGCAACGTCCAGCCGCTCGACGACGCCCCCTGGAACCCGCGCGGCTATTGCAACAACGCAGTCCACCGGGTCGCGGGGCGGGTGATGTAAGCGCCGCGGCTCCGGCTCAGGCGACGGTCATGTCGGGCGATCAGGGCTGCACGAGCTGCCCGTCGCGTATCGTCATAATGCGATCCGCTAGATCAAGAACACGGTTGTCATGCGTCACCATTAGTGTGGTGGTGCCGCGCTCCGCACCCAGTCGCTTTAGCAACGATACCACGGCCATGCTATTCTCCGCGTCTAGTGCGGCAGTGGGTTCGTCCGCGAAGATTATCTGGGGGCCGGCGGCCAGCGCGCGTGCCACCGCCACCCGTTGCTTCTGCCCACCCGAAAGGCGCGCAGGGTGATAGTGCAGCCTGTTTGCGAGCCCAACGACCGCAAGGGCACCGGCCGCGGCATCATCGGCCTTCGAAGTTGCGCCGTGCACATCCAGGGCGAGGCGTACGTTTTGGAGCGCCGTCAGGCTCTCATGCAGGTTGTGCGCCTGGAAAACAAAGCCCATGCGTCGCCGCGCCTCCGCCAGTGCGGAGGCGGAGGCGTCGGCCATCTCCTGCCCCAGCACCCGCACCGAGCCGGCCTGCACCGAACGCAGCCCGCCCAGCAGCGTCAGCAGCGTCGTCTTGCCGGAGCCGGAGGCACCCATGAGCACGACCAGCGCCCCCCGAGCGATGTCGAACTCTACGTCAAAGAGCACCTGGCGCCGGGCCTCCCCCTCGCCAAAATGGTGGTCGAGGCCGCGTACCGTGATGGCGTGTTCCATCAAAACAGCTCCGCCGGGTCTGCGCGAGCGAGGCGCCGGGTGGCGAGGGCGCCTGAGGCCACACACATCGTCACGGTGCCAGCAAATACGGAGAGAAGCCGCTCCGGGGGCATGAGCACGTCGATACCCGTCGCCACCGTCAGCAGCGCGTAGAGTCCATAAGCCAGGATGCTGCCGGGGATGAAGCCCAGGCTCGCCAACACCACCGCCTGCTCCATGATGATCCCGAGGAAGAAGCCCTGCCGATAGCCCATCGCCTTCATGGTGGCGTATTCGCGCAGGTGATCTGCCACGTCGGAAGAAAGCACCTGGTAGACAACGATGAGGCCAACCAGTGCGCCCATTAGAACACCGATACCGAAAATGATCCCCACTGGACGCTGTGTGGTTTGAAAGGCGCGGTCTCGGGCAATTGCGGTGGCGATGGGCCGCGCGATGGCGTCAGCGCCAGGAAGTGCCACGTTGATCCGCACGGCCAGCGCCTGCACGTCCTGCCCGGGCGCAGCGCGGACGAGTATGATGTTCGGCGCCCGGAGCGAACGGTTAGGAAAGAGGCGGACGAAACTCTGGTCGGACATCACCAGCCAGCCATCCCCGCTGAAGCTGCCGCCGATGGTGAAGCTGCCGTACAGCGTGAGGCTTCGTCCCTGAAACTCGAAGCGCTGTGTCGTGCCGACGTCAAGCGCTGCGAACACCTCCAAAGGCACGTTGCGCGTCGCGCGGTCGATGAAAGCGGCACCCGGCAACGTGAGCGTCTCGCGCCTGTTGTCCAGCGGGTGCAGCGTGGGTAGGCGCGGGTCCACTCCCATCACGTCGAGCGAGCGGGCGGATCCGTCCGCCGAGCGCCATTCCAGTTTGCCCATAAGGACTGGCGCGGCGGTAGCCACACCTGAAACCGCCAGCGCGTCCAGCATGCGCTGGCGTGGCAGCGAACTACCGTCTGTGAGGGTGTTGGCATCGGGCGCCTGGATCAGGATATCGGCTTCCAACGCGGCATAGGGAAGGCCGACGGTACCGGTCAGCGCGCCCATGAAGCCCAGTTGCATGAACACGAGCAGATTGGCGAAACCCACGCCCAGGATGGCGGCGAGAAAGCGGCCGCGCCGGTGCGCGAGCTGCAGCCATCCGATGGGCAGGCGCCCCAGCAGCCGAGTTGCAAGCACAATCACGGGCCGATCCTTGCTGTGACCTGAAGGTTGACAAGGCGCGCAGCCTGCCGCGCCGCTTCGCCTTCCAGCGCCACGACGGCGCGTACCACGCGGGCGTCGGTCGCAGCGGCCGGGCTTGGGTCGGTGAGGGTCTGTCGCTGCACCTCGCGGCTGAAATTGATGAGGGTGCCGTGCAGCGGAGCCTCCAGCGCCCGCGACAGAAGCTTGACCTGTACGCCCTCTCGTAGGCGGGCAACCCTGTCTTCATGCACCTCGATCTCCGCGATCATGTCGTCGAGGCGCGCAAAGGTCATCAGCCCGGAATTGCCCGGCCGTTCGCCGGGGCGCGCGTGCAGTGTCAGCACCGTGCCAGCGCTAGGGGCACGAATGTTGGCGCGGGCCAAGTCAGCCACCGCGCGGTCGCGCTCGGCGTTGGCGGCGTCCAAACTGCGGACCGCCAGCAGAATGTCCGGCTGTTTGTCGGGTGGGCCGGCATGGCGGGCCAGTGAAGCACGGGCGCGGGCAGCGTCTTGGAGAGCCTGGGCATGGGCGAGGCGCCGCTGGTCCAGCGTCTGGAGCGGCGTGGCGCCACCCGCGGCAAGCGCCTCCGCGCGTTCCAAGTCTCGCCGTAGCACCGGCAGGGAGGCCTCCGCACGGGCAAGCGCGGCCTCCGCCTCAGCCAGGCTGGTGGCAACGGCAATTTTGGTCTGGGCCAGCGCTGCCTCGCGATGGGCACGCTGTGCTTCGGCGGCCGCAAGTGCGGCGGCGAGGGATGGTGCACTGTCGAGGGTCGCGAGGAGTGTGCCCTCCGATACCGTCTCGCCCTCGGTGACGAAAAGCTGCGATATCCGAGCATCACCACTGCCAAATGGAGGGGCAAGAGAGATGACGCGACTGCGTGGCACAAGCCGGCCGATCGCCAGTACCGGGGCTGGGCCACTGTCTGCGTTGAGGGGCGCGGGTGGCGGCGAGGTGCGCGGCCATATGGCGAAGGCTACGGCGCCGATGGCTAGTGCCCCCAGTACCCAAGACAGCAAAGCTAGGCGGCTCCGTGCGACAGGGCGTCCTGCCTCCGTCGGAAGTGCGCCTTGTCTTGTGGTATCGAGGGCCACGAACTAGCCTCCAGTACATGATAATGACCTTTTGGTCACTAGCATGTGCTGCGCATCAAGGGAAGCGTTAATGACCGACGGGTCCGCAAGGCCGCGCCGCCGCAGGAAGGAGGCCCGTCCGGCCGAGATATTGGAAGCGGGCCTTGCCGAATTCACCGAGCGGGGCTTCGGCGCGGCGCGGATGGAGGACATCGCCCGCCGGGCCGGCGTCGCGAAGGGCACGGTGTTCCGCTACTTCCCGACCAAGGAAGCGCTGTTCGAAGCTGCGGTGCAATCGCGGCTTGCCCCCGTACTGGCCGGAGCCGAGGCTGCGCTAGCTGATGCTCCTGGCACAGCCACCGAGATGCTCCAGGCACTCATTGTCGAGGCGCATCGCGGCGTAATGGAAAGCGACATGCCCCTGATCATGCGGATGGTGCTGACCGAGGGACCGCGCTTCCCGCAGTTGCTGGAGGCCTATCATCGCCTTTCGATGACGCGGGGGCAGGAGGTTATTCAACGGGTGCTTGCCCGCGGGGTGGCGTCGGGCGAGTTCCGGCAAAGCGCGCTGCTGCGGGCGCCCATGCTGATCATGGCGCCCGCGCTGATGGCAGCGCTGTGGCGGCTCAACTTTGAGCGTCTAGATCCCGTGCCGCGCGAGGCACTTCTTGAAGGTCACCTTGAGATGGTTTTCGGCGCACTTGGGGCTGATCTGCCAAGAC
>JAIEPJ010000181.1 GCA_019749835.1 Phreatobacter sp. | reverse complement strand
TGCCGGTGACGCTACCTGAGACTGTGCCGCCAGAGTTCCAGAAAGACAGGACAGCCGACGAGCTGCGCATGGCCATGGCTGCCATGATCACCGACGCCGCGGCACACAATAGTGGGCGGTCCTACCAGATCCAGACGTCGATGACAGAGATGGTCGCGGCAAGCCGCAGTCACTACGGCGTCCCATCTCCGGAGCCGGCCAGTGACATGCCCTTCCTGCATTCGCCGGCGACAGTGAGGACGATGCAGCGGTTCATGGACGCCGCGATGCTCGATGCCTTGACGGGCGCGCAGGCCTTCGGCCGGCTGAAAGCCTCGTTTGGTCCCCATACGGCCACGGCCTATGTCGCGGACGCTGTCCCGAAGCTCGAGACACTCGACCCCAAGTACGCCGCGATCGCCAAGCGCTCGCAGGCCGAACAGGACTTCATGACGCCCATCCTGCAGCACAAGGCTGCGAAGCGCGTCCTCGATGTCCATGGATGGGGCATCAAGAACACGACCCCGACGCGAGCGCTTCATCTGAGCATCCCGAAGGCCATCAAGATCATCGACGGCCTGCCGGCAAACGAGGTTCGGCAGGCCTATGCCGATCTGAGGGACGTCAATCGCAACAATGCGACCCGTGTCGCCGATCGGCACCGCATGAACGACGCCGTCGCCATCGCGAGGGACGGAATGAGCCGCACGTCGGCTCCGGAGCGCCGCCGCGCGCCCGAGATCGAGCGCTGACCGAAGAACAAGGACAAAGACGAGACCATGGCCCTCCCGAAGATCACCCACACCGATCCCGCGCTCCACACGGTCGATGCCTACGTGGCCACAGCCACCCGGCTCAGGGAGTCCAACCCGAGCGCTTCCATCCTGTTTGATCGGATAGCCGCCGCCCAGAACATCATGGACTCGCCAGCGTCCCAGATGTCTTCTCCGAACGATGATCGGAACACCTACGCATTCGCGATCGACGACTATGCGCTCGACGGAGTCTGGGTCACCTCCAATGGCACCACCCGGTCGGTCTTCGATGAGGAGCTGCGCAAGGTCGTGGAGCATCATGCGAAGCACTCCAAGACCTTCCTTGCGGTCAACGCCCTCATCGGCCGCTCCGATGGGTTTGCCGAGAAAGCTGGCTCTCTGACGCCCGGCACCGTCGAGTACGACCAGGCCCTCGTCTTCGCTGAGCGGCTCGATGAGCGGCTGAGGACCTTCGAGCCGATCGAGGCCTCGCTCCAGACCTGCTACCGCAAGGAAATCTCGGAGGCCCAGAAGATCGGCCGCCAGCTGTTCGAGAAAGCCCGCAATCGCGGCCACCTCAGCAATGGAGGCAAGCAGAACGATAGCGGCCTGTTCCAGGCGAACTATGCCGGCGAGGCCAATGTCCTGTTCGCCGTCCGTGAAGCCCCGGTCGACGTCCTCTTCCGCAAGACGGAGAAAGGATATGCGATCCAGGTGGACGAGAAAGGCGCCCGCCAGATCATTGACGTCGAGCGCGCCGAGGATGCCGTCGCGCTGTTCCAGATGGGACTGCAAGTCCTCGCCCAAGACCGCAAGATGATGTTCAACGATCACTTCCAGGATGGCTATCCAGCGACCATGGAGCTGGTGAACAAGATGAAAAAGCTGGGCCTGCTGGCCGCGGAGTACGACGTCTCCGCCCACAAGGCCATGCGCGAGGACGAGCACCGCGCCAAGGGCGGCGCCCCGCATGAGTTCACGCTCGGAAAAGACAGCGCGGGACGAACCGTCGCCGTGTGGCCCGGGCAGCATCTGCCGCCGGGCATGACGGCCGATGATGGGTATTTCAAGAACCACTTCGACGACGGTCCGGTCCAGGTCGAGCGCCACTTCCTCGTGCCGCTCGACCTTCCCGCTGAACTGCCCCGCGAGTTCGCGCAAAAGAAGTCCCTCGACGAGATGCGCGAGGAGATGGTCGGCATCATCCAGCAGAACACGCTGAACCGCCCCGACAATGAGGGTCCCCTGTGGACCTTCCAGATTCAGGCTTCCTTAAGCGAGATCCGCGAGGCCGTGGCGCAGAACACCGATGCCGTGACCATGGGGGCGTCACTGAAGTCCGTGATGATGGACGCCGACCTGATGTCCCGGGAGACCGTCGCAACGCTCAAAACCTTCTCCGACGCAGTGGTCCAGCCGGAGTTCAAGACGGACGAGGCCGGTCATCGCGAGCGAACCGGAACGAACCATCGGGGCCTCGTCGGTCTCGACCACCTGAAGAAGACCTTCGGGCCCGGCACCGCCTTCGACCTCGTCAATTCGCGAGTGAAGAACCTCGAGATGCATGATCCCGCCTACCGCCAGGTCGTCTCGCGCCGGGGCATGGGGGGAAGGGATGTCAACGGCTCGAGCTATGACGACCAGGATCGGATGGAGCGGGCGCGGCACAATGCGCGCCGGATCTCTGCCATCCGTATCCTGAAATTCGAGGACAACAGGATCACCAATCCGACGCCGACCCGCGCGGTGCATATCGATCGCGACAAGGCGATCGCCATCGTCCGGTCGCTGCCCGACAAGGTGGTCGCGCGTGCCTGCCATGACCTGCGCCACGCCCACCGCAACAGCATCACGCGCGTCGAGGACCGCTGGCGGATGCACAGGGCCATGAAGGACGGCCAGAAGGAGATCGATGCGATCCTCGATCCCGCAGCCAAGAACCCGGCCATGAACCCAGCAATGAGCCGGTGAGGACAAGCGCCATGAGCAGCGATGATCCGCGCAAGGACATGATCGACTTCGTGACCACGGCCACGCAGCGACCAGAAAGGATTGAGTCCAACACGCCCTGGCCCTTCCAGATCCAGGCGAGCCAGAGTGAAATCCGCACGACGCTGGGCGAGATGGACAGCAGCGTCCACAAGCACGACGCGATGACGCTGCTCTCCCATAACCCCAGCACGATCGCCATGCTCGATCTCTTCAAGGGCGCCGTGCAGCAGCCGGAGTTCTTCGACGCCGGCGGCGGCCGGCGGATGATGAAGACCGACGCCTTCCACCATGGCGCCGACGGCCTACGGTATCTCAAGGACAGTTTCGGGCCCCAAGACGCCAAGGCTTATCTGCTGGAACGGGTGCCCGGCCTCGAAGCGACCGTGCCAGAGTTCACTGCCTACCTGAACGACCCGAAGAAGGGACTGTTCTTCGGCAAGCGAAAGATGATCGAGCCCGGTTCCCCGGACTTCCATGAGGAGGCACGACCCCTCGCCGCCGATGAGGGCCTTCGCCGGCTTGGGAAGCGCCTCAACGTGTTCCTCACATGCAATCTGATGACACGGGCGGTGCACCTCAGCCCTGAAAGGATGATTGGCATCATCGAGAAGGTGGCCGCATCGGACCTTCGATATGTCCATGCCACCTTCACCGACATGCTGAACCAGAACACAAGGCGGCTAGGCGATCGCTCAGGGATCAGAACCCTCGTCCGCAGCGGCCGGATCGCCGTCGACAAGGCCTACGGCATTCCGCGGAAGACCAAGGTCAAAGTCAGCGAAGGCCTCAGCGCCTGAACGACGCCGCCGACGAGGGCGTCATTAAGCCTTCCGGGACGAACGATTATGCGAATCGTCGTCGATCGACGATGATCAATGCTGACCCATGCCTCGTGTGATCCACGACGCTGGACCCTTGTGCAGACCAACGATAGACGGCGGCGCCCCATGACGCTCCATGCCCATCCCATGTCCTT
>JAIEPJ010000277.1 GCA_019749835.1 Phreatobacter sp. | reverse complement strand
CGAACCGCCGAACCCCGTGGGCTGGCTCGGCGCCTGCTGGCCCATCAGCATCTCGCCGGTGACGGCCGTCCCGGACACCGAGACCATCAGCATGGACTTGCCGAGCGTCTCGTAGTCGATGTCGATGCCGACGATGGCATTGGCGCCGAGTCGTTGGGCCTCCGCCATCATTTCCTGGAACGCGGTTGTCCGACCGTCCCGCAGGACCGTCTCGTAGGCGCCGGACCGGCCGCCGACAACGTCGCGGATCGAAGCGAAGAGATCGCGGAAGATGTTGGCCCCGAGGATGACCTCGCCGGTGACGATGCCGTTGTAGCGGATGATCCGTCCGCCCTCGAGCGCCGGCGTCGTGGAAAGCAGCATGGGATGGTCTCCTCAGGGTCGCCCGCTGGCATGTGGGGATGCGTGCTCAATGGCGGAAGTGGCGGACTCCGGTGAAGACCATGGCGAGCCCGGCAGCATCGGCCGCGTCGATGACCTCCTGGTCGCGCATCGAGCCACCTGGCTGGATCACCGCCGTTGCACCGGCATCAACCGCCGCGAGCAGGCCGTCGGCGAAGGGGAAGAACGCGTCGGAGGCAACCACCGATCCCTTGGTGAGCGGGATCGTCCAGCCGCCGGCGACCGCCGCATCTTCCGCCTTGCGGGCGACGATCCGGGCCGAATCCACCCGGCTCATCTGGCCGGCTCCGATGCCGACCGTTGCGCCGTCCTTGGCATAGACGATCGTGTTCGATTTCACGTGCTTGGCAACGCGGAAGGCGAAGCGGAGATCGGACAGCTCCTGGGCCGTCGGCGCACGCTTGGTGACGACCTTCAGCTGCAAGTCGTCGACGACGGCATTGTCGCGCGACTGGACCAACAGGCCGCCTGCCACCGTCTTGACTGTGATCCCCGGCGCCTTCGGATCGGGCAGGCCGCCAGCGAGCAGCAGGCGCAGATTCTTCTTGGTCGCAAGGATGGCCTTCGCCTCGTCGGTCGCGTCGGGTGCGATGATCACCTCGGTGAGGATCTGCACGATCTTGCGGGCCGCCTCCGCGTCGAGGGTGCGGTTGAGCGCGATGATGCCGCCGAAGGGCGAGACGGGATCACAGGCGAAGGCCCGCTCATAGGCCTCCAGCAGAGTCGAGGCCTCGGCAACACCGCAGGGATTGGCGTGCTTGATGATGGCGACGGCTGCCGTTCGTGCCGGATCGAACTCGCCGATCAGCTCATAGGCCGCATCCGTATCGTTGATGTTGTTGTAGGATAGTTCCTTGCCCTGCAACTGGCGGATCGTTGCCACGCCGGGCCGGGCATTCGGCCCCTGCGGGGTCTTGTAGAAGGCCGCCCACTGGTGCGGATTCTCGCCATAGCGCAGGCTCTGCGCCAGCGTTCCCCCGAAGGCGCGGTAGGGCGTCGCCGTCTCGTCGAGTTCGTTGAACAGCCAGTTGGAAATGGCCGCATCATAGGCGGCCGTCCGGGCATAGGCCTTGGCGGCGAGGCGTCGGCGCAGATCGAGCGTGGTGGCGCCGCCATTCGCCTTCATCGCATCGACCACAGGGCCATAGTCGGCACCATCCACAATCACGGTCACCGCATCGTGGTTCTTGGAGGCCGCACGGATCATGGCGGGGCCACCAATGTCGATATTCTCGATCGTGTCGTCCCAGCCAGCGCCCCGCGCAATCGTCGCCTCGAACGGATAGAGATTCACCACCAGCAGATCGATCGGCAGGATGCCGTGGGCCCTGGCGGCGGCCCCATGCTCTTCGTTGCCACGAATGGCGAGAAGCCCGCCATGGACCTTCGGATGCAGGGTCTTGACCCGCCCGTCCATCATCTCCGGAAATCCGGTCAGGTCGGCAACTTCCGTGACCGCCAGACCCGCATCCTTCAGCGTCTTGAAGGTGCCGCCGGTGGACACCAGTGCCACGCCCATCGCGGCGAGGTCCCGGGCGAAATCGACGATTCCCGTCTTGTCGGAAACGGACAGCAGGGCACGGGCAATGGGATTGGCATTCGGCAAGGCGGACAACTCCGGCGGGCGCGGGGGAATGAAGCGCGCTCTAGCACGCGCAAAGCGGGCCCGAAACCGCTTTTGCGGGTCGTCCGACCCGCGCGCTGCTCAGAGCGGCAGTTCGGGCTCGGGCTCGGCGATGGCGGCTGGCCGCGGCCGTTCGAGCTTCTGGAAGGACCAGGACACCGCGGGAACGGCGGCCGAGGATGCGACGGCCACGGTCAGTTGCAGCGTGCGGCGCGGCCCCTCGGCGAGCGTCAGCGCCACGCTCTCCTCGATGGCCACCGGCTGGTCGGCGAGGAAGCGCCATCCCTCGCCGCTGGCCAGGCGCAGCAGCGCGGCGCGCGGATGCTCGGTGGGGATCAGCGTGATGGACGGATGGATGTGGAAGCGCAGGACATAGGCCCGGTCTTCGCCCTCGATCCGGTCGACGCCCTCAAGCAGGCCGCCATCGCCGGACAGGCGGAGCCGCCGGCCGTGCAGGACTCCGCACCGGCCGCGATAGCCATCGTGACGGGCATCGAGCGTCAGGTCCTGCCTCTGACACGAGACCTCGCTTGGACCGGACAGGACCAGACCCGCCGTATAGAGCCCGTGGCCGATCGTCATCGACGACCTGTCGGCGACGGTCACCGTGGAATGGGCGGCCGTCTTGCGGGCCTGCATGTGCCAGGTGGCGCGCTGAAGGGATGGCCTGCCGCAATTGATGACGATCGTGTCGAGCCCGGAGGAGAATTCGAGCGACAGACAGCCGGCATGGGCCCTTGCACTGAAGGCGGCTGGCGGCGCCGGTCCGGTATCGACGAGAATGATGGTGCCGCCGGCCTCGAGCCGCTCATAGCCGCCGCGGGGCGCCGAAGCCGGCGTCAGACCGCGCGTCTCGTCATAGGCGAGCGCGGTCGCGACCTGGTCGATGGCTGTCTGGCCCATGCCATTGAACCGGGCGAGCGTGCCGTCCCCGTGCTGGAAGAAGCGGATCATCGGCATCATCCGGTCCACCGCCGTCAGGATGGCGGCGGGGGGCGTGGCGTTGCGGGCGGGGAAGAGTTGGCGCAGCGGCAGGAGATCGAGAACGAGACCCACCAGCACGCTGGGGTCTCGGCTCACATGGCAGCCGTCGGGGAGGATCTGGCGGTCCAGTTCGTCGCCGAGCAGGCGGGCGGCGCGCGCCACCAGCCTGTCCTCGCCGTCCATGCACAGCCCGGCAGTGACCAGGGCGATGAGCACCGCCAGCCGCTCGACGCCGGGAGACAGGCGGGCGACCTGGAACTCCAGCTGGCGCACCTGCCGCCAGAGGGCGCGCGAGAAACGCCGGTAGAAGACCTGATCCGCTCCGGCGAGAAGCAGACCGGAAGCGCCGATCCAGGCACGGATCCGTTCGGCCGAAAGCGGCACGGAGCTGGGGATCGGCCGACCACGCGCCTGGGCATCGATCCAGGCCTGCACCAGGCGCCGGGCCGCGTCGGCGGCTTCCGGCGTCCCGGCGGCGCGCAGATGCCGCAGCCACGAGAACCCGGCCAGCGCCTCGGCCCATTCGACATTGGGCGGCGTGGCGACGAAGGGGTCGGGACCGGTGACGATGCGACCGGCAAAGACATAGACGCCAGCGATCAGTTCGTCAGCCCGCACCGGATCGGCGGTCCGAAGGTCCTGGGGGACAAGGACGAGAGCGGGCGCCGGCGTCGCGCCGAGG
>JAIEPJ010000030.1 GCA_019749835.1 Phreatobacter sp. | reverse complement strand
TCGTCTGCGACGAGCCGACCTCGGCGCTCGACGTCTCGGTGCAGGCGCAGATCCTCAACCTGATGCGCGACCTGCAGGACGAGTTCGGGCTGACCTACCTGTTCATCTCGCACAATCTCGCGGTCGTCAGGCACATGGCGACGCGGATCGGCGTCATGTATCTCGGCCGCCTGGTCGAGGTGGCGCCGGGCCGGCAGCTCTTCGCGGCGCCGCGCCATCCCTATACGCGCATGCTGCTCGATGCCGTTCCGGACCTCGACATGACCGGCCGCGCGCGCAAGCCCGTGCTGGGCGAGATCCCGAACCCCATCACGCCGCCATCGGGCTGCCCCTTCAATCCGCGCTGCCCGCTCGCCAACGGCCGTTGCCGCAGCGAGGTGCCGGCATCGGTGACGGATGAGTTCGGGACGGTCGCCTGCCACGCCGTGACCGAGGGGCGGCTGGCGGCGTGACGCCCATCAGGCCCTGAAGGCTGATCTCGGCCCTCGTCCGTCGCGCTGACCATCCACGTGGCCCTGCAAGGGCGGTGTTCGAGGCTTTGCCAGGGCCCAAGCCCGGGACTGACGGGAGCTCTCGAGCCTGCCGCTGGAGAGCTGGCGTCAGCCTGTCCCCGTCATGCCCGGGCTTGGCCCGGGCATCCACGACTTGCTCAAGCGGGGTCAGGGCGCAGATATCGAATATGCGGAAATCCTACCTCACCAGCGTTGCGCTGTCAAGGACAATAATCCTAGATTGACGCCCCGGCGGCCCTCACGCCGCCTTGCCGCCGATGACGCCGCGGCGGATCTGGTCCTCCTCGATGGACTCGAAGAGGGCGCGGAAATTGCCCTCGCCGAAGCCGTCGTCACCCTTGCGCTGGATGAATTCGAAGAAGATCGGGCCCAGCACGGTGCCGGAAAAGATCTGCAGGAGGACGCGCGACATGCGGCCTTCCTTCTCGCCGATGGCGACCGCGCCTTCGCCGTCGATGAGGATGCCGGTGGCCTTCATGCGGTCGACCGGCTCGCCGTGGCCGGGCACGCGGGCATCGATCTTCTCGTAATAGGTGGCCGGCGGCGAGGGCATGAAGGGCAGGCCGTTGGCGCGCAGCGCCTCGACGGTGCCATAGATGTCGCGCGAGCCGCAGGCGATGTGCTGGATGCCCTCGCCCTTGTATTCCTTGAGATATTCCTCGATCTGGCTCTTGTCGTCGAGGCTCTCGTTGATCGGGATGCGGATCTTGCCGCAGGGCGACGTGAGGGCGCGGGAGATCAGGCCGGTGAGCTTGCCCTCGATGTTGAAGAAGCGGATCTCGCGGAAGTTGAAGAGCTTCTCGTACCAGCCGGCCCAATGGTCCATGCGGCCGCGGTGGACGTTGTGGGTGAGGTGGTCGAGATAATAGAGGCCCGCCTGTTCGGGATGGGGATCGCGCTCGCCGGTCCAGACGAAGTCGACGTCGTAGATCGAGCCCTTGTCGCCGTAGCGGTCGACGAAATAGAGCAGCGAGCCGCCGATGCCCTTGACCGCGGGAATGGAGAGCTCCATCGGCCCGACCTTGCCGATATAGGGCTCGGCGCCGAGCGCGATGGCGCGCTCATAGGCGTATTTCGCGTCCGTGACCCGGAAGGCCATGGCACAGGCGCAGGGGCCGTGCTCGGCGGCGAAGGCGGCGGCGAAGCTGTCGGGCTCGGCATTGACGATGTAGTTCACGTCGCCCTGGCGGAACAGCGTGACATCCTTCGAGCGATGGCGTGCCACCGCCTGGAAACCCATCAGCGAGAGCACCGTCTTCAGCGCTGCCGGATCGGGATGGGCGAACTCGACGAACTCGAAGCCGTCGGTGCCCATCGGGTTCTGGTCGCTGATCGCGGCGGGCGGGGCTTCGTGGGGGAACGGGCCCATGGAATCATCCTCTGGCTGGGTCGATGTCGATGGCGAGTATCGTGCAATCGCAGTGCAAGGAGCGTGAGAAGATCGGGCGCCTTTGGCTCTTGTCTGCACGAACCATGCATGATTGTCTCGCGAGATGAACGAAAGTGTCTCGGTTGACGGCTTCGACCTGCGCCTGCTCGACGCGTTGCAGGAGGATGGCGCACGAACCAACCAGCAACTCGCCGATCTGGTGCGCCTGTCGGCCAGCCAGGTGTCGCGGCGGCGGCAGAGGCTGGAGGAGGAGGGGCTCATCCGCCGCTACCGCGCCGATCTCGATGCCGCCCGGCTCGGCTTCGGCGTGACGGTCTATATCTTCGTGTCGCTCGCCACCCATTCGGGGTTGAACGCGAAGCGCTTCGGCGATCTCGTGCGCGCCATGCCGGAGGTCCAGGAGGCGCATGCCATGACCGGGGATGCCGACTATCTGCTCAAGCTGGTGGTGCGCGACCTGAAGGGCCTCTCCACCCTCGTCAACGAGGAGCTGCTGCCGCATGAGAGCGTGGCGCGCGTCCGCTCGTCGATCGTGCTGGAGACGCTGAAGGACCAGGCCCGGCTGCCGCTTCTGCCGCGTCCGGGCGGGCCGGGAGCCGTCGCATCAGGCCGATGAACTGTGGCGCCATGCCCGGGGGAGGTGACCCGGGGCGATGGAGGATGCTAGGGCTGCCGGGTTCACCCTGGAGACCTGCCATGCTCCCCGATGCCCGCCCGCTGCTCGCCCTCGCTCCCGTCATTCCGGTTCTCACCATCAAGGATGTGCGGCAGGCCGTACCGCTCGCGCGCGCGCTCGTCGCCGGCGGGCTGCCGGTCATCGAGGTCACGCTGCGCACGCCCCAGGCGCTCGACGCGATCCGCGAGATCGCGCGCGAGGTTCCCGAGGCCCTTGTCGGCGCCGGGACGATCACCCGGATGGAGGACATCCAGGTGGCGACAGCGGCAGGGGCGCGGTTCCTCGTCTCCCCCGGCACGCCGTCGGCGCTGGCCGATGCTCTTGCGACCGTCCCCATCCCGGTCCTGCCGGGCTGCGCCACGGTCACCGAGGCCATGGCTCTCGCCGCCCGCGGCTTTGCCGCGCTGAAATTCTTTCCTGCCGAGCCCTCGGGTGGTGCTGCCTTCCTGAAGAGCCTGTCGGGGCCGCTGCCCGGGCTGGTCTTCTGCCCGACTGGCGGCATCGATGCGGCCAAGGCGCCCAGCTATCTCGCCCTGGCCAATGTCGGGGCGGTCGGCGGATCGTGGATCGTGCCGGACGACGCACTGGCAGCCAGCGACTTCGACCGCATCACGGTTCTGGCGCGGGCGGCGCGATCGCTGCGCCCCTGAAACGGAGCGACATCAAATCGGCCCACTTGTCGCACTTGCTGCACCACAGCCGATGCATAAGTCTCGATGACGTCCCAGGGAGAAAGCCTTTGACCGACATTTCCAAAATTCTGACCTCCGTCCTCGCCGGTGGCAGGCAGCAGGGCGGCGCGGGCGGCCTTCTCGGCCAGCTGGCGGATATGGCGCAGCGGGGCCAGCCGGGCGCAGCCGGACAGTCTGGTGCGGGCGGTCTTGGCGGCCTTGGCGGATTGCTCGGCAGCCTTGGAGGCGGCGCGCCCGCCGCGGGCCAGCAGGCTGGTGGCGGCGGCCTGATGGATCAGCTGGGTGCCGCGCTGCGCCAGGCGCAGGGCGGAGCGCCCTCCAGCCCCAATGCCGCTCCTCCCGCTGTCGCGGGATCGGCGCCGGGCGGCGCCGGCGGCGGCAATGTCCTCGACCAGCTGATGGGCA
>JAIEPJ010000040.1 GCA_019749835.1 Phreatobacter sp. | reverse complement strand
GCATGGACGGCGAGGGCCGCCTGGGCGATGGTCGCGACGCCGTGGGCTGTCGCCGCCGTCATGAAATTGCTGACATAGGCGCCGCAATCCAGCGCCCCATAGGCGCCGAGCGCCTCATCCGTGGTAATGATCGCCACATGCGGCGCATCGAACAGCGCGAAGTTGCGCAGGGACTGGCGGGCATAGGCGGCCTTGTCGCCGCGCTGGACCCCCACCGCGTCATAGAGCTGGAAGCCGCAGGCCCGCCGCCGCTCCAGAAGCGCCCCCCGATACTCGCGCGGGAAGGGAAAATCGCTCGCCGGCTCCGCCCCGCCGGAGGCGAGTTGGAGCATCAGCGCACGGAAGCGCTCGACCGCGCCGCCGCTGGCGATCACCACCTGCCAGGGCTGGGTATTGTTCCAGGAGGCGGTCTTCTGCGCCGTCGTCAGGATCGCCGCGATCGTCGCCCGCGGGATCGGCTCGGGCCGGAAGGCGCGGCAGGAATGACGCGCGGCCATCAGGCGGTCGAAGGCTTCGGCATCGGTCGGAAGAAGGCTGGTCATCGGTCTCGCCGGATCGTTCGAGGGCTGGCGCCATCGTCTCCGCTCGCCGGCCTCTTCGCCATCCGCCGTTCGGCACGGGCAAGGCTGAAATCACACTGGCGATCACGCCCGTTTGCCTTCCCCTCGCCCGGCGGGATGGGATAGAGGAGAGCAACGAGGTCGCCGCCGCTGATCCCCCCATCCGAGACGCACCCGCATGTCCCTGCCCCAGGAAATTCGCGCGCTTGCCGCCGATACGTTTGCCGTTCTGCGCCATCCCGACGCCCGCGGCGCGGTGCTGCTCTATTCCGGGCTTGCCGCCGTCTTCTTCGTCTATGCCGCCCTGACGGCGGGCCTCCTGTGGACGCTCTTCGCCGCGGTGATCGGGGTGTGTCTGCTGCCCGCCGTCGAATTCGTGACCCACAAATATGTCCTGCACTGGCTTGAACTCGCCAAGACCTCGGCCACGGCGCAGTTCTGGAACCGCGTCCACTATGCCCACCACATGGATCCCAAGGACACCCGGGTGATCCTCGCCCATCCCGCCAGCGTCGTGCTGCTGGTGGCCGTGGTGGCGGGCCTCGCATGGCTGGTCGGCATGAGGCCGATCGCCCCGATCGTCGCCATCGCCTTCGCGCTCTTCGCCTTCTACGAGATCGTCCATTTCGCCTGCCACATGGACGGCGACCTGCGCTCGCGCTACTTCGCGGCGCGGCGGCAGGAACATGCCCTGCACCACTATGTCGACGAGAACCGCAATTTCGGCATCACCACGGCGATCGCAGACCGCCTGCTCGGCACCCGCATCGTCGACAAGAAGGCGCTCGTCCGGTCGCCGACGGCCCGCAATCTCGGCTATACCGGCGCCTTCGCCGACCGCTATCCCTACCTGAAGCGCGACGATGCGCCTCCGGCCGGACGGACACCGGCGGAGTGACCCGTCCGCTGACCGTCGACGTCCTGGTGATCGGGGCCGGCGCCGCCGGCATGATGTGCGCCATCGAGGCCGGACGGCGCGGCCGCTCCGTCCTCGTCGTCGACCATGCCGAGGCGCCGGGCGAGAAGATCCGCATCTCGGGCGGCGGGCGCTGCAATTTCACCAATCTCGGCACATCGCCGAAGAACTTCCTGTCGCAGAACCCGCGCTTCGCCATCTCGGCGCTCGCCCGCTACACCCAGCGCGACTTCATCGCCCTGGTCGACAGCCACCGCATCGCCTGGCACGAGAAGACCCTCGGCCAGCTCTTCTGCGACGGCTCGGCCCGGCAGATCATCGCCATGCTGACGGACGAGATGGACAGGGCCGGGGTGACGCTCAGGCTCGCCACCGGTGTCGAGGACATCGCCCGGACGGAGGAGGGATTTGCCGTCCGGCTCTCCGACCGTGACATCCGCTGCGCCTCGCTGGTCGTCGCCTCGGGCGGTAAGTCCATCCCGAAAATGGGGGCCACCGGCCTCGCCTATGACATCGCCGCACGTTTCGGCCTCGCCGTCGTCCCGCCACGCCCGGCCCTCGTCCCCCTCACCTTCGCGCCCGACATGCTGGCAACCCTGACGCCGCTCGCCGGTATCGCGGTGGAGGAGGCGGTGGTCGGCCACGGCAAGACGCGCTTTTCCGAGGCAGTGCTCTTCACCCATCGCGGCCTTTCCGGCCCGGCCGTGCTGCAGATCTCCAGCTACTGGCGCGAGGGCGACGACATCGTCGTCTCGCTGGCGCCCGGCGTGAACGTCCTCGAGGGCCTGAAGGCGGCGCGGGCGCGTAACGGCCGTCAGGCGGTGCAGACGGTTCTCGCCGAGATCCTGCCGCGGCGTCTCGCCCAGGCCGTCGCGGCGAGCCAGGGCCTCGCCGGCAATCTCGCCGACTGTTCCGACAAGGTGCTCGCCGGCATCGACGCGGCGGTCAATGCCTGGCGCATCCGCCCTGCCGGCACCGAAGGCTGGCGCACGGCAGAGGTCACCCTCGGCGGCGTCGATACCGCAGGGCTCGACCAGCAGACCATGGCAGCGAAATCCGTCCCCGGCCTGTTCTTCATCGGCGAGGCGGTGGACGTGACCGGCTGGCTCGGCGGCTACAATTTCCAGTGGGCCTGGTCGTCCGGCTGGGCGGCTGGACGGGCGGCCTGACGGGCGCAGCCACTCTCCGCCTCACGGCCCGTTGCCGTCCGGGTGGGCAAACCCTATGGTCCCCCTCCCTTCCGAGGAACGCTGCAAGAAGAACCCGACATGGCGACCGACAACACGACCGGCCGACGCAACCGCCCGACCATCACGGACCAGGAGGCGCTGGCCTTCCATCAGGTCGGCAAGCCCGGCAAGCTTGAGATCGTGCCGACCAAGCCCATGGCGACGCAGCGCGACCTGTCGCTCGCCTATTCCCCGGGCGTGGCGGTTCCTGTCCTTGCCATCGCCGAGGATCCGGCGCGCGCCTTCGACTATACGACGCGCGGCAACATGGTCGCCGTGATCACCAACGGCACGGCCATCCTCGGCCTCGGCAATCTCGGCGCGCTGGCCTCCAAGCCGGTCATGGAAGGCAAGGCGGTTCTGTTCAAGCGCTTCGCCGACGTCGATTCCATCGACCTGGAGATCGATACCGAGGACGCCGACAAGTTCATCGATGCGGTGCGCTATCTCGGCCCCTCCTTCGGCGGCATCAACCTCGAGGACATCAAGGCGCCCGAGTGCTTCATCATCGAGCAGCGCCTGCAGGAGCTCATGGACATTCCGGTGTTCCATGACGACCAGCACGGCACGGCGATCATCGCCGCAGCCGGCCTGATCAATGCGATGGACATCACCGGCCGCGACATCAAGACGACCCGCCTGGTCGTCAACGGCGCCGGCGCCGCCGGCATCGCCTGCGTCGAGCTCCTCAAGGCCATGGGCTTCACGCCCGACAACGTCACGCTCTGCGACACCAAGGGCACGATCTGGCGCGGCCGGACCGAGGGCATGAACCAGTGGAAGTCAGGCCATGCCGTGACGACCGATGCGCGGACCCTCGCCGAGGCGGTGAAAGGCGCCGACGTCTTCTTCGGCCTGTCGGTCAAGGGTGCGCTCACCCCCGAGATGGTCATGTCCATGGCGCCGAAGCCGATCATCTTCGCCATGGCCAATCCCGATCCGGAGATCACCCCGGAG
>JAIEPJ010000062.1 GCA_019749835.1 Phreatobacter sp. | reverse complement strand
CCGCCGACATTGACCGAGACGATCCGCTCGGGATGGGCGCGCTCCATGTCGGGTCCTGCGGTGATGGCGGCGGCATGGATCACCGCCGAGAAGCGGTGGGCGCTCATCAGGGCACGCAGGCCGTCGCCGTCCCTGACATCGCCGATGGTCACGGCGACGCCGTGCGGTAGCCAGCCGGGCTCTGGCGCATGGGCGGCGAGCACCACCACCTCCTCGCCGGCTGCAGCCAGGTGGTCGACGGTCGCGGCGCCGACAAAGCCGGTGCCTCCAGTGATGAGAATGGTCACGCTGCGCCCTTCCTGACGATGTCGACAGGACAATGATGCCGCAGGACAGGCTCCGGCGATAAGGGCCCCGGCACGCGGGGCGGGCATTCCCCCCGCGGGGCCTCAGGCGGCCCAGCGCCCGGCATCAGGCTCGTGGCCTATCAGGGCGAGTCCATAGGCGATGGATTCGAACTGGTCGCCATTGGTGAGCCTTGCCTCGTCGAAACGGTCAGTGAAGAGGCGGCGAATGGCGGGAACGAAGGAGGTGCCGCCGGTGAGGAAGACCTGGTCGATCTCGCTCTCGCGGATGCCGGCCCGGGTGAGGGCCTCGTCGACGGTGGCACCGATCCGCGCCACGTCCCCGGCGATCCAGGATTCGAAGTCCGCGCGGGTGATGCGGCCGGTGATGGCGACGTCCTCGGCGATGAAGCGGAACTCCGCCTCGGCGGCGGCGGACAGCGTGACCTTCGCCTCCGAGACCGCCCGGTAAAGGGCCAGGCCCAGATCATAGTCGATGATGTCGATGAAGCGGTGCAGCCTGTCCGGCTCCACCGCGACCTTCGCGAGATCGCGCAGGCCGGCGAGGTCGCCGTTCGACTTCATCATGGCCAGCTGATGCCAGCGGGCGAGATTGGCGTAGTAGCGGTTGGGCACCGTCAGCAGCTTGTCGAGCGAGCGGTAGTCCGAGCCCTTGCCGAGGGCCGGCGAGACCATGTGGTCGACGATCCGGTAGTCGAAACTGTCGCCGGCGATGCCGATCCCGGCATGGGAGAGCGGTGTGGCGGTCAGGCGACCGTCCCGCCTGGCGAAGCGCATGACCGAGAAGTCGGAGGTGCCGCCGCCGAAATCGGCGACCAGCACGGTGGCGTCGCGGTCGAGGGCGCGGGCATAGAAGAAGGCAGCACCGACCGGTTCATAGACATAATGCGCATCGGTCAGGCCGAGGCGGCCGAAAGCGTCGCGGTAGCGCTGCATGGCGAGGGCCTCGTCCGGATTGCCGCCGGCGAAGCGGACGGGGCGGCCGATCTGCACCCGGGCGCCGGACCAGTCGAGGTCGCGGTCGGCGTGGCGCCTGAGCGTCTGGATGAAGGCGACGAGCAGGTCCTCGAACCGCGTGGTCTGGCCGAAGATCCGCGTATCCTTGAAACTGGCGCTGGCGGCGAAGCTCTTGAACGACTGGATGAAGCGCTGCGCGCCGCCGCCCGTCATGAGCTGGTCCATCGCGAAGGGGCCGCCTTCGACACGGTTCGCTAGCCTGCCGTCGGCGCGCTCCTGCCAGTAGCACAGCGCCGTGACGAAGCCCTTCAGGGTGGCGCCGTCGTGGCGAAAGGTGACGGCCTCGGCCACGCCGTCTTCGCCGGCCATGGCCACGACGGTATTGGTCGTGCCGAAGTCGATGCCGATGGAGAGGGGGGCGGGCTTTGCCACGGACGGGGCCTTCCTGCGGAAAGCGGCGGGGCATAGCCCATTGCGGGCGCGCCGGCCAGTGCCCACGCGCTTCCTGTGGGTTTTGTAGACTGGGAGGAGGCGCGCGCCGCGCAGTGATGCTAGGACAGCCGGCGCAGTGGATGAGGGTTCCTGAGTCGGGATGAAAGTCGATATCGACATGGGGTCGCAGTCCGGCGGGAAGGCGGCCACGCTCGATCTCGAGGAGTTGCTGGCGACCCGCCTGCTGGTGCAGGGCAATTCCGGCTCGGGCAAGTCGCACCTCCTGCGGCGGCTGCTGGAGCAGAGTGCGCCCTGGGTGCAGCAATGCGTCATCGATCCGGAGGGCGATTTCGTCACGCTCGCCGACCGCTACGGCCATGTCGTGGTCGATGCCGAGCGCAGCGAGGCCGAACTCACCCGCATCGCCGCGCGGATCCGGCAGCACCGAGTCTCCGTCGTCCTCAACCTTGAGGGTCTCGACGTCGAGCAGCAGATGCGCTGCGCTGCGGCCTTCCTCGGCGGCCTCTTCGACGCCGACCGCGACCACTGGTACCCGGTCCTCGTGGTGGTGGACGAGGCGCAGCTCTTCGCCCCGGCGGTGGCCGGCGAGGTGTCGGACGAGGCGCGCAAGCTCTCGCTCGGCGCCATGACCAATCTGATGTGCCGCGGCCGCAAACGCGGCCTTGCCGGCGTCATCGCCACCCAGCGGCTCGCCAAGCTCGCCAAGAACGTCGCGGCGGAGGCCTCGAACTTCCTGATGGGCCGCACCTTCCTTGACATCGACATGGCCCGCGCCGCCGACCTTCTCGGCATGGACCGCCGGCAGTCCGAGATGTTCCGCGACCTCGCCCGCGGCCATTTCGTCGCGCTGGGGCCGGCCCTGTCGCGTCGGCCGTTGCCGGTGACCATCGGGACGGTCGAGACCTCCGCCCGCTCGACCAGTCCGAAGCTGACGCCGCTGCCGGAGGCGCCGGCGCCGGCGGATGCGCGCGACCTGATCTTCACCCCCGCCGCCGACGAAGTCAGGGCGATGCCCGTGAGGCGGCCACCGCCACCGGTGTCGACCGCTGATATCCTGACCCAGCTTGCCCAGGCACGGCCGAAGGCGGAGGAGCCGGCGGAACCGCTGCTGCCGGTCATCGCCGAAGCCGACCATGCGGCGCGGATCGACGAGGTGCTGCGCGAGATCCTCGTTGATCCCGACGCCGCCTTCCGGACGGTTGCGGTGCTCTATCAGGACTTCCTCGTGCGTTGCCGTATCCGCCGCGTGCCGGGCGAGCCACTGACCCTCGCCGATTTCCGCCGCCGCTTCGCCGTGGCGCGGGCCGGCGTCGACATGACGCGGGAAGGCGAGGAAGGCTGGCCGCAGGCGGTGACCCTCTCCGCCGGCCTGCCGGACGATCTGCAGGGCGTGTTCCTCGTCATCGCCCGCGCCGCGCTGACGGGGGCGCCGTGCCCGTCCGACGCCACCATCGCCCGTGTCTACGGCAGCCATTCGCCGAGCCGGGCGCGGCGGCTCATCGCCTATTTCGAGGAGCGGGGTCTGTTCGTCGTGCGCACCGATTTCCGCGGGCGGCGCATCGTCGCCTCGCCCGACCTCGGATGCGAGACAGCACCCGGCGATCCGGCCGGCCCGGTCGATGTCTCGCAGGACCTGCCCTCGGCGGCGGAATAGCCGGGCGTCCTACCCTCCGGCGCTCCGCACCGGCGCTGTCCGGGGCCGGTGCAGCCATCGCGCAAGCCCTTGGTCTTCAGAAAATCGTGCCCCTGTTCCGGCGGGAACATCCCGGGCTGTGGGGCGGGTCTAGGGTCTGGACATCGGGGCGGGAGACGCCTCTGCCACACCAAAGGGACCACCGCCATGAACCGCTTCAAGTCTTT
>JAIEPJ010000169.1 GCA_019749835.1 Phreatobacter sp. | reverse complement strand
GCTCTTTTTGTTTCCGCCGCCGACGAGACCAGTTTCGGAGTGTCGATTGCCAGCGGAAGAGCCGCGCCTCACCGATGATCTGCCCGCCGCGGCGCCTGCCCCGGCTGACGCCGATCCGCGCCTGATCGTCGAGACGGGCGTCGCCGCCCGCGTCGCCGCCATCGCCGGGCCGGTGCTGGAGGGTCTCGGCTTCCGGCTCGTGCGCGTGCGCATTTCCGGTTCGCAGGGTGGCGGATCGACGCTGCAGATCATGGCCGAGCGGCCCGACGGCACCTTCACCATCGACGATTGCGAGGCGACCAGCCGGTCGCTGTCGCCGGTCCTCGACGTGGAAGATCCGATTGCCGCCGCCTACAACCTCGAAATCTCCTCCCCCGGCATCGACCGGCCGCTCGTCCGCGCCGGCGATTTCGCGCGCTGGGCCGGCTATGAGGCGAAGATCGAGATGGCGGTGGCCCAGGATGGCCGCAAGCGCTTCCGCGGCTTCATTCTCGGCGCCGAGGGGACCGGCGCCAGGATCCGCCGCACCGACGTCAAGGGCGACGAGCCCGCCGAGATCATCCTGCCCATAGAGGAGATCGGCGAGGCGCGCCTCGTGCTGTCCGACGACCTCATCCGCGAGGCGCTGCGCCGCGCCAAGGCCGCCGGCCGCGCCATGGACGAGGACGACGAGGACGAGGAGCTCGACGGGGACGGCGGGGAGGCGGAGGACGCCACCGACGACACCGAGCTCGTCATCGTCCGTCCCGGCACGCCCCGCCCGGTCCGCGCCGCCGAGGCGCCAAAGAAGAAGCCTTCGCCCGGCACGCCCTATTCGCGCGGCCCCAAGCCCAAGGGCCCGGGCCGCTACGCCAAACCCAAACCATCCCGCTAGAGGGGAATGACCAATGGCCGTCTCGGCAAACCGACTGGAATTGCTGCAGATCGCGGATGCGGTGGCACGCGAGAAGCAGATCGACCGCCAGATCGTCCTCGAAGCCATGGAGGACGCGATCCAGAAGGCGGCCCGCTCGCGCTACGGTCAGGAGACCGAGGTGCGCGCCGAGATCAATGCCAAGTCCGGTGAGATCCGCCTGTCCCGCCTGCTGCAGGTGGTCGACGAGATCGAGAACGTCGCGACCCAGATCGCCACCGAGGAGGCCCGCCGCAAGAACCCCGCCGCCCAGCCGGGCGACTGGATCGCCGAGACCCTGCCGCCCTTCGACTTCGGCCGCATCGCCGCCCAGTCGGCCAAGCAGGTCATCGTCCAGAAGGTCCGCGAGGCCGAGCGCGACCGCCAGTTCGACGAGTACAAGGACCGCGTCGGCGAGATCGTCTCGGGCCTCGTCAAGCGCGTCGAATATGGCAATGTCGTCGTCGATCTCGGCCGCGGCGAGGCGATCATCCGCCGCGACGAGCTGATCCCGCGCGAGATGTTCCGCAACGGCGACCGCGTCCGCGCCTACCTCTTCGACGTCCGGCGCGAGCAGCGCGGGCCGCAGATCTTCCTGTCCCGCACCCATCCCCAGTTCATGGCCAAGCTGTTCGGCCAGGAAGTGCCGGAGATCTATGACGGCATCGTCGAGATCAAGGCGGTCGCCCGCGATCCCGGCTCGCGCGCCAAGATCGCCGTCGTCTCGCGTGATTCCTCCATCGACCCCGTCGGCGCCTGCGTCGGCATGCGCGGCTCGCGTGTCCAGGCGGTCGTCGCCGAGCTGCAGGGCGAGAAGGTCGACATCATCCCGTGGAACCCGGACATCGCCACTTTCGTGGTCAATGCCCTCGCCCCGGCCGAGGTCGCCAAGGTCGTGCTCGACGAGGACCGCGAGCGCATCGAGGTCGTCGTGCCCGATCCGCAGCTGTCGCTCGCCATCGGCCGCCGCGGCCAGAACGTGCGGCTCGCCTCGCAGCTGACCGGCTGGGACATCGACATCCTCACCGAGGCCGAGGAGAGCGAGCGCCGCCAGGCCGAGTTCGAGGCCCGCACCAAGCTGTTCATGGGTTCGCTCGATGTCGACGAGGTTGTCGGCCAGCTCCTCACCTCCGAGGGCTTCCGCTCGGTCGAGGAGGTCGCCTATGTCGAACTCTCCGACCTCGCCTCCATCGAGGGCTTCGACGAGGATACCGCGCAGGAGCTGCAGCGCCGCGCCCTCGACTATATCGCCCGCATCGAGGCCGAGCATGACACCAAGCGCCGGGAGCTCGGCGTCGCCGACGACCTGCGCCAGGTCGATGGCCTGACCACCGCCATGATGGTCAAGCTCGGCGAGAACGACGTGAAGTCGCTCGAGGACTTCGCCGGCTGCGTGCCGGACGACCTCGTCGGCTGGACCGAGCGCAAGGACGGCCAGTCCGTCAAGAATGCCGGCTTCCTCGACGGCTTCGAACTGACCAAGGACGATGCCGAGGCGATGATCATGCAGGCCCGCGTCAAGGCCGGCTGGATCGAGGCGCCCGAGGCTGCCGCAGAGGCCGAGACGGCCGAAGCCGAAGCCGAAGCCTGAGCCGGGGAGATGGGCGGGAGTGGTCATCGCGGTGGAGAACGACGCGCCTGAGCCGGTGCTGGACGGCGGGCCCCTGACGGGGCGCGCCGGCAGTGAGCGCACGTGCATCGTCAACCGCCGCGCCGGTGCGCCGGATGGCCTGATCCGTTTCGTCCTCGGGCCCGACGCCATGGTCGTGCCCGACCTCAAGGCCCGCCTGCCCGGGCGTGGCGCCTGGGTGACGGCCACCCGCGCCGCCGTCGCCGAGGCGGTCCGACGCAAGCTCTTCGCCCGTGCCTTCAAGACCCCGGTGGCGGGGCCTGCCGATCTGCCGGCGCTTGTCGACCAGTTGCTCGAGGCTCAGGCGCTGGCCTCCCTGTCGCTCGCCAACAAGGCCGGCGCCGTTGTCGCCGGCTTCTCCAAGGTCGAGGCGGCGCTGGCCGGCGACACCGCCGCAGGCCTTATTCACGCCGCGGATGCCAGCGATGATGGCGTCCGCAAGCTTGGCCAGGTCCTGCGCCGCTTCTTCGGCGACGAACCCGATACCCTGCCGCGGGTGACGGCGTTCACCTCGCTGCAATTGGATTTGGCATTGGGGCGCATGAATGTGATACATGCTGCGCTGCTCGCCGGCGGGCCGAGCGAAAATGCACTCGCGCGCTGCATGGCCCTCGAGGTTTACCGCACCGGTGACGTGACCGGAGGGGGACCTCCGGCTTCCGTCAACGAGCCGAAACACCGAATTTCCAGGACTCAGCCGCCTGGTGCAGGACCAGAACCGAATGACCGATGAGAAGACCTCCGGCGACAAGACCATCAGCCTGACGGGGAAGACCCTCAGCCTGAAGAAGCCCGCCGGTAACGAACAGAGCATGGTTCGCCAGAGCTTCAGCCACGGCCGCACCAAGACGGTCGTCGTGGAGAAGGTCTCGGCGAAGCCGCGCTCGTTCGCACCGCCCCGGCCGCCGGCTCAGGCCCCGGCACCGGCCGCAGCGCCCGCCGCCGAGAAGCCGCG
>JAIEPJ010000253.1 GCA_019749835.1 Phreatobacter sp. | reverse complement strand
GGAGCGCCACCGCCCCACACGCCAGGCTGCCGCAACCGCGCAACCTGAACGCCCGGCCCGCGCCGCGCCGCAGGCCGAGGCCCGCGGCAGCCTCGCCGAGCGCGGCGAGGGGGTCGGCCAGCGCAACCGCCAGCAGTCGAACGCTACGGGAACATCAGGAGCTTCCAACGTCGCTGCCGTCGCCGCCTGGCGCCAGCGCGTCCTCGCCCATCTCGCCCGATACAGGGTCTATCCGGAGCAGGCGCGCGAGCGCGGGATCCGCGGCCGTACCGGCGTTGCCTTTACGCTCACGGGCAATGGAACGGTGGCCTCTGTGTCGATCGCCTCCTCGTCGGGGGCGGCCATTCTCGATCAGGCGACGCTCACCATGGTGCGTCGCGCCCAGCCCTTCCCGCCAAATCCGGCCGGAGGTTCCGCCAGCTTCACGGCGGGAATAAACTACAGTCTGTATTGATGCCAGCCAGTCCGCGGGACGAGCCAGAAGGAAGACTTGCCATGTATATCGCCATGAACCGCTTCAAGGTCATCAAGGGCGCCGAGGCCGATTTCGAGACCATCTGGCGGACCCGCCAGTCCTATCTCAACGAGCTCAAGGGCTTCGTCGAATTCGCCCTGCTCAAGGGCCCGGTCCGCGACGATCACACGCTCTACGCCTCGCACACCGTTTGGGAGAGCAAGGCCGACTTCGAGGCCTGGACCAAGTCCGAGCAGTTCCGCAAGTCGCATGCCCGCGCCGGCATGGCCGATGCGAAGCCGACCTCGATGGGGCATCCCGAGTTCGAGGGCTTCGAGGCGGTGCTCGTCGACGATAACCGCGGCAAGCCCTCCCTCGCTGCCGAGTGACGTCATGGCGGCGCAAATGTCTGCGGAACTGACCGCCCCCGAGGACCGTCTGGCGGCCGCGCGGGCCGCACTGGCCGCCAAGCCGGACGGGGTCATCGAGAATGTCGCGCGCGAGCACGGTCTCTCGCCCCGCCAGGTGCTGGCCATGCTGCCTCCCGGCGAGAGCATCACCGCGCCGGACGAGGCCTTCGAGGCGATCTGGAATGACGTCACCGGCTGGGGCGAGATCCTGTTCATCGTCAACACGCCGGACATCGTGCTGGAATGTCACGGCGCGCTGGTGCCGGGTTCGGCCGGCCACGGCTGGTTCAATGTCCATGGCGACAGCCCGATCGGCGGTCACATCAAGGCGTCGAACTGCAGCGAGATCTGTTTCGTCGATCGCGTCTTCCACGGGCGCCGCTCGCTGTCGATCCAGTTCTACAACGGCGCCGGCGAGGCGATGTTCAAGATCTTCGTCCGCCGCGACAAGGAGCGGGCGCTGCTGCCCGACCAGATCGTGAAGTTCGAGGCGCTGCGGGCGCGCTACGCCTGAACCCGGCGCGGCGAAAGTCAAAGGGCGCGGCGGATGCCGCGCCCTTTTGCGTTGACCCTGGGATTGTCACGTCAGACCCGGGCTGGTCCCGGGCATGACGTCGGTAAGGCCCTTTGGCGGCTCAGAAGTTCACCTTGTCGCCGCCCTTCAGGCCGAGGATCTCGCGGGCATCGTCGGGCGTGGCGATCTCGAGGCCCATGCCCTCGATGATCTGGCGCACCTTGGTCACCTGCTCGGCATTGTTCTTCGCCAGCTTGCCGGGGCCGATCCACAGCGAGTCCTCGAGGCCGACACGGACATTGCCGCCCATGGCCAGCGACATGGCGGCGATCGGCATCTGGTTCCGCCCGGCGCCGAGGACCGACCACTGGTACTCGTCACCGAAGAGGCGGTCGGCCGTACGCTTCATCATCACCACGTCCTCGTAATGCCCGCCGATGCCCCCGAGGATGCCGAAGACCGACTGGATGAAGAAGGGCGGCTTGATCACGCCGCGGTCGGCGAAGTGCCTGAGCGTGTAGAGGTGGCCGATATCGTAGCACTCCACCTCGAAACGCGTGCCGTTATTGGCGCAGGTGGTGAGGATATATTCGATGTCGGCCAGGGTATTCTTGAACATGCCGGCGCGGGAGCCCTCGAGATAGGGCTTCTCCCAGTCATGTTTGAACTCCTTGAAGCGGTCGAGCATGGGGTAGAGGCCGAAATTCATCGTCCCCATGTTGAGGCTCGCCACTTCCGGCGCGTAATGGGCTGCCGGCTTGACGCGCTCCTCGACGGTCATGGTCTGCGACCCGCCGCTGGTGATGTTGATCGCGACGTCGGAGCGCTGCTTGATCACCTTCAGGAAGGGCGCATAGGCCTCGATCGACTGGTCGGGACGCCCGTCCTTGGGGTCGCGCGCGTGCAGGTGGACAATGGCCGCTCCCGCTTCCGCCGCCGCGATGGCGTTGTCGGCGATCTCCTGGGCCGTGATCGGCAGATGCTCCGACATCGACGGTGTGTGGATAGAGCCGGTGATGGCGCAGGTGATGATGACTTTCTTCGACTTCGCCATGGAGGGCTCCTTCGTCGGACTGCGGGAGGATTGAAGATCAGACCGGCTTCTTCTTCGCGCCGCGCTTGTGCGCCTTCAAGGCCGCCAATCGGCCGTCGCGCCATTTCGATAGGCGGGCTATGCGTTCGGGCGACTGCTCGCCCGGCCATTCCGCCATGATCGCGGTCTCGTTCGCCTGGGTGAAGACCTTGCGGCCGGTGAGGCGGGTGAGGCTCGGCCCGTAGCGCTGGTTGTAGTCGGGAATGCCGCCGGGGGCGTTCAGTTCGATGGTCTCGAAGGGCCCCATGAAGGACCAGCGCAGGCCGAGACCGTCCCGGATCGTCTTGTCGAGATCTTGCGGAGAGACGACGCCCGAGCCGACGAGATCGAAGGCTTCCGCCATCAGGACCGCCTGCAGGCGGTTGAGCACGAAGCCGTCGATCTCCTTTTTCACGGTGATCGGCACCTGGCCGACCTTCTCGTAGATGGCACGGGCCTTTTCCACCACCTTCGGATCGGTCCAGGGCGCCGGGCAGAGCTCGACGATGGGCACGAGATGAGGGGGGTTCACCGGATGGGCGACGAGCACGCGGGCGCGGTGCTTGAGGTCCTTGGCCCAGAGCGAGGAGAACATGAAGGAGGTCGAGGAGACGACGATGGCGGATGGGGGCGCGAGTGCGTCGATCTCCTTGTGGATGGCGATCTTGTCCTCGACCTTTTCCGGTCCGTTCTCCTGCACGAAGGCGCAGCCCTTGAGGGCCTCGGCGAGGGTGGCGCAGGCGATGAGGTTCTTCGCCGAGCCCTTCGGATCCTTGACCAGATCCAGGTCGGCGAGTTCCTTCAGGTTCTTGGCAATATGCGCCTTCGCCAACTCGGCGACGCCGGGAACGGGGTCATAAAGCGCCGCTTTCCAGCCGTGGCTGCAGAAGACCGTGGCCCAGGCCCGGCCGATCAGGCCCGATCC
>JAIEPJ010000282.1 GCA_019749835.1 Phreatobacter sp. | reverse complement strand
GCTCTTCCGATCTGTCGATCACGACCACCTTCGGCATCCTGATGGCCGCCCTGTCGGTGATCGCCTATATGGCCGTCGGCCAGAGCGCCATCCGCTTTAGCAATGCTGAGACGGAAGCCATCCGGCAGCTGACGATGACGCTCTTCCTCGCCGGCCTCGGCGCGAACCTTGGCTGGTGCCTCGCCGTCCTGGGAATGTATGGACGGGCTTTCGTCCGCAGGATCCGCCGTCTCAGATAACTTGCAATTTTTGCACCGAGGATTCCGGGAGAAATCGTCTCAGTTAAGGCGCAAATCTCGCCGGGCGGATGAGCGCCGACAACGACCCTAAAGCGCCGCTATCCTTCAGGAACGAGCAATTCTCGCGTTAGAAACCGCGCTCATATGGCGGTGAATGCCACCCGATCGCGGCGTTGCAATTCGGTCCATTGAAAGGGCTAACCGGGGAAGCCGGCGAGACACCCACAATTCGCCCGCTAGGAGCCGGAACGGCACTTGCCGGGAACTTACATCCGCCAAGTGACCATCAGGACGCTCACAAAGATCGTGACCGGGACTGACGGACGGCCAACCGCCCGCCAACGCGTGGCTGAATTTACGCCTTAACTGAGACAGACGCCGTCTGTTTTACACGCGACTTGAGACAAATTCGGAGCCCGGGACGGCGAGGAATTTTGTCCACGAAAAACACGGCGTCCCTTCAGAAAGGACCAGCATGCCCATCCGAAACCGGATCGACATCACGTCGCACCGGATCGACCCCGAAACCGGTCGGCCGGTCACGCGCAACGCGGCGTACACAATCGACGACATGCCCGGCGATGTGAGCCGCCAGCAGATCCAGCTGCACCACCATGCACCCCTTTGGGTTCGCACTGAGCAGGACTTCGTCGACATCGCGATCACGAAGACGCCCCATGGGCCGCTCACGCCCGGCCTCGACGAGATCGCCATGACCATCGGGACGACGATCCATGCCCTGGCTCTGCGGTTGATCGACGACGGCTTCTCCTATCCCAGCGAGCAGCCTCGCTGGCAGTTGCCAGCCATCACAGAGCCGGCCAAGGCCGAGGAGCTGGCCGCAGATCTCATGGCTCTCGCCTTCGGCGTCGATCTCTATGCCTGTCACATGCGTCTGTCCGGGATCAAAGATCCCGAGGTGATGGCCGCGACAGCGGCCGCGGCCAAGCTCCGCGAGGAACGCCTTGCAGTTGCGACGAGCCCCTCGCTCGCCATCAACACCGAAGGATTGGTTCTGCTCTTCGCAACGGGCCATGCAACCGGCTCGAAGCAGTACCTGCGCGACCGCGTGAAGAATGGCTCAAACGCCATCATCAATGCCCTCTCAACCGATGGCCGGATCCTCCTGCCCGGGATGGCAGACCAGCTGTGGAAGGCGTTGATCTCCGCAGGTGCGGAAAGTGGGGGAAAACGGACCCAAGGAACTGGCTGAGAGTCCCGATTCTCAGGGGACTCTCAGCAAGGCGCCAGTTGACGGTCATTTGGGAACCAGAAGCGCCATGCGTGGCGTCAGCCGGGTTCGGGATTTGTGCAAATCCGCACCCGGGCACATCGGCGAAAACGCCAGAACGGCGCTTGCAGAGCTGGCTCGGCGCCAATGCGCCTTCGGGCAAAGGTCGGAGAACGAAACGCACTCGCGTCAACCCGTTTTGGGAGAAGCCGTGTGGGAGAGACTGCCAACAATACCTAAACCATTGATATCGTGACATTTTTCTACACGATAGTGGAGGATGATTGGCCTGACGGCGAAAGCAGCTGCGCGCGACCAGGATAAAGCTCCGGACATCGCGAAATGAAGGCGGCGCTTGTCATGGCTTGAAGGCGCACAAGCGCCACGAAAATCAGGCTGGCTGAGAGTCCAGAAAGACTGGCTGGGGGACCGTGTCCCTCAGCCAGCCAAAAAAGGTACCATAGTGAGGACTTACAGGGTGAATACGCATGAATAGCGCAGCCGGGCTCGGCGGCCGCACCACCACCACACCCGCACCTCCGTAGGGGGTGGTGGTGTGGTGCGGGACTGCGCCAGAAAACGCGCGCGAACAAACGAACTCGGACCTATGACGGCGCTTAACTGTCAAGAACACCCCAAAAGCGCCACGTGAAAATTGAGGAGGTACGAATCCTGTCGAAGAAGGGTATCGACATATGCGTCGGTTGCAGAGCTACGACCGACATACCGATCAGGAAAGACTGGCCGATGACCGGCATCCGGCATGACGTGACATTCATCCCCTTCGGTACCGATGAGGTCGACACTCCCTCCGAACCCCTCGGGCCCGACGTCTTCACGATCCATAATCTGCACATCCGGCTCCCTGACATAGACGTCAGGGACCAAACGGCTATCGACATGGCTGTCGCAGCCGGTGCCCTCGATGACCTGAAGTATCACAAGCTGGCTCCCAGCTGGATCAAGGCCTGGAACGACGCATACGACCTGCAGGTCGCGGTTTCTCAAGGCCCCGTCCTCGAGCCGGGGAAGAACCAAGCCATCTGCGACCTCGCGAGCGAGCTCTATCGGCTGTGCCTGCGTCTTATCGGGGTCGGCATGTCAGAAATCCGAGAGAATATCTGGATGCCGGATAAGGAAAAGAGACCCCAGCAGGTGATCGCAACGCTAACGCGGAACATCATGCTGGCCGCGCTTGGACGTGACTACGACCCTGAAGCCGCGCTGATGTTTGCGTCGAAGACGCGCCCACCGCTGCCGAAGGGATATGCAGCAATCAGCAATGCGAAGCGGTACCGTGACCTGCGCAACATCATCATCGACATCATGGATGTCGCGGCCGACAAGGTGATGACCGGGCCGGTTGAGATGCAGACGCTTCGCGTCACAGCCTGCGCCGACCAGGCGATGGCCATCCTCATAGACTGGAATGACGATCTGGTGCCCCCGGAGGCCTGGGGCGCATGGATCACCGAATTCGACAAGCCTGCAGGAACTAACGCATGACAATCGACTGGAAGAAAGTCCCCAGACAGGCCCTGATCGATGCGATGCGAGCCATCAATCTTGGCCCCTCCAATCTCAGCCAGCAGCGGAAGGCCGACCTCATGAAGGTCGTCGAGTTCCACATGCGCAACTGGCCGGAGGGCAAGCAGGACCAGTTCGTCATCCTGCTCAACCTCGAAATCGCCGCCTTCCACCGGCGCGCCGCCAAGAAGGCCGCAGAAGTCGCTGTCCACCAGCGCCTTGCGGACGCACCCCACGGAGAGACCCATGAGCACTGAGCGCATCTATCCTGACCAGACCGTCGAAAAGGCGCTGCAAGCGGCCGGCGCCCGGATCCTGCC
>JAIEPJ010000068.1 GCA_019749835.1 Phreatobacter sp. | reverse complement strand
TCTTCCACGGTGGCGCAAGTCTCGAGTCTTGTCCGTCCGTGCGTTCCGATCCGGCCCCAGGTCCGCAAGACGGAGACGTCTCCGAACAGCGTCGCCGCAACATCGATGCAGTAGAACCGCGCCATGTTGGCCTCAGGGTCGATGCGGTGCAGATGTGCCAGAGCCATGTTGGTCCTCCCCCCCGCAGAGACTGCGCCTTGCCGCTCTCCAAGTCCAATTGCATTTCTGAATCGATCCGGGCGGTCCGATTCAGAAAGCTGATGGGTCATGGTGACGGATCGCCCGGTGCTCCCTCGACAACCTCGACCCAGAGGACGCCACGCAGGGTTTCCTCCGGGACCAGCCACACGGTTCTGAACCGACCGCTGGCGGTGCGATGCCGCTCCGCAACGAGTTCCCGGTCTCCACGGTCGATACGCCATAGCCGACGATCGACAACTGGGTTCTCGGCAGCGCTTCGGACGACCTTATCCATTCCCACCTCCGATGGTCCGTTGGCGAGAGGCGGTCATGGACAGAAGCGCCTTCAGAACATATCTACCGACATCAGAAGTGGTGCTTTGCTGTCGCCACGCGAACCACGAAAGGCTTTCCTGTCGATGCATGTTCTGTCCCCCGTTCTGGCTGTTTCCGCGCTTGCGGCGATGTCTGTTCCCGTCCACGCGCTTGACGCCTGGACGGTCGGTGTCGAGCGTGGCCTTCCGACCTACGCGCTCACCAGCGAGGCAGGTGAGGTGCGACTTGTCTGCGATCCGGATCGCGTCTTTGGGCCGACGCCCAACGGTGCGCTTGTGGTTCGCTTCGACAAGGACGCCAGACCGGACATGGTCGTCGTTCTCGCAAAGTCGGGCGAGCAGGCCCGCATGCCGGTCACGAACGGCATCGCCGCACAGGCATCGGTTGACGCAGCGGACTGGTCGAAAATGCTGGCAACCTTCCGAACGGGCGGCGAGTTCGCCTTGGTCACCAGCGCCGACAGCCTGACCTTCGAGACAGCGCCGCTGCCCGATCTTGCCTGCGAGTAACCGCAGGCGGCTCATCGATTTTTGTTGCATGGGTGAGGTCTACCTGACGCGTCGCGCCTCGATGAGCTGCGACGCGATCGCGGCGAGGAAGGCACCAACGATCGTCGCCCGGGGCTCGATCAGCCAAGGGTCATCAAGTACCGCATGCATAGCCCGGATAGCTGAACTTTGGGCGTAGACGGTCATCGGTTCGCCGACCGCCATGTCCGTTGCGGCCATGGCGAAAATGCGCCTCGCCTCATCGACATGCGGCGCAAGATCATCTTCAGCCAAGAGCCGCCGCAGTTCGGCGCGGGCTTCCTTGGCAAAGGCGCGCAGCATGTAGGCTGGAGTCACCTCGCCCGCGCCCGGGATCTGCTCCAGATGCTTTTCGGTCGCGACCGGAAGTCTAAACAGGACCACCAGCTTCTCTTTCCGGGGCTTCGCCAACCCACTGGCAGAACCTTCGGGTGGCGCGGTAGGGGACTGCGGCTGACGACCCTCCCCTTCCCGCTTCCCGGCAAACTCCGGCTCGGCCAACTCCTCCGTCGGCTTGTCGGAGAGCTGGGCCTTGACGCCCTCGACATTTCCTCCCTGTTCCGGCGCACGCCGTTCGGCAAGAATGCGCGATTGGACCTCGCGCGACGATCGCAAACGTGCGGCGGAGTTCTGCAGGCCCGGTTCTTCCGCCGCCGGGGAAGGTGCGACACGTGCAGGAAGGCGGAAACGACTCATGCAGGGATCACCTCGTCGATCCCGGTCAGGACAAGTTCCGCAACTTCAAGCTGGCGTGTGATGGCATCCGCCACCAGCCGACCGCCGGGTGCTTTGGCGTTGGCGCGGGCCGCCGGTCCAAGGGGGCCGTGATAGCCCAGTTGTTCGAGGATCCTCGAATGCGGAACGATCACGTCGAGATGGTCGAGACGCAGGATCTCTTGCAGCACGTCCTGGTCGCGCTTTGGCAGTTGAGCCATTCCCCCTTCCCGGGTTGCGGCGTCGATGATCTTCGGCCCCGCGTCCATGACGAGGACCCGGACCGCCGGGAACCGCTCGCCCGCGGCAATCGAGGCGCGGAGGTCGTCCATCCAGAGGACAGCGCGATGGGTCATTTCCCATTCGGCGTAGACGGGGCGGGCTGGGATCAGCACCAGATCGGAGATCAGGCAGAAGTCTTCGGTGTCGGTATGGGTGCCAGGTCGCGTGTCGATCACGACGAGATCGACGCCGCGCGCTTCCTCAGCTTCGAGGAGCGACAGAAGCCCCTCCACGCTCTCGGGAGGCGAAAGGATCGCGAGACTCTCCGGCCACTCGGGCTTTTGCGCGCCCTCCCAAGCGGCCAGTTCGAAACTGTCGCGCCAGCGGCCGAGTTGGGCATTCACGTCGCCATCGATCAAGGTGACGCGACGCCCGAGGTTCAGTGCTGCAGACGCGAGAAGCATGGCGGTCGTGGTCTTGCCCGAGCCGCCTTTGGTCTGCACGATGGTAATGACTTGCATGAAATGACGCCTCCACAAACGGTACTCATTACCCTTGGCATCGACACCCGGCGCTCTTTCATGACGCTGCGGAAGGCGATGCACCGCGGACAAGCCAAGACGCAGCGAAGCCGTTGTAAAGGCGTCACTAATCCGACCGGCGTGCGGTGCGATGTTTAGGCATAAGGTTGCAAGAACGTCAAATGGGATGTGCCGGAAGTTGTAACACACTGCCGAAGCCTTCATGTTTCCGAAGGATTCCAGCAGCCGCGATGCTGCGGCGCGGCGTACGAGCACACCTTCAGCCTGCCCGCAATCGTGGCAGGTTGCGCTCCGGCCCGTATGACGGTTTGCATGTCCGCATGCCTGCATAGGTGACAGGCCGCATGCCGGCGTCGGAACCTGTCCGCATGGTTGGTCCGAAGGCTGGGCAACATCAGGTCTCAGTCGAGAGACGATCTCGAACTTGACCCGCCAACCGGCTGCATGTCGGACAATTTGCCTGTCTGCCTGTCTGCCTGTCTGCCTGTCTGCCTGTCAGCCTGCTTGCCAGTTCGGCCGGTGACGGGTTGACGCTGCGCCGATCTAGCCTCTGGCTTCATGCCCAAAGCCATCCATGGTCCGCCGTGGGCAGGCCTTGAAGCATCTGGAGACCCCTTCCCTGGCCCATCTTCCCCTTCCCGGGCAAGCCTTCCTTCAGACTGTCATGCCCTTCCCGGCAGTCCTTCGTGGAAGGACCGTACACTACTGCAAAGCCCAAGGTTTCAAGGCGCTCGACCACTTTGGTCTCGCCTTAAACGGAGGCCTGTCGGCCCGGGCGCAGGGATGCAG
>JAIEPJ010000323.1 GCA_019749835.1 Phreatobacter sp. | reverse complement strand
AGATGCCGATCATCGGCAGGTTGATGATGAGCAGCATGAGGTTGCCGATCCACATCGAGGCGATCATGCCCCAGAACAGATCGGGCCGCTTCTCCATGACCTGCGGACCCGGCACGATGCCGTGGATGGTCATGGCGCCGACCATCAGCGCCATGACGGCGTTGGGCGGAATGCCGAGGGTGAGCAGCGGGATGAAGGAGGTCTGGGCGCCGGCATTGTTGGCGCTTTCCGGACCTGCCACGCCCTCGATGGCGCCCTTACCGAACCGCGAGGGGTCCTTGGCTATCTTCTTCTCCAGCGTGTAGCTGGCGAAGGGCCCAAGGACGGCGCCGTTGCCGGGCAGGATGCCGAGGGCGGCGCCAAGGCCCGTGCCGCGCAGGATCGGCATGAGGGACTGCTTCATTTCCCCCCAATTGGGAAGAAGGCTGCCGATCTTGTTCTTCAGGACGTCGCGCGTCTCCGGCGATTCGAGGTTCCGCAGGATCTCGGCAAATCCGAACATGCCCATGGCGATGGTGGTGAAGTCGATGCCGTCAGAGAGTTCGGGCCACGAGAAAGTCATGCGGTCGGCGCCGGTCTCCAGGTCCTGGCCGACGGTCGACAGCATGAGGCCGGCCAAAACCATGGCGACGGCCTTGATGACCGAGCCGCGGGCGAGGACCACCGCGAAGATCAGGCCCATGACCATGAGCGAGAAATACTCCGCCGGGCCGAAAAGCAGGGCGACGCGGGTCAGCGGCGCGGCGAGCGCGGCGATGACGATGGTGGCGACGCTGCCGGCGAAGAAAGAACCGATGGCGGCGATGCCGAGGGCGGCGCCGGCCCGGCCATTGCGGGCCATCTGGTGGCCGTCCAGCACGGTAACGATCGAGGTCGCCTCACCGGGAATGTTGACGAGGATCGCGGTGGTCGAGCCGCCATACTGCGCCCCGTAATAGATGCCGGCGAGCATGATCAGGGCGCCGACGGGGTCGAGCCCGAAGGTGATCGGCAGCAGCATGGCGATGGTGGCGATGGGACCTACGCCGGGGAGGACACCGATCAGGGTGCCGATCATGCAGCCGAGGAAGCAGAGCCCGAGATTTTTGATCGTCAGAGCGACGCCGAAACCGAGCGCCAGGTTGGTGAACATATCCATGTGAAGCGCCTTACCAGCCGGCCCAGGGGGCAACCGGAATCGGCAGCCTCAAAGCAACCTTGAACAGAAGGATGCAGAAGGCCGTCATGGCGGCCGAGAAGATCAGCGTCTGCTTCCAGTTGCGCTCGTCGGCCGCGAGGCTCGCGACGATGAGGGTCAGCGGACCGGCGACGATGAGGCCGAGCGGCGGCAGGATATCGGTACGGCCGATACCGGGAATGTTGAGGGTTGTGCCGCGGATCGTGGCGGCGAAGATCAGCACGGCACCGAGGACGAAGATCGGGCCGCGGATCGACCAGGCCTCGAGGCGCGGACCGACGACCGTCAGGGCCTGGAGGACGATGATCCCGCCCACGCCCATCAGCAGGAAGGAGAGACCGCGGGGGAAGGAGCCGGGGCCGAGATTGGCGCCGCGTCCGCCGCTCAAATTCCAGGAGGCCCAAAGGCAGGCAAGCCCGAAGGCGATGATGAACAGCCCGGCGAACATGTCCTGCGGGCTCTTCACCAGGCCGCGTGTTTCTCCACCAGCACTCGCGTTTCCGTCCTGCATCGTCCCCCCGCTCCGGAGCATCGTATCGAGACCTGTTGTCGCCCCGTGCTCTTGCGCGCGGATGACATCATGTCAACTCCCCGAACACAAGCAGGAGGCGATTCACAGGTCCGAAAACAGGCGGGGCGGGTGGCCGGGAGCGATGGCCCGTCAGCCGGTCGTCGTGCTTCTCGTACGGTAATGATCGAGAACGAAAAGGCGGATGGAAGACGACAGATTGCCATGCGTCCGGCCGCCGTCGATCTGCCCGACAAGATCGGACAGGGTCTCACGGCGTTCGGCGGCAATTTCCTTCAGCGCATTCCAGAACTCATCTTCGAGGCTGACGCTGGTCTTGTGGCCCTCGACTACGATCGAACGTTTGACGACGTGGCTCTTCATGCAGTTTCACTCCGGGCGCTTGTGACCATCCAGCCGACGGGCCTCCAGGGCCTCGCGGGCCTCGTCGAGCTTTCGTTCGCTGGTTGGACGACCAAAGCGCAGGCGGTTGGCGTCGGCGCCAAGCGCCTCGGCTTCGCGGGCTTTGCGTTTGCGTGCGCGCTTCAAATTGACGATGTCACCCATGGTAACATTCCAAATTCGCAGACAGCGTTGCGGTTCCCTCCGGTGCCGAAAAAACTCGGCGACCGGTGCCGGCCGGTTCGTGCGGGGCGACATCGATTGTCTAGCCAGCACCAGCCGGCAAGGAAACCGTCTCTTGATACCGTCGAGCGAGAGGGGCGGCGCATGCGGCCAAGGACGCGTTGCGACGACCCGACGAACCGACAGGTCTATTTTTTGCGGAACTTGTCGAGGCTGACGACCTCTGCGCCGGTCGACCCCGTGGTCGCGGCAGAAGGATCGGTCGTCTCGGCGCCGGCTTCGTCGTCCCGGCGAGCCGCGGCGGGCGAAGGAGCAGGCGCGTCGGCATCAGCCGAAAGGCGGGGGGTGATTTCCTTGACGCCGACATCGCCCTTGTCGCCCTCGGCACCGGCAACCTCGAACTGAAGGCCGAACTGCACGGAGGGGTCGAAGAAGCCCTTGACCGAGTCGAAGGGCACGAGGAGCCGCTCGGGGATGCCGCCGAAGGACAGACCGACCTCGAAGCTGTGCTCGGTGATGATCAGGTCCCAGTACTGGTGCTGCAGCACCACAGTCATTTCCAGCGGGTATTTCTCCCGCATCCGGTTGGACAGGCGCACGCCGGGGGCGCGGGTGTCGAAGGTGATGTAGAAATGATGGTCGCCGGGCAGGCCGTCGCGCGCAGCGTCGACAAGGACACGGCGGACGACGCCGCGCAGGGCGTCCTGGGCCAGAAGATCGTAGCGAATGAGGTCTGTTGGCATGAGCTGGTCGATCGCGGAACGGACCCGGGGCCTTCTGTCGCGCTGGGCGGGACACCCCCCGGCCGCCGCGCCGCGGACCGGAGAGAAGTGGAGGCTTCTGTTGCCAGGTGCCTCCGAACCCCGCCTTACAGTGCTACCCGCAAGGACTTGATTTCGGTACTATTACCGCATTACGCGGCAACGGCCACCGGAGCATAGTTGTCGTTGGCAACTATTGAGACGGCCCGATAACGGCGGAAC
>JAIEPJ010000249.1 GCA_019749835.1 Phreatobacter sp. | reverse complement strand
GCCGCTGCGCGGATGCGTGCTCATGGTGAACCCCCTGGAAATCACGGTGGGGGATGGTGTCGCCCATCCCCCGGAAGCGGTTGGCTTTTGGTGGTCGCGATAAACGCGGTTGCCACCGGGTCGAGCCTTCCAAACGCCCCCTGCCATCGCCGGTTTAGTGTGTCCCGTCCTGGCAGGCTGGGGTCCGACACCTCGTTCGCCCTTGTGAGGGCGATCTCGTAAGGCTCAGCGAGCCTGCATCTGCTTCACGGGCTGGCCGTCGCCTTCGAAGATCAGGCTGATCTGGTCGAGGCCGTTGCCGGCCGTGCACTCGAGCTTGTGGAAGATGGAGCCATCGCCGGAGAGCCGAAGGGTGCAGCGGCCGGCAATCTCGCTCTGCTTCGTGCGACCATCGGGAAAGCCGGTGTGAAGGGTGTCGACCTCGAGGGAGTAGCGCTCCGGGATCGGCTGGCTGTCGCGTGAGCCGAAGAAAGACAGCGGGCCTTCGGCGCGATTGATCAAGAAGCCGGCGCGTCCGTTCGCTAGGCGCATATACATGATCGCCGAGCAGGTGAACTTCTCGCCGGACACCTCGAGCTCGGTGCAACGACCGCCGGCAGTGATCACCAGCGCGCCAGCACCGGACGCGCCAGGAGCAGTGCTCTGCGCCAGAGATGGGACGGCAGCGAGACAAAGTCCAAGGCCAACCGCTACAGCGGTCAGGGCGCGGCCAGGAATGGAATTCGTGCGGACGGTTGTCATGGCGATTTGAATCCTCGCTTGTTCAGGTGCATCGCCTCTTCCTCGTGGCGCTTGTTGTTGAGGTAGGCCGCAAGGCCAGCGCCGAAGAAGCTGGCGGAAAGGCCAATCGCCGCGGCCTTCAGCAGACAGCGTCGGGTCTGCGGCCAATCATCGGGCGCATTGTCTTGCGCGGACATAGGCCGGCATCCTTATCGATCAGCGTGAATCGCGCTGAACAGCTTGCTCAGACGTGAGCATAGATGATGGCGAGCACCGCCAGAACACTGACGACCGCGCCTACGATCGCAAAATGAGCGATCGTCATATCGATCTTCATGGTGGTGCGCATGGTCCTGCCTATTCAGATGGTCGAACGGGTGACGGGAATCTTGGTTCCCAGCACCAGCGAGGCCATGTCCGCGATCATCACGTCGACATCGGCGTCGAAGAAGCCGGCGCCGCCGAGGGGGTTGAGCTCCATGATGACCACGTCCTCGTTCGTGAGACGGGCGAGGTCCATGGTGAAGCTGCGGCCGAGCGACGGGTCCTTGAGGAGCCCCCGAACGTACTTCTCGGCTAGCGGCAGCAGCTCGTCGTGGAAGGCGATCTTCGGGCCGGGCGTCGCGAACGTGAGCTCGTCCTTCTGGAGGACGATAGCCTTGATCTCGCCGTCGACCACGAGGCAGCGATGTTCGGAGACGATGTCGATCATCGACTGGAAGGCCGCGACATGGCCTTCGAGGTGCATAACGGTCCAGACGAGATCGGCGCGCTCGTCTTCGGCTTCGACGAAGACGACAGACGATGCTTTCTGCCGCGTGACCGTCTTCATTGCGAAGGGCAGCGGCATGGTCCGCGCGACGTCGAGATAGCTCGGGAGTTCGCCGACAGACGGATCGTTGGGCTCACCGATGGCAGCCAGGGTGAAGTTGCGGCCGCAGCGCTTCTGGAACTCGCTGGAGAATGCGTAGGGCACCTCGCGATGGAAAATGTTGTCGACCTGGCAGCGCAATCTCATCGTCATCGCCTCGATATGAGGCGGATGAGATCCGTCTGCGGAGAGGGCGGCGGCATAGTCCGCCTTGTCGGCGCCGTTGAGGAAGAGGCGTCCATCTGTGGTCGAGATCACTGCCGGGACCTTGTGCTCGCTGATCATCCGGAAGATGGCGTCGTAGCGGCCGAGGCGCTCGACGTCGTCCTTGTTCGTCGCCTCGGCCGACTGGACGATGTCCATCTTCAGGTTGTGATTGGTGGCGTCCAGCCAGCGCTTCACGCGGGTCGCGGCGGCGTCGATCGCGTTGCAGTTGGCGAAATCCGGACCGATGGTCAGGCGCGGTTTGATGATGACGTGAATGGCGCCGGCCATTGTCTTCTCCTTGGGGGAAAGGAAGTGCTGATCCTCGAAGAGGCCTCAGTCTTCCTCTGCCTCTGCCATTTCCAGGCTCTCATCGACCTCCTGCTCGACTTCGACGCGATCCTTCGAGAGCAGTCCGCTCTCGTGCAGCTTGTCGAGGTCTGGAAGCTCCGACAGGCTCTTGAAGCCGAAGTCCACGAGGAAGCGGGGGGTCGTGACATAGGTGTAGGGCGCGCCGGGCAGAGGGCTCCGCGGGCCGGGCCCGATGAGCTTGCGACGCGAAAGCGCGCCGATGACGTCGCGGCTCACGTTCTTGCCCAGGATCGTCGACAGCTGTGACCGGGTGACGGGCTGGAAATAGGCGATCGCCATCAGCACCGTCAGGTCGCGCTGGGTGAGATCTGGTTTCTCGGGGCCCAGCACGCCGGAATGCCGGATCGCCGGCGCCATCTCCGGCTTTGTCCGCATCTGGAAGCCGCCGGCCACCTCGACGATGTCATAGGGCCGGGCGCGAAGTTCCCAGATGATGTTGCCCATCAGCTCGTCGAAGGAGGCCCCCTGCCCTATGACGCTCTGAAGCACCTCTCGCGGGACTGGAGTCGGCGAGGCGAAGATGACCGCCTCCAGGCGGTTCATCCAGACGCGTTGGCGATGCTCGGCGGGGAAGTCGTCGAGCTCGCGATCCAGTACCGAGGCATCGAGACCTGGCCTCAATGGGTAACTCCTGGCGACTTCCCATCGGGCCCAACCACATGGATGCGACCACGTGGTTCTGCCGGCCGATTGTCGGCGTTCACTTGGTAGGGCTTCACCCAGATGAGACGGCGATCGCGACGCCCCTGCCCGTGCGCCTGCATCTTCCAATGCCCGCGCCGCCAATGAGATACGACCTTCCCGCGGGAAGAGGGAGTCTCATGGGCGGGCGTCGCGATCGCGGCGCGTCCCACTCGTCGGATGACGATGTAGCCCGCCTTATTCATCTGCCGGCGATCGTCGTCCGAGATTTCGGTTGGACCGGCTGAGATCCGGGCCTTCAAGGGCGCGGGCACAGCCTCAGGGAGTTCGATTTGCTGGTCTTCCCGATAAGCGGTGAGATAGAACAAGCCATTGATGACGAGCCGC
>JAIEPJ010000286.1 GCA_019749835.1 Phreatobacter sp. | reverse complement strand
CTTGTTGCCGGCCGATTGCAGGGTGTCGCCGATGATGGCTCCGACATCGCGTGCGGTGTCGACGACCTCGGCGGCATTGTCCACCACGACCTCGACGGCGTTTCCGGCGGCATTTCCGATGCCGGTTCCGACGGCCTCGATGATCTCGGCGCCGGTCTCGATGGCGGTGGCGGCCTGCCGGCCGATGCCTTCGAACGTGTTGCGGGCCACATCGCCTGCCGTTTCGGCCGCGTTCTTGCCGGCGGTGACGATGCCGTCGATCACGCTGGTCGCGACCTCGACCGCGGTTTCCGCCGCGTTTTCAACCGCGTTCTCGACGCCGTCCTTGACGTCGTTCAGGTTCTTGCCAGCCACGTCGAGCAGGTTCTGGCCGGTCTCGATCACGCCCTCGACATAGGCGCCACCCACCTTGCCGGCCGTCTCGGCGGCATTGACCACGTTCTCGGCCACGCCTTCCGCGGTGTTCTTGGCACCCTCGCCGATCCCTTCGAGGATCCGACCGCCAACCTTGGTGGCGCCGTCGGCGACTTCGCCGGCTGCCTCACCGATGGCTTTGGCACCATCCTTGGCGGCCTCGACGATCCGTCCGGCGACACGGCTGGCATCGGAGAGGGCCGTCTCGCCCGCCTCACGAACATCCTCGACCACCTTGCCGGCTTTCTCGGCCGTGTCACGCAGGACCTGGCCTGCGCCCTTGCCGAAGTCGACCGCGGCGTCCTTGGCGCCGTCGACGACCTTGCCGGCTTCCTCGGCCGTGTCACGCAGGAACTGGCCCGCGCCCTTGCCGAAATCGACCGCGGCGTCCTTGGCGCCATCGACGACCTTGCCGGCCTCGGTGGCGGCATCACGCAGGACCTGGCCCGCGCCCTTGCCGAAGTCGACCGCCGCGTCCTTGGCGCCGTCGACGACCTTGCCGGCCTCGGTTGCGACATCCTGGGCTCCGTCCTGGATGGCCTTGCCGACCGTCTCGACGACCTTGCCCGCGGCCTTTCCGGCTTCATCCAGGCCGTTCTGGACAGCCTCGGCGCCTTCCTTCACGCCATCGGCAGCCTTGCCGACCAGCTGGCCGGTGCCGACGATGCCGTTGCCGATCGCGTCAACCACGATCTTGCCGGCGGTCTCAAAGCCCTGGGCGGCACCCTCGGCGGTCCGGTTGATCGTGCCGCTGGGGTCACGGACGAAGGCGTTGACGCCCTCGGTGACCGCCTGGCCGCCCTGCAGAACGGCGGAGGTAACGCTTCCGACGACTTCGCCGACGGCGCGCGAGGCGTCACGGGCGGTGTTGGTGACGGCTTCGCCCGCATCCTGGACAGCGCCCGTCACCCCATCGACCACGGCTCCCGCGGTCTCGGCGACAGCCTCGCCGAAATCCTCGACCGCTTCCTTGCCGTCTTCGACAAGACCACCGACTGCCTCTGCAGCACCACCAACAGCCTCGGCTGCGTCCTCGAAGAAACCAAAAAATCCGTTGCTCATGACCCGCTCCATCGTTGTGTTGAAGGCCGCTCCGGACCTTCGGGGTTTTGATCCATCGCAGGGGCCGTTCGTCTCGGCGCCTCGATGTCCCCACCTTGGTCCCGGGCGGCGGCGGGCGCTGTTCCCGGCGGAACAGCCTCAAATTTTTCGGCAGGACAGATTGATGGGGCGCGACAGGTACGGTTGCGACGAGCAGATTGGCTCCGCTAGAAAGGGACTTGAGACCGATGGCACAGGCGATGGACGAGGCTCGGAGCCAGAAACCGATCGATCCCCTCAAGGTCGCCATTCGCGCCTGTCTGCCGGGGACGTTCGCAGCGGTCATCATCAGCATGTTCATCAATGCGACCATGCTCGCGATGCCGATCTACTCGATGCAGATCTATGACCGCGTCCTTGCCAGCCGCAACGAGACCACGCTCCTCCTCCTGACCCTTATCGTTCTCATCTTCCTCGTGCTCTACGGCATCCTGGAATATGCCCGCTCGGGCGTGCTGGTGCGCTCGTCCGTCGCCTTCGAACGCGTCCTCCGCCGTCCCCTCTTCGATGCCATGATGCGGGCCGAGCTTGATCCGGAGCGGCGCCAGGGGCAGCAGCTCATTCGCGATGCCGAGGCCATCCGCGACTCGCTGGCCAGCGGCACGGTGGCGATCATCTGCGATCTGCCGTGGACGCCGCTCTTCGTTCTGCTCTGCTACTTCATGCACCCGGTGCTCGGCATGATCGCGCTGGTCGGTGCCGTCGTCCTCTTCGCGCTGGCCGTCCTCACCGAGATCCTGACGAAGCGCGGTGTCGACCAGTCCTCGCGTCTGTCGAACGATGCCTCGACCTTCGCGGCCTCGGCGCTGCGCAACGGCGAGGTCGTCCGCGGCCTCGGCATGGGCGATACGGTGCTGGAGCGCTGGAGCGGCCAGCAGAGCGCGGCGGTGGCCGCCAATGTCGCCTCGGCCGAACTGACCGCCGCGCTCGTCGCCATGTCGAAATTCGCCCGCATCGCGGTGCAGACCGGCGTGCTCGCCGCCGGGGCATGGCTCGCCATCGAGAAGCAGATCTCGCCCGGTGCGATGATGGCCGCTTCGATCATCATCGGCCGCGCCCTGGCGCCGGTGGAGCAGATCGTCGGACAGTGGAAGCGGATCGTCGGGTGCCGCAGCGCCTATCGCCGGCTTCGCCACCTGATGAACGAGTTTCCGCAGAAGGCGGCACCGGTCAGCCTTCCCGTGCCGCAGGGCCAGATCGAGGTCGAGAATGTCGCCATCGTTCCTCCCGCTGCCGCCAAGCCTTCCGTGCGCGGGGTCTCCTTCAGCGTTCAGCCCGGCGAGAGCGTGGCGATCGTCGGCTCCTCGGGCAGCGGCAAGTCGAGCCTGGCGCGGGCCCTGGCCGGTGTCTGGGAACTGCGCGCCGGCGAAATCCGCATCGATGGCGCGGCCTTGAACCAGTGGGACCGCAACAAGCTCGGCAAGAGCGTCGGCTATCTGCCGCAGGATGTGGAGCTCTTCGCCGGGACGGTCGCCGACAACATCGCCCGTCTTGCCGATGTCGACAGCCGTGCGGTCGTCGCCGCCGCCAAGGCCGCCGGCGCCCATGACGTCATCCTGCGGCTGCCGCAGGGCTATGACACACCGATCGGGGAGGGCGGCCTCGCGCT
>JAIEPJ010000280.1 GCA_019749835.1 Phreatobacter sp. | reverse complement strand
GATCCGCGGCTGAAGCAGGTCGTCCAGGCGCTGGTCCGCCATGCCCATGCCTTCGTCAAGGAGGTGGAACTGACCGAGGCGGAATGGATCGCCGCCATCGGCTTCCTCACCCGCACGGGTCACATGTGCGACGACAAGCGGCAGGAATTCATCCTGCTCTCAGACGTGCTCGGCATCTCCATGCTGGTCGACGCCATCAATCACCGCATGCCGGACGGCGCCACCGAGACGACGGTGCTCGGCCCCTTCTATCTCGGCGAGCACCGCGTGACGCCCTATGGCGCCGATATCGCGGCGGATGAGCCGGGCGAGCGGCTCTTTGTCGAGGGCACGGTGGCCTCGTCCGGGGGCGTACCCATCGCCGGGGCGGCGGTCGACATCTGGCATTCTGACGACGAGGGATTCTACGATGCCCAGAAGGGCACGGAGGAGCCCTCGCTCCGCGCCCGATTCCTCACCGATGCCAACGGCCGGTTTGGCTTCCGCACCATCGTGCCGTCGAGCTATCCGATCCCCCATGACGGTCCGGTCGGCCAGTTGCTGGAGGCGACGAAGCGCCACCCGATGCGCCCCGCCCATATCCATTTCCGCATCGCCGCGCCCGGCCACGAGACGCTGGTGACGCATCTGTTCATGCCGGGCGATCCCTGGCTCGAAAGCGATGCGGTCTTCGGCGTCAAGGAGAGCCTAGTCGCCACACTGACGGCGCAGGCCGGCGGTGCCTATCCCGACGGCTCTCCTGCGCCTGCGGCCTGGCAGATGCTGCGGCACGCCTTCGGGCTGAAGCCTGCGGCCGCCTGACGCCGCTCAGACCGCGCCGCGCAGGGCCGCCTGGATGTTGCGGCCGGTCCGCTCGACATGTTCGCGCAGCAGCCGCACCGCCTCCTCGGCGCGCCGCTCGATCATCGCCGCCGCGATGGCCGCATGTTCGGCAGGCACGTCCCGATCCGGCGCGTGGTCCTTGAGGAAGATGCGGCGGTAGCGGTCGGACTGGTCGTGCAGGGTTTCGCAGAACTGCTGCAGCAGCGGCATCCGGCAGGCCGAGATCAGCTCGGCATGGAAAGCCCGATGCCGCGCCTCCCAGGCCTCCTGCTCCTCCTCCGAGCGGGCACCGCGGACGCAGCGGCTGAGCTGGTGCAGCGCCGAGACGACGCGCCCCTCCCAGGCCGCATCGCCATGCAGGATGGCCTCGCGCACCGCCATGCCCTCGAGCTCCACCCGCAGGCGGATCACCTCGGTCAGGTTGTCGGCGGAGACCGGCGAGACACGATAGCCGCGCTGGTCCTCGGCCTCGACAAGGCCCTCGCTCTCCAGCCGGCACAGTGCCTCGCGCAGCGGGCTGAGGCTGACCCCGAAGCCCGCCCGGATGCGGTCGAGCACCAGCTTCGAGCCAGGCTCCAGATCACCGCGCAGGATGGCCCCGCGCAGCCGCCCTGCCAGCGTCGTCGTCAGCGTGGCCGGGGAAGCGGGCGTCGCATCGCGCAGGCTCATCGTTCTGGCCTCTCAGTCATCGACGGCAGCGAATCCGTAGAGCGCGGCCGGATTGTCGACCAGCGCCAGCCTGCGGTGATCCGCGTCCGGAATCCAGAGCGGGACGAGATCGACGAGGTCGCCGTCATTGGGCATCGGCACCGGGCAGATCGGATGCGGCCAGTTGCTGCCCCACAGGATGCGGTCCGGCCGGTGGGCGACGACGCGATGGATCAGCGGCAGCATGTCCCGGTGCGGATAGGGCTCGGCCGACAGGCGGTAGAGGCTGGCGAGCTTGACCCAGCAGCGACCGGTGTCGAGCAGGCGCAGCACGGCAGCAAAGGGCTTCGAATCGACCCCTTCCGCCGTGGTGATGCGGGCCAGGTGGTCGAGCACGAAGGGGCTGCCGCAGGCCATGAGTTCGGCCTCGACGTCCAGGAGTTCGTCGGCGCGGTGGAAATGCAGGACAAGGTGCCAGCCGAAGTCGCGCGTCTCGGCGGCGAGCCGGGAGAGATGGTCGAAGGAGGCGCCGCCGCTGACCACGGTCGACATGCGGCAGCCGCGCATGCCGCACCGGTGCATGTCCTCGATCTCCGCCTGCGGAAGTCCGGAGGGGATGACGGCGACGCCGCGCATGCGCGCGGGTGCGCGCGCGAGTGCCGCGAGCGTCGCCCGGTTGTCGGTGCCGTGGGCCCCGCCGTGGACGATGACGACCCGGTCGATGCCGAGCACCGCGTGGAGGGCGAAGAGATCCTCCACCGTGCAGTCCTCGGGCGTATAGCTGCGCGCCGGACTGAACGGAAACACCGCCGCAGGCCCGAACACATGGACATGGGTGTCGCAGCCGCCGCGCGGCATGACGAAGGCCGGGCGGCGTGGATCACGATCGGGTCCTTCGCAGGATCTCGGCACCGGCGCGCTCTCGCTGGGGGCGTTCATGGGCTACCTCTACGTCATTAACAGAGCGATAACCGCCCCGCCCTGTCCCCGGCCCATCCCATTGACCGGCTGAACCGATGGTGTACCATAAAAATCGATGATCTATAAATAATCGATATTTTCATCCGGAGAACACCATGTCCCGCTGGTTCATGACCCTGACGGCCGGGCTTTTCGCCCTGACCCTCGCCGCCCTTCCCGCCGCCGCCTTCCCCGACCGCGCCGTGCGCATCGTGGTGCCCTTCCCGGCCGGCGGCTCGAACGACGTCATCGCCCGCATCATCGGCCAGCGCCTCTCCGAGATCTGGAAACAGCCCGTGGTCATCGAGAACCGCGGCGGCGCCGGCGGCAATATCGGCGGCGAGGCCGTCGCCCGCGCCGATGCCGACGGCTACACGCTCCTGCTCGCCGCCCCCGGGCCGCTGGCGATCAACCCGTCCCTCTTCCAGCGCATGAATTACGATCCGCTGAAGGATTTCGCACCGATTGCGCTGACCGCTTCCGTACCGATCGTCCTCGCGGTCCACCCGCAGGTGCGCGCCAACACGGTCGCCGAGCTGATCGCCCTCGCCAAGGCAGAGCCCGGCAAGCTGCACTTCGGCTCCTCGGGCGCCGGTTCCACCAACCACCTGGCGGGTGAGCTCTTCAAGTCGCTGGCCGGCATCAACATCCAGCACGTCCCCTATCGCGGCGCGGCCCCCGCCAT
>JAIEPJ010000311.1 GCA_019749835.1 Phreatobacter sp. | reverse complement strand
AGGCCATGGCTTTTCTCCCCTGCGGCGAGATGATCCGATGGCAGGCGGACAATCAAGACTGAAGGCTTGCGATGTCCTGCGCGCTGAAGGGCCCCACCCGCACCCTCCCCTCTGGCGCGGGGAGGGAGACTACGGCGTGTCGCCATATTCTGCACTGCCGTGCCCGGTTCAACCGGCAAAAACGCAGCGCGACGCCATGGTCCCCTCCCCGCGGCAGCGGGGAGGGTCAGGGTGGGGCATCACTCACGCTCATTCCCCTGAGGCGATCGCGGGCAGGCCGCGACGTTCCAGAAGGCCGTTGGCAACCATGAGAATACGGTGCCCGACATCGAAGGGACTTGCCAGCACCTCGCTGTTGGAGAAGCGCAGCACAGTGACCCCTCGGGCCGCCAGAAACCGGTCACGGCGGTGATCGGCAGCCATGGCCTCCGCTGTGAAGTGACCATCCCCGTCGATCTCGATCACCCGCGCTATGGAAAGCCAGGCGAAATCGACGAAGAAGGGACCGATCGGCGCCTGCCGGCGGAAATGGCAGCCACCGCGGTTCAACGCGCGAAGCACCTGCCACAGCTGCCGTTCGGGACTGGGTGATTCCCGCCGCAGCGTCCGGGCCCGTTCCGTGACGACTGGGGGCTGGCGCATGGCCCAGCATGGCCCGGATGAGGAGACTGGCTAGATCGGAAGGAACCGGATGAGGACATGAGACGGTCGGTCAACTCTGAAGGGCCCCACCCGCACCCTCCCCTCTGACGAGGAGAGGGAGACTACCGCGTGCCGCCATTCTCCTGACCCGCTGGGCCTGGCTCGACTGGAGAGTGAGTTTCGCGAGGTGGAAGTCCCCCTCCCCGCGCCAGCGGGGAGGGTCAGGGTGGGGCCCTTGATCCTTGATCTCGCCGGGCTTCTCCCCGAGCGTGGTGCGGATTCCCCTATCCCCGATCCCTCATGATCCGCGCCTGGTCGCGCTGCCAGTCACGCTTCTTCTCGGTGTCGCGCTTGTCGTGCAGCTTCTTGCCGCGGGCGAGCGCCAGTTGCAGCTTGGCCCGGCCCTGCTCGTTGAAATAGAGCTTGAGCGGCACGACGGTGAGCCCGTCACGCTGCACAGCGCCGGTCAGCTTGGCGATCTCGCGCTTGTGCAGGAGCAGGCGGCGCGGCCGCTTCGGCTCGTGGTTGAAGCGGTTGGCCTGCAGATATTCGGGAATGTTGCAGTTGAAGAGGAAGAACTCGTTGCCCGAGGGGCCGGCATAGCTTTCCCCGATCGTCGCCTTGGCGGCGCGCAGCGACTTGACCTCGGTGCCGGTGAGCTGGAGGCCGGCCTCGAACGTGTCGAGGATCTCGTAGTCGAAGCGTCCGCGCCGGTTCTCGGCGATGACCTTGATCTTGGGGTCCGGCTTGGCCGCCATGGCGTGCGTTCTTCCTCCCCGTCAGTTCATCAGGCCGGCATGGACGAGGGCCTTCTTCAAGGTCTCGCGGGTGGCCGGGGACGCCGCCACCATGGGCAGGCGCACCTCGTCCGCCATGCGGCCGAGCAGGCTGAGCGCCGCCTTGGAGGGGGCCGGATTCGGCTCGACGAAGAGGGCCTGGTGCAGCGGGAACAGCTTGTCCTGGATCTCCAGCGCCTTGGCATAGTCACCGGCGAGGCAGGCGTTCTGGAAGGCGGCGCAGAGGCGCGGCGCGACATTCGCCGTCACCGAGATGCAGCCATGGCCGCCATGCGCCATATGGGCGAGCGCCGTGCCGTCCTCGCCGGAGAGCTGGATGAAGTCCTTGCCGCAGGCCTGGCGCTGGGCCGAGACGCGATCGAGCTTCATCGTCGCGTCCTTGACGCCGACGATGTTGGGGATCTCGGCGAGGCGCGCCATGGTTTCCACGCTCATCTCCACCACCGAGCGCGGCGGGATGTTGTAGATGAAGATCGGCAGTGCGGTGGCTTCGGCAATGGCCTTGAAGTGCCGGTAGAGGCCCTCCTGGCTCGGCTTGTTGTAATAGGGCGTGACATGCAGCAGGCCCTGGGCGCCGGCCTTCTCGGCATGGCGCGAGAAATCGATGGCCTCGGCGGTGTTGTTGGACCCGGCGCCGGCCATGACCGGCACACGGCCCCGGGCCTCGTCGATGGCCCATTCGACGACGCGCTTGTGCTCGTCATGGGACAGGGTCGGGCTCTCGCCGGTGGTGCCGACCGGCACGATGCCGTGGGAGCCCTCGGTGATCACCCAGTCCACATGGGCGCGGAACGCCTTCTCGTCGACCTTGCCGTCCTTGAACGGGGTGACGAGGGCAGGCAGCGATCCCTTGAAAAGGCTGGACATGGAGCACTCTCCGGACAACGAGGCGACGAGCGGCGCGAGGCCGCGAAAGGCCGGCCACAAAGCCTTGTGACGGATGGAACGTCAAGGGTGGCGGCCGGCTGGGCGGGTGATGATCGGTCGAAAGTCGATGCGCGGGTGACAGCAGGGCCCGACCTTCGCCTGGATGTCGGTATCTTCGGGACCGGTGACGCCGACCAGGCGCCAAAAGGCCGTCGAAAACCGCACGCGTTTCCCAGGCTGTCTGCAGACCCAATTCTAGGAATATCGTCCTAGATACCACAGAGCGATGCGCTGGTGCAAGCCCCCCTGAGGCGTGCGACGCGCCGCCGCATCCTTAACGGAGCCTTTACCACGTCGCACGGTTGCCCCCCTGCCCGTCAAGGAAGCGTCAAGGAAAACGGCCTGATAACCACCTCTCCGAGGCCACATTCCTGTTCGAGTGAGGCCGTTCCGCGTTGTGTATCAGGACGGACCCTCGCCGATGCCCGTTTTGCTGGCCCCGACCGTCGCCTCCCGCCTGCCGCGTCTGAGCCTGTGGGCCGGCGTCGCGCTGACGGCGCTGGTCGTCGCCGGCTGCGCCCGCAGCGAGATCTCGGGCGGCGATGCAGCGGGCCAGGCGGCCGGCGCCGAGGTGACGGCGCAACTGACCGGCCATGCCGCGGCGGACCGGCAGACCACCGCCTCGATCTCGCGGGACCAGCAGGTCTGGCGTCCCGCCGGCGGGGCGGCCAGCGAGGCCGATGTGGCGGCGCTCGGCCGGGTGGCGGCGGCGTCCCGGCGCGGCCAGGTCGAGGC
>JAIEPJ010000170.1 GCA_019749835.1 Phreatobacter sp. | reverse complement strand
CTTCGCTGGAAGCCGGAAGCAGGAAATCAGGCTCGCAAGGGTCAGAAGCCTGCCCCTTCAGGGGCAGGTGTAGTCACAATCGCCGAAAGATGCAGCCATGGGCACGATCTTCACAGTCCCCGTCACCTTTGCCGGCACGATGTGCGTGGAAGCCTCGAGCGAAGATGAGGCCCGGGCACTGATCCTCTCACGGCTGCCCACCATGGATGTGGTGACCGTGGAAAGCGGGACCGCCTTTGCGCCGGCAACGAAGCCCCGCGAGCGGACGCCTGACGTCTGGTTCGTGCCGGAAATGGCGCCCGTGATGCCTTCGGATGAGCAGCTGAGGACAGATCTTCTCGCTGTCTCAGTCCTTCCGGACCCCCAATAACCGAAAGCCTCTCGTTCCCGACATGATCAAGGCCATCACCCAGTATCTGCGCGCCTTCATCGGCAGCCGCTCGGGCGCCATCGCGCCCCTGTTCGCGCTCTGCAGCGTGGTCCTCATCACCATCGTCGGCGGCGCAGTCGACTACAATGCCGCCGGCGCCAAGAAGGCCCGCCTTCAGAATGCGCTGGATGCCGGCGTGCTGGCTGGTGCCCGCAGCCTCGAGCTGACGTCTGCCCCATCGCAGATCGAGACGATCATCCGGAACTATGTGACCTCGCAGGCGCGGATCAAAGATCCGATCAGTTACACCTTCACGATCGACGTGAACCAGCGGACCGTCGTCGCGCGCGCCACCGTGAACCACCAGACGAGTTTCCTCGGACTGATCGGCATGAACACGATCCCCGTCGGCGCCGAGGCCGCCTCCCGGGGTGGCCGGGCCTATGTCGAGGTAGCGCTGGTGCTGGACAACTCGGGATCCATGGCTGGCTCGCGGATCACCACGCTGCGCACGGCCGCGGTGAACCTGACGAACAAGGTCCTCGCCGCGGCCTATGCCCCTGGCGACACCAAGGTCTCGCTCGTCCCGTTTTCCTCGATGGTCAATGTCGGTCCGCAGAACGCCAACGCGAGCTGGATGGATGGACAGGGTCAATCACCGATCCACTCCGAGAATTTCGTCACTCCGGCAAACCGGTTCCAGCTCTACAGCCGCATGAATGGCGTGAGCTGGGCCGGCTGTGTCGAGGCACGTCCCGCTCCCCATGACGTCACCGACACGGCGCCGACCTCCGGGAACCCGGCAACACTGTTCGTTCCCAGCTTTGCTCCGGACGAGCCGGATGAAGGCCCGCCGTGGGGCTTCCACAACAGCTATATCGGCGATGGTGGCAACTGTCAGTCTGGCCACGGCACGAACCTGCTCGCCAAGCAGCGCCGGACCTGCAAGTACAACAACGTGACGCCGGACGTCTCGTTGAGCCTCGGCACGCGCCGCGGCCCGAACCAGATGTGCGATTCCACCGCCATCATCCCGCTGTCATCGAATCTCGCGACGCTCACGACCGCCATGCTGGCCATGCAGGCCTATGGCGGCACCAACCTCCACGAGGCGGTCATGTGGGGCTGGCGCGTCCTGTCGCCAGGCGCTCCCTTCACAGAAGGCCGCGCCTACGATGATCCGGAGAACCGGAAGTTCATCGTGCTGATGACCGATGGCCAGAACGACATCATCGGCATCAACAACATGAACGGGTCCATGTACTCGGCCTATGGCTACGCCGCAGCAGGCCGCCTCGGCACGACGTCAAGCTCGAAGGCAGTGCTGACCGACAAGATGGACGAGAAAACGCTTGCCGCCTGCGCCAACGCAAAGGCGACTGGCATCCGGATCTACACGGTCGGCTTCTATGTGACCGACCCGGATGCGCTCAAACTCCTTCGGACCTGCGCGTCCTCGGCGAGCATGGCTCTCGTCGCGAACTCCGATGCCGACCTTGCGAATGCCTTCGACGAGATCGCCGGCCAGATCACGCGCCTGCGCCTGACGCAGTAAGACGAAATCAGGATGAAGACGCCAATGCCTTCAGGGGATGACCACGTACGTTGAAGAGCAGATCGTCCCTCTCTGTCATCGAGGGAACCAGTCGGTCCAAGTTCTGCCTGAGGAGGTCGATCGCCTCAACGTGAAGTGCCAGCCACGCCCTATCGGGAATCTGCGGTCCGGCATTCAGAAGAACACGGGCAAGGGATCCCGTCTCGCGACAGCGTCTGATGATGAACTCTAGATCAGTGCCAACAATCAAGGCTAAAAGAGCCGTGGCAATACCGAAATGATTGTCACTGATATTCCGCGACTCCGCAAAGGCCGTAATGTCATAGACAAATACATCACGACGAAAATCGATGTCCCGCGTGATCAGAATAGCCGTTTCCTCGACAGAATCTGTCAGATCTATGCGTCCAGCGCCATCGCTATCATACGCAATAGCGATAGATTGAGGCTGACGATCATCAAGTCGCTGAGGCAGGAGATCGGTCGCATCATCAAAAGGGAAATGCGGCCATATCGACGGCTGATGGCCTGTAAGCCAACGCAAATCCAAGGGCGCGATCTTACGCGGAGAAAGATCGGCAAGTCGCAGTGGCGGCTTGATGTCCGGCTCCCGACGAATGGAGCCTGGAAAAGCGGGTACTACATCTTCTTCAACACGACCATTCTGCAAACGGTCGTAGACCCGCTTGCAGGGAACATGGAGCGCCCGGAGATTATCCGGGTGCGGCGCGATGCCGATCAGAAGGGGATGCTTGTTCCGGCCAAATATCATCCGTTCCAAAATTGCGGCTGGTGACAACGGATAGACAAAGTCCTTGAACAGTTCCGGCCTTGCCTGAACCATGAAATCAGCCATCACGCCCATCTCATGGTCTGAAAGTCCCGGCTTAGGGGAGACAACCAATGCGCCATCGATGTCGCCGACGGTGGGTTCTGTCCTGATATAGCTTCCGTAGACCCAGACCTCATCAATCGTAAAAACCGCATTCGGATCGGCGTTATAGGCAGCAATCCTTTCAACAAAAGAATCAAAGACGCGATCTGCAACAGATCGATCATAACGGGGAAAAGTACGACCAAGACAAATCGCTGCGCCAGCCTCAGTAAGGCCGACCGTGCCAGCGGTCGTTCGCGCAAGGAGGCCGCGGGAAAAACACTCGTGATAAGCA
>JAIEPJ010000165.1 GCA_019749835.1 Phreatobacter sp. | reverse complement strand
TGGCCGCGCTGCTGCTGGCCGCCTTCTTCGCCCGCGCCCTGCGCGGCCCGCTGCGCAGCCTGTCGGAGGGCGCCGCCGCGCTGCGGGCCGGCCGCCTGTCGCACCGCATCGCCCTGTCCGGTTCCGACGAATTCGCCGCCGTCGCCCGCAGCATGGATGCCATGGCGGCGGAACTGGCCGAGCGCCGGCGCATCGAGACCGAGGCGCGCCAGGCCCTCGAGGAACAGGTCGCCGCCCGCACCGACGAACTGACCTCCGCGCTGGCGGCCCAGCGCGAGGCGGAGGTGCGCCGCCGCCAGCTCTTCGCCGATATCAGCCACGAATTGCGCACGCCGACGACCGCCATCCGCGGTGAGGCCCAGATCGCCCTGCGCGGCGATCCCAAGCCCGTGGACGAATACAGGGGCTCGCTGCGGCGGATCGAGGATGCCTCGCGCCAGCTCGGCCTCGCCATCGACGATCTGCTGACCATGGCCCGCAGCGACATCGATGCCCTGTCGCTGCGCCGGGTCCCCATCGATCTCGTCGCGGTCCTCACCGACGTGCTCTCCCATGGCCAGGCCATGGCCCTGGCGAGCGGGGTGCGGCTGCAGCACGAGCCCTGGCCGGCGGCGCTGGCGATGAGCGGCGATGCCGACCGCCTCAGGCAGCTCCTGCTGGCCCTCGTCGACAATGCCCTGCGCTATTCCCGCCCCGGCCAGACGGTGCGGCTGGAGGCTGTGCCGGCCGACGGCCCGACCCCCATGGTCGAGGTTCGCATTCACGACGAGGGGATCGGGATCGCTGCCGAGGACCTGCCCAGGGTCTTCGACCGCAACCACCGGGCGCCCAATGCCATCGCCCATCGCGCCGATGGCAGCGGGCTCGGGCTGCCCATCGCGCGGGTCCTCGCCCGCGGTCACGGCGGCGAGATCGCCATCACCAGCGCCCCCGGGCGCGGTACGACGGCGACGGTGACCTTGCCGCTCGCCGTCGAAGTGCCGAAGGTCCCCGCATGAACATCCTGATCATCGAAGACGACCAGCGCATCGCCGACTTCCTGCAGCGGGGCCTGCGCGCCGAGGGCATGCGCGTGCAGGTGGCCCGCAACGGCCGCGACGGGCTGGACCTCGCCCGGGCGGCCTGGAAGGAGCAGTCCGCCGGCGGCGAGACGACGCTGGTCATCCTCGACATCATGCTCGGCGACATCACCGGCCTGGAGGTCTGCCAGACGCTGCGCGCCGCCCAGGTCGAGCTTCCCATCCTGGTCCTGACGGCGCTCTCGACCGTCGAGGACCGCGTCGCCGGATTGCGCCTCGGGGCCGACGACTATCTCTGCAAGCCTTTCGATTTCGAGGAGCTTCTGGCGCGGATCGAGGCCCTGCGGCGCCGCGGCCGCGGCCTCAAGGCGGCCGCCACCACCGTCCTGCGGGTTGCCGATCTGGAACTGGACCGCACCACGATGAAGGTGACCCGCGCCGGCAAGGTCGTGGCCCTCACGGTGCGCGAACTGGCCCTGCTGGAACTGCTGATGAGCGCGCCGGGGCGGCTGTTCAGCCGCGAGCGCATCCTCGCCAATGTCTGGGGGGTCAACGAGGACCCGCTCACCAATATCGTCGACGTCTATATCGGCCGGCTGCGCAACAAGATCGACAGCGGAGCGGTGCCGCTGATCCATACCCAGCGCGGCCTCGGCTATCGGCTGGAGGCCGATCCCGCCGCCGGCCGCACGCCCGCCGACTGAGCGGATGCCCCGCGCTGCGCGATCTGTTCGCGGCGGCCGCGACTGTGTAAACCTCTCGGCCCGCGCCCCACGACAGGACCACCGCCATGGAACGCCGCCTCATCTCCACCGGCTCGCCCTTCGAGAAGACGGCCGGCTATTCCCGCGCCGTGGTGCAGGGCGGCTTCGTCTTCGTCGCCGGCACGACGGGCTACGACTATGCCACCATGACGCTGCCCGAGGGCGTCGAGGCGCAGACGCGCAACTGCTTCAAGACCATCGCGGCGACGCTGAAGGAGGCCGGCACCTCCATGGCCAATGTCGTCCGCGCCACCTATTACATCACCGATGCGGCCGATGCCGAGACGGTGTTCCCGATCTTCGGCGAGGTCTTCGGCGACATCCGCCCGGCCTCCACCCTTCTCGTCGTCGCCGGCCTGTTCAAGCCCGAGATGAAGGTCGAGATCGAGGTCACCGCCGCCCTGCCGGGCACCGCCACCGACACCCTGTTCTCCTGACGCCGCGACCGGCCGGACCTGCCATGACCGATCCCACCCTGCCGAGCCTTGCCGACCTGCGCGGCGAGATCGACCGCATCGATGCCGCCATGCACGGCCTGCTCATGGAGCGCGGCCAGATCATCGAGCGGCTGATCGAGGTGAAGAAGACCGCCGAGACCGGCTCCGCCTTCAGGCCGGCGCGCGAGGTCGACGTCGTCCGCCGCCTCGTCGACAACCACAAGGGCCGCCTGCCGGTGGAACTCGTGGTGCAGATCTGGCGGCAGATCATCTCGACCTTCACCTATGTCCAGTCGCCCCACTCCGTCCATGTGGTGATGGGGCCGGAGCAGGAGAACGCCCGCGAGCTCGCCCGCTTCCATTTCGGCTTCGGCGTGCCGCTGGTCAAACATTCCAGCCCCGGCTCGGTCATCGCCGCCATTGCCCGCGACCGCGGCGATCTCGGCCTCATCGGCCTTGGCCCGGCCCGCGACGCCTGGTGGGAGAAGCTCGGCGGTCCGGACCAGCCCATCGCCATGGCCACTGCCCCCGCCATCGCCCGCGCCGCCAGCCCGCGGCCGCCCCAGGCCCTGGTCATCGGCCATCCCTCCATCGACACGGCCGGGCTCGATACCCGTCTCGTCGCCCTGACGCTGGCCGGCCGGCCGCCGGTGGAGGTCGACGCGGTTCTGGCCAGCGCCGAGGAGGGTGGGCGCCACCATCTCCTCGCCTGGGGCCCGCGCGAGGCCTCCGAGGCGGAGATCGCCCAGGACGCCGCCTCGGGCATGGCTGTTGTAGCCGCCCGCTCGGTCGGCTACACCGCCAAGCCGATAGCCGCCTG
>JAIEPJ010000316.1 GCA_019749835.1 Phreatobacter sp. | reverse complement strand
GTCAATGATGGCGGCGGGTGTCACCGGATCGATGCCGAGCCCCGCTGCGGCCGGGGCCGGCGGCAGTCCGAAGCGGATGGTCTCGCGGGCGGAGGCCACGACCTTGCCGCAGGCCGTCTCATAGAGCGGATAGAGGAGGTCGCCGAACTCGGCGAAAGGCAGGTCCAGCAAGGGCGCGAAGGTATGGCGCGGCAGGTTGACCTCTTCGAACAGCAGCGGCGCACCGTCGACCAGGCGCAAGCGCGTCAGCGCGATGATGTCGGCGCCGTCGGCGACGCCGAGATGCTCTGCCACCTCGGCACTGGCGGGCAGGATCTGGCGCGACAGGATGCGGGAGACCGGGCGCATCGGTCGGCCTTTTGCATCGGTCATGCGGAAGAAGCGGGCCAGCGCATTGCCGAAACTCCCCCGCCGCACGAAGGTGCCTCGACCCTGCCGGCGTTCCAGCATGCCTTCCGCCACGAGCACCGCAAGGGCCTTGCGTACCGTGCCGACAGCGACCTCATGGGTGGCAGCGAGACTGTCCTCTGGCGGGATGGCCTCGCCCGGTCGCCAGCGACCGTCGGCGACTGCAGCGGCGAACAGGTCGCGCAACTGCTGGTAGCGCGGCAGCCGGTCGTCGAGCAGGGGCGGGAGAATGGTTGTCATGGAGATCTCTATTCCTATACAGGACTAGAGCAATGAGGAGCGGCGCGCAAGCATGACCACCATCGACACCCACGCCCATGTCTTCGCGCGTGGCCTGCCGGCGATCGCGACCGCCCGCTACGTTCCTGATTACGACGCGCCGCTCGCCGCCTATCTCGCTTTTCTCGACGGTATCGGGGCCCGGGAGGGCGTGCTGGTGCAGCCCTCCTTCCTCGGCAGCGACAACAGCTTCCTGCTCGCGGCCCTCAAGGCAGCAGAGGGGCGTCTTGCCGGCGTCGCGGTGGTCGAGGAGCGCCGCGCGCCGGAGGCGGCCGAGGCCATGGCGGCGGCCGGCATCCGCGGTCTGCGCTACAATCTCGTCGGTCGCTCGCCGGAGGTCCTCGCCTTGGCCGATGCGACGGCGATGCTCGCCATCGCCGCTCCGCTCGGCTGGCATGTCGAACTCCATGCCGATGCGCCGGACCTCGCCGCCGCGCTGCCCTATCTCCGCGGCTTTGACGGGCGCATCGTCATCGACCATTTCGGCCGGCCGGGTCCGGATGATGCCGCGCTCGTCACGAGTTGGGCGGCTGACCCGCGCGTCCACATGAAGCTCTCGGCGCCTTATCGCGTGCGCCATCCCGACATCCGTGGCCTCGCCGGCCGGATCGTCGATGCCTATGGGCCGGAGCGGCTCATGTGGGGCAGCGACTGGCCCTGGACCCAGCACGAGGAGGCGGCGAAGGCGGTGTCGCTGCTGCCCGGGGCGGTCGGCCTGGATGGAGCGACCATCGCCACGATGGAGGCGACGGCGCGGCGGCTGTTCTTTGAGTTAGGGGTGTGAGTTCGGTCGGGTGACCGGTGCGGGTCGGGCCGGACGATTTGGGTTTGACGTTCGGAGGCGGCCGCACAGTCTTGCAAAATTCAGGATCAATGCGCCAAGGGCGTCAGGACTTCGGGGCTGGCGCATCAATTTCAACATGCCACCATTTTGGGCGTGGCCTGCGATAGGCATGATATGTCGGCATCAACTCGCGCTTGTTGGGGCTGTCGAAAGTGCCCACGAGCAGAGCAATCACAGGTTTGTCGTCCATAGCCCCAAGGCTGCTACCGCATGTGGAGCAGAACGCTCGGCTGGAGAAATCGGACGAGCGGAATAGTGCAGGTGCGCCAGCAGACCCATTCCAAGTGACAGATTCCCTTGGAAACTCAACCCATGCGGCTGTTAGGCTTCCTGTATGCTGTTGGCACATTCGGCATGAACAGGTATGCGGCTTTTCCGGGAAACCTACGGCTTCGAACCTAGTCGCACCACATAGGCATCCACCAAGGTACCGTTTGGGCTTACTCGGCGACCTTGTAGTCATGACAGCATCCTTCCGATCCGAATATTTTGCCGTGCGAATATCTAATGCGTCAAGAAGCGCGAGCTGATATACTTTTGCAAAATCCAAGATTTTTGCCCTACCTTGCTTCTCAGTCAGTTCTGATCTGCCGTACGCAAAACCCCCGGGGGGACGACCCGGGGGCTGAGCGGTTCGCGTAATCTGGTATTCGGGCTTGAGCGGCACCTCAGCGGCAAACACGGCGAACCACGATGTCGCCCCAGCGGTTCTCGCGTTCGACAAGGCTGCAGCGCGGCTCATAGCCGTAGCCGTAGCCGTAGCTGACATTGCTGAAGCCGCGTGGTTCTGCGTGAAAGCGGCGCGGCTCTGCGTGGAAGCGGTGTTCGACCTGGTAGCGTGGCTGGGCGTTGGCGATGGCTGATCCGATCAGCAAGCCACCAACGCCTGCTGCCAGACCGATGGCGAGGGCGTTTCCGCGGCGGCTCTGGGCCTGGGCGTCGGTTGCGAGCATGGGGGCTGCGGTGAGAGCGGCGACTGCGATGGCGGCGAGAGCGAACTTGCGGGACATGGTGATCTCCTTGTGTGTGGTTGCCGGCGAACCGTTCCGCCGATGTGATGAACCTGGAGCCAACCCGGCATCGCCGCTGTTCCCTGTGGAACAGGCCGCAGAACTTTTCGAAACAATCTCACGCGAACATCAAACGCCAGAACGTGGGTTCCGACTGGCTGCTTCCTTCCAATTGACAGGGTTGTGTCTGGCCTTCGGTGCAAAATTCAAGAATTCCGCACCACCCCACCGCCCTTTGATCCGGCCAGGTTTTCTCGGCGCAATAGTCCGGTGCGCGATTGCCGCGTGATTTTGTCGCCATCGCGCGCCGATTGACGGTAAGCTCGGCACCACTCGGCTGGTTGCGCCAAGCTGGCGCGGAGACGGTGCGTTCCAGCGCCACGTTCCCGCCCCACCGGCCCTTGTTCCGCCACGCCCGCACGCCATGATGGTGCAGTGCCGAAGATAACCTGACCTTAACCTTACCGATGGCT
>JAIEPJ010000313.1 GCA_019749835.1 Phreatobacter sp. | reverse complement strand
GGGCATCGCCTCAGCAGAGTTGCGCACCAAAGACGCAGGCGACCTGGCTGCAATTCTGCCCGGCCTGTCTGGCGGAAGACGAAACGCCCTATTTTCGCCGGGGCTGGAGCCTTGCGACACGCGTTTCTTGCTTTCGCCATGGCTGCCGACTTCGGGACAGGTGCCCATCCTGCGGACACGGATTGGCCTCGTTCAGCCAGAAGCGTCTTGTACCGCATCAAATCTGCGCCTTGTGCGGTGCGGCGCTCTGCAAACGCACCCGTCCTGCCACCGCTGGCGTTCGACACCTTGAGCGCCTGATCGACGATCTGCTTCGTCTTCATGCCGTGGGGTATCGGATGGCAGAGGGGCGGTCACTGCCGGACCTGCTTGGATCGGCCTGCTTTCAATTTGGGCGACGGCCAATGTCCATCGCGCGCCTCCCCCATCGGGATCGCTATCATCTGTTCCGGCAATTGACGGAAGGGCGGTCGACGCCTTTCGGAACGCGAAGAAATCCCGCGATCGCTTATTGGAGACGCGCCGCTCAGGCTGCGCCAGCCTGGCGCGGACTGGTCACATCATTCAGCGATGCCGTCCTGCCTCGGCCTAAAGCTGGGCCTTGCCCCACCACCGCTGGCCCGTATTTGGCAGATCTCATTCAAGCGGCCGCGCGGCTCCATCAGAAGCGGCAAGCGTTTTGAGGGTCAGAGGCGGGTTTCAGGGGCGCGCGGCGAGCCCGGCGTCATTCAGCTGTTCAGGATCTGGCAAGTCGCGCAAGCTCTCCATCCCGAAAGCTGAGAGGAACGCGTCAGTGGTCACGAAGGTATAGGGGGCACCACGACGCGGCGCGCGCGGCCCAGTTCCAATCAAACCCTGCGCATGCAGCCGCCCGATCAGGTCCCGGCTGATCTCTTTGCCAAAGATATCCTTCAGCCCGTCACGGGTGATCGGCTGGTGGTAGGCGATAGCCGCCAAAATCGCGACGTCGAATTCGTTCAGGTCCAGCAACTGGTCCCCGACATCCGCGGCGGCGCGGATCGCAGGCGCGTAAGCGGTCCGTGTCCGGAACATCCACCCCCCTGCGACCATGGCAATCTCAAACGCCCGCCCCTCCAGATCGGCGGCCAGATCCTCGACCAGCAGATCAACCGAGGCCGCCTGCCCCACTATGCGCGCCAGATCTTCGCGCGGTACAGGCGAGGCAGAGGCAAACAGCACCGCCTCGATCCGGCGCATCCATTCCCGCCGGCGCAATTCCGGCGGCAGGTTGGCCAATTCGCGGTCAATCTGGGGTTCGGGGCGGTCCTTCGACTTCTTTTCTGGTCGCATGTCCGACCCGCGGAACCGGTTCCCATTTTCGTTATCCATGCTCATGCCTACACCCCGTACAGCCGGAAGGTGTCGCGACCGGTCAATTCGCGGATGGCGCCAAGATCGACCAGCCGGTCGCAGAGTCGCCGCGCGGCGCGATCCGGCAAAGGCAAGGCCGCGGGGGCCACCGCATCCTGTGTCAGGAAGATCTCAACCGCCTCCCCGGCCCCTTTGGCTCGAAGCTTTGGCGCAACCCCTTTCAAAAGCGCAGCCCGACGCGAGAGGTCGACAGCCAGACGCGTGGCCTCGACCGCGGATGCGGTCACAGCGCGATGACAGGCTAGGCGCAAATCGTGGCCCCGCTTGCGCAGGTCTGTGCGTTTCAAACCCGCGGCCAGCAGCGGCACGACATGATCCCAACCAAGCGCCTGGGCGAGGGCGGCGTCCGCGAGGATCAACGCCGGGACTTCGGCACGGGGTGCCTCCGTCAGGACAGCATCCAGCGCCATCGCGGCACGGGTCACCGGCGCTCCCTTCCCCGTATCGAGCCATGTAGCAATCTGGCCCAACTCCAAGATCGGCAAGGCTCGGCCCAGAGCCTTGATCGACACCGGCCGCTCCACCGCGCGACGCCAGGCAAGGTAAGTTCCCCCCGCGGGACCAGGTAGATCGCCATGGCGCAGAAGATGAATCGCGTCGCGCAGCTCTGGGGCTCTTTCCGGACGACCAGAAAACCCGACACATGCCTCGGCCGCTCGCAGCGCCAGCCGATCCCGCAACAAGGCTTTGGGGACCTCTTCGCGTCCCAACACAAGATGCAGGTGGTTCAGCGCCGCGCCCGATAAAAACGCCACATCTTCAAAGGCTTCAGGACGTGCCGAGGTGACCCATGCGGGCATCCGGGGTAGAGTGTCTGTGTCGATGGAGTGTTCCGGTCGGGCAAATGTCATGACTGAAGCCTAAACCATCGCGGCGCTTTGCTCCAGAAAATAGCACAGAAAACGCCTCGCTCTATCTTTTGCCATGATGTCCGATAAGATTGCATTATCGGACGTGCCGGGAGTATGCTCGACGGTATGACCGAAACGCCCGAGAAATCGCCTTCAGAACCCCCGGAACGTCCCGATCGCCATGAGCGGGACGACAGCGCTGATACGGAGCGCGACACGATCGCCCTGCCCTCCCATGTCGCTGGCTCGGGCACGCTCGACCGCCTGGTCGAAACGGCGCGTGACTATGCGCGTCAGGCGGCGTCGGAGAACACGCTGAAGGCCTACACCAAGGATTGGGCCCACTTCGCGCGCTGGTGCCGGATGCGTGGCGCGGACCCTCTCCCCTCGTCGTCCCAGCTGATCGGCCTCTACATCGCCGATCTGGCAGCGCCGAGCGGCAAAGCACCTGCCCTCTCGGCCTCCTCTATAGAACGGCGGCTGTCTGGCCTGACCTGGGGCTATGCGCAGCGCGGAGAGCGGCTCGACCGCAAAGATCGGCACATTGCCAGCGTCCTGGCTGGCATCCGCCGCAAGCACGCACGGCCACCAGCACAGAAAGAGGCCATTCTGCCGGAAGACCTGCGCGACATGCTGGCAACCCTCCCCCACGATTTGCGCGGCCTGCGCGACCGGGCGATCCTGCTGATCGGCTTTGCTGGTGGCCTGCGTCGGTCCGAAATTGTCAGCCTC
>JAIEPJ010000279.1 GCA_019749835.1 Phreatobacter sp. | reverse complement strand
GTGGTCGCCTGGGCGAACTTGCGGCCGCCCGACGAATTGAAGCGGAAGTTCACCACCCATTCGGCCTGCTGGGCGTTGAAGGCCGCCTGGGCATCGACGAGCTCCTCGCCCGAGACGATGACGCGGCGCTGGATGACATAGGGCACCTGCTGGACGACGCGGTTCCCCTCCTTGACCTCCTCGTAGAGGATGACGCTGTCCGCCGGGGGACGCCCGGCAAGCGCCTGCTCCGGCGTGACCGACTGGTCGACCATGCGGAATTCGAGCTTCGCGGTCTGGCCGATGATCGTCTTCAGCCGCTGCGGATCCCGCTCGCCAGGCACCTGGAGAAGGATGCGATCGATGCCCTGGCGCTGGATCACCGGCTCGGTCGTGCCGAGCTGGTCGATGCGCCGGCGCACGACCTCGATGGACTGGGTGACGGCGCGCGAGATCTTGTCGCGGATACCGGCATCAGTCGCACCGACGACGAAGCTGTCGCCCTGCCGAGAGACTTCGAAATCATACTGGCCGGAGGTCGAGAATGCCCCGCCGATCAGCTGCGGGAGCTTGCGCAGCTCGGTGAGGGCAAGATCGTTGTTCTGACCCTCGCGCAGGCGGACGACGACAGCATTGCCCTGAAACCCGAGATTCTGGACCTGCAGCCGCGAGTCGCGCAGCACCCGCCGCACGTCGTCGCGCAGGTTTTCCAGCATGGTGCGCCGCACCTCGTCCGAATCGACCTGCAGCATCAGGTGGACGCCGCCCTGGAGGTCGAGGCCCAGCGTCATGTGCGTCCGCAGGGCGCGCGGGAGCTTGTCCACCCAGGACTGCGGCATGATGTTGGGTGCCGCCAGCAGCATGGTGGCGAACACGGCCATCAGAATCAGTGTCGCCTTCCAGCGCGTGAAGCTCAGCATCGGTCAGTCATCCTCGGCGGCCGGCCGCTCGCGCGGCCTGATGCGTCACTTCTCGTCGGCGGGTTCGCTCTTCGAGCGCAGCTCGGAAACGAACTGCTTCGCGGCGCGGATCCGCACATTATCAGCGATCTCGAGTTCGATGGTCGAATCGTCGATGACCTTGGTGATGCGGCCGATCACGCCTCCCGACAGCGTCACCTGGTCACCGCGGCGCAGGCCGCCGATCATTTCCTGATGCGCCTTCACCTTGCGCTGCTGGGGGCGCAGGATCAGGAAATACATGATGATGAAGATCAGAATGAAGGGCAGCATCGACATCAGGATGTCGTTGGTGCCGCCCGCACCGGTCTGCGCGTAGGCCGGGGTGATGAACATGAGGCATCCTCTTGGGGATTTCCGGCCGCGGAAGCGCGACGGGACGGGATTTTGGCGCGGACTATAGCCAGCAAGGCGTCGATTGCAACGACGCCATCGCACAAGCCACGACCTGAGGGCGAGCAGCCATGTAAGCCCTGCGCGACATTCTTTCCAGTGGGCTCATTGCCTCATGTGCGAGGCTGGTGCATGGGACGGGAAAATCACGCCGGAGAAACGCCTTTGTCCGATCCCCTCACCCTCGATGCGTTGCACCGGATCGCCGCTGCGCTGGAGCGGCTTGCCCCGCCCGCCCCGAAGACGGCAGACCTCGCCGCGGCCGACGCCTTCGTGTGGAACCCGCTCGGCCCGCGGCTCGATCCCGTGGCGCGGGTCAATCGCGTGGAGATGGTCCTTCTGCGCGGCATCGACCGGGCACGCGACACGCTGATCGAGAACACCCGCCGTTTCGCCGAAGGCTTGCCGGCCAACAACGCCCTCCTCTGGGGCGCCCGCGGCATGGGCAAATCCTCGCTCGTCAAGGCGGCGCATGCGACGGTCAACGCAGACCTCACGCAGGCGGGGGGAAGCGCCATCCTGAAACTCGTCGAGATCCATCGCGAGGACATCGAGAGCCTGCCGCAATTGATGGGCCTGGTGCGCGGCAGCGCCTATCGCTTCATCGTCTTCTGCGACGACTTGTCCTTCGACCACGACGACACGTCCTACAAGTCGCTGAAGGCGGTGCTCGAAGGCGGGATCGAGGGCCGTCCCGACAACGTCATCTTCTACGCGACATCCAACCGCCGCCACCTGCTGCCGCGCGACATGATGGAGAACGAGCGATCGACCTCCATCAATCCCGGCGAGGCCGTCGAGGAAAAGGTCTCGCTGTCGGACCGGTTCGGACTGTGGCTCGGCTTCCACAAGTGCAGCCAGGACGAATATCTCGCGATGGTCAGCGGCTATGCCGATCATTTCGGCCTGACGACCGATGCCGAGCAGCTGCGGGCCGAAGCGCTCGAATGGGCGACCACGCGGGGCTCGCGGTCGGGACGCGTCGCCTGGCAATTCGTCCAGGACCATGCGGGACGGGCGGGCCTGCGCCTCGACGCCTGACGCCCCAGAAACGGGATGGGGCGGCACTGCCGTGCCGCCCCGAAAAGACCGGTCCCTTTGGAGGTCGCAGGAGAGGACCGATCGACTACCCGGTCCCGGCACCTTGCCGGGGAATGGAATGAACCCTCAGTTGGCGCCGAGGAAGGCCATCGGATCGACCGGGGTCGCGCCGCGGCGGATCTCGAAGTGGAGCTGCGGCGACGAGACGTTGCCGGTCTGGCCGGCGGCGGCGATCGTCTGGCCGCGGCGCACCTGGTCGCCGCGCCGGACGGCGATCGTCGAGTTATGCGCATAGGCGGTGACATAGCCGTTGGCATGGCGCACCAGGACGAGATTGCCGTAGCCGCGCAGCTCGTTCCCGGCATAGGCGACGACGCCGTCCTCGGCAGCCTTGATCGGCGTGCCCTGGGGAACCGACAGCTTGATCCCGTCGCTCGAACCGGCGCGGAAGCTGGTCACGACACGGCCCCGCACGGGCCAGCGAAACTGCGGCTCCGAGGATGCGGACCGGGCCGGCGCCTCTGCGGCGGCCGGTGCCTCGGCGACCGGCGCGGGGGCCGGCGCCACCGGCTGGGCGGCAGGCTGCGGCTGGACCGGCG
>JAIEPJ010000217.1 GCA_019749835.1 Phreatobacter sp. | reverse complement strand
GCTGTCGCCACCTTGTATCCAGGCCGGGGGCGTGTGCGAGTCGAGCAGGCTGATGGTGGAGAGGTCGTAGGGGCTGTGCGGCGCGATCAGCGGCGCGGCCGCCGAGACTCCGATCAAGATCAGGCTGACGAGCCCGGCCAGCATGGTGAGCTTGGAGCGGGTGAAGCTGTAGACCAGATCGCTGTGCAGAGCGCGCGCCAGGGCGGCCCGAAGCGCGCCGCGGGAAGGGGGAGCCGTGAGGTTGGTGGTCTCGACCGCCATCGTTCAGCCTCTCCTCCTCTTCACGGCCGCGACAGGCCCGACGACGAAGGAATGAAACATGCCCCGCATTTCGATCACGCTGCCCGGCCGACGATCCGGATGCGCGGATCGATGGCCACATAGAGCAGGTCGACGATGAAGTTGATCAGCACGAACAGGAACGCGATCAGCAACAGATAGGCCGCCATCACCGGCACGTCGGCGTTCTGCACCGACTGGATGAACAGGAGCCCCATGCCGGGCCACTGGAACACCGTCTCGGTGATGATCGCGAAGGCGATCAGGCCGCCGACCTGCAGGCCGATGATGGTGATCACCGGCACCAGCGTGTTGCGCAGCGCATGCCCGAAATTGATCGCCCGCGAGGTCAGCCCGCGGGCACGGGCGAATTTGATGTAGTCGGTGCGCAAAACCTCCAGCATCTCCGAGCGCACCAGCCGGGTCACCAGCGTCATCTGGAACAGGCTGAGCGTGATCGCCGGCAGGATCAGCGCCCGCAGGCCCGAGGGAGTGAGCAGGCCGGTGGTCCAGAACCCGAGCTGCACGGTGTCTCCGCGCCCGAACGACGGCAGCAGCCCGAGCCCGACCGAAAACACGTAGATCAAGAGGATGCCGATCAGGAAGGTCGGCAGCGAAATGCCGATCAGCGAGATGGTCAGGAACACGCTCGAAAGGAAGGAATGTCGCCGAATGCCGGTATAGACCCCCATCGGGATGCCGATCAGCACCGCGATCAGCGCGGCCACCAGCGCCAGCTCCATGGTGGCGGGAAAGCGCTCGGCCAACAGGTTCAGCACCGGCTGCTTGACCTGGTAGGAGATGCCGAAATCGAGATGCACCGCCTTCCAGACGAAGCGGCCGAACTGCACCAGGACCGGATCGTCCAGCCCGAGCGCGGCGCGCAGCTTGAGCCGGTCCTCGAAGCTGGTGTCCTGGCCGACGATCTGATTGACCGGATCGCCGACGAAGCGGAATAGCACGAAGGCAAGCGCCGCCACCGTGAGCATCACGAAGGCGGCCTCGATCAGGCGCCGGATGGCGAAGGCCAACATGGCCTCTAGTCCCGCCTATCAGCGATGCGCCGGGCGCCGGGCGGCCGTATCCTGCCGGCCGGCGAGGGCGGGGCGGGCGGCCGGTCTGTCGCCTGGCCTCGACCGGCGTTCTTCCGCGTCGCAGCGGGCGCGGCCTGTCCCGCGCGCGGGAAAGGCGATGCGGGGACCGCCATCAGTCCTTCACCGCCCAGTAGAGCAGGATCTGGTTGTCGGCGCGTTGGACGATCTTCAGCTTCTTGCTCACCCCCCAGGCCAGCGCCTGCTGATGCAGCGGGATGATGCCGGCGTCGTCGTGCACGATGCGGAAGGCCTGGGCGATCAGGTCGTCGCGCTTCTTGGTGTCGCTCTCCACCAGGATGCGCCCGGCGAGCTCGTCGACCTTCGGGTTGCAGTAGCCACCGTAGTTGAACTGCGCGCCCTTGCCGGCGGCGTCGCGGCAGCCGGCTATGTTGACGAGCACGTTCCAGGAGTCGAACGAACCCGGCGTCCAGCCCAGCAGGTTGAAGGAGGAATCGAATTTGGCGGTGGAGCCAGCCTTCTCGAAATATTTCGCCTTCGGCATGGCGTTCAGCGTCGCCTTCACGCCGATGCGCGCCAGCATCACGGTGACGGCCTGGCAGATCGCCTCGTCATTGACGTAGCGATCGTTCGGGCAGTCCATCTGGAGCTCGAATCCGTTGGGGTAGCCGGCCTCGGCCAGCAGCTTCTTGGCGGCGTTCGGATCGTAGGGCCAGCGCTTGAACTCGGCGGCGCGGGAGAAAAGCAGCGGCGAGATCAGAAGCGCGCTCGGCTCCGCGAGGCCGCGCATCACCTTGGTCTTGATCGCCTCAATGTCGATCGCCTGGTAGAAGGCGCGCCGCACCCGCACGTCCTTGAACGGGTTCTTGCCTTTGACGCTCGAATACAAGAGCTCGTCGCGGAACGAGTCCATGTTGAGGAAGATCGTGCGCAGCTCCGGTCCGGTCAGCACCGTGGTGCCGGGATTATTCTTGACCCGCTCGATGTCCTGCACCGGCACCGGATCCATCATATCGATCTCGCCCGACAGCAGCGCCGCGACCCGGGTGGCGTCGGATTTGATGGTGGTGAAGATCGCCTCGTCGAGATTGTGCTCCTTCTTACCCCACCAGCCGGGATTGGCCTTGAATACCGTCCGCACGCCGGGCTGATGGCTCTCGACCTTGAACGGGCCGGTGCCGTTGGCGGACAGCGCCCAGGCATTGAGCGAGGTGGCGGTCGCCGATTGCGGCGAGGTGGCGCCCACCTTCTCGGCCCAGGGCTTGGAGAAGATGTACCAGGTGTCCCATTCGTAATGCAGGATCGGGTTGGGCGAGGACAGCACGAAATCGACGGTGTTGTCGTCGACCTTCTCGACCTTGGCGTCGGCCGGCAGACGGCTCTTGACCTGCGAGCCGTCCATGCGGGCGCGGTTGGCGGAGAACACCACGTCGTCGGCGGTGAACGGCGAGCCGTCGTGGAACTTCACGTTCTTGCGTAGATGGAACCGCCAGCGCGTCGGCTCCAATACCTCCCAGCGCTCGGCCAGACCCGGAACGATCTTCAGGTCCCTGTCGCGCTTGGTCAGGCCCTCCAT
>JAIEPJ010000150.1 GCA_019749835.1 Phreatobacter sp. | reverse complement strand
ATCACGGGCCGTCGGCCGTAGCGGTCTGATAGCGGCCCAAGGAAGAGCTGCGCCACGGCCATGCCGGCGAGATAGAGCGTGATGGTGAGCTGGATCGTCCCCGCATCGGTCTCGAAATAGCGCGCCAGCCCGGGAACGGCCGGCAGCGGCAGATTCAGCGCCATGGGTCCGATCGCGGCGAAGACAACGAGCAGCGGCACGAGGGCGCGCGGCGCGAGGCGGGGATCTGACATGTGGGGGTCTCGACCGTGGTCCCCGATGTCGCCCGGTTGGCGGTCCAGCGTCAACCCGCGGGAGTGGAATGGCCCCCCTGTTTCCGGCCCGCGGTCGAAACCCCTGGCGCCTGCCTCCGGTGCGCTGCGCCGGCTGACGCGCCCGTCGGGGACGCTGTAGAAGCGCGGCATGTGCTCGCCCTCCCGCCCGTGGGAGTCGGGAGAGAGTTCGAGGGCCCGGCCGGCCGGGACGACGGAGACGTGACGACGTGACCCCCGCCAGAATCGAGACCGACCGCCTCGTTCTCACCGCCATCGGCGAGGCCGATTTCGCCGACCTCTGCCGGCTCACCGCCCACCCGGATGTCGGCGGCAAGCTGAAACATGGCGTGCTGACCGGCGCCGAGACCCGCGCCCAGCTCGACGGCTACCGCGCCACCTGGGAGCGGGCCGGCTATGGGGTCTTCGCGATCCGCCGCCGGCAGGACGATGCCTTCGTCGGCATCATCGGGCTGTGGGACCATGACGAGGGCGTCGGGGTGGCCTTGCGCTATGCCGTGATGCTGGACCATCGCGGCCACCGCTACACGAAGGAGGCGGCAAAAAGTGTTCTCCAGTTCGCCGCCAAGAAGGACATTCATCCCGTCATGGCGGTGACGCGCGAAAACAATCTTGTCTCCCAGCGCATTCTGGTCGATCTCGGGTTCGCGCTGCGCGAGATCCGGGACACCGGCCATGCGCGCCTCGCCGTCTATGAGCAGGCCACCGGGAGACCCGCATGACCGTCCAAGCCGTGGCGACGTCCCGCCTGCTCATGCCGGGTTTCGTCCTGGCGGCGGCAGTAGCGGTAGCAGCCGTCTTTGCCGAGCCCCTGCTTCGGCACACGACAGGCGGACGGCTGGCGTTGCCGGGCATGGTCATCGCGCTGATCATCGGCATGGGGCTGCATCGGCTCGCGGCGCAGCCCCTGTTCACGCCGGGACTGACCTTCGCGGTGAAGAAGCTGCTGCGCTGGGCCATCGCGCTGCTCGGGCTGCGCATCGCCTTCGGCGACATTCTCGGCCTTGGCGTGGGCACGCTGCTGCTGGTCGTCGGGTCGATGGCGGTGACAATCGCCAGCGGCATCTGGCTGGCACGTCGGTTGGGGCTCCATGACGGCTACGGGGCGCTGGCGGGCGCGGCGACGGCGGTCTGCGGCGCCTCGGCGACACTGGCGACAACCACAGTGCTGCCGAACTACCCGGCCAAGGCCGCCGACACCGCCTTCACCGTCGTCGCCGCCAATGCCGTCTCGACGCTGGTCATGCTGGCCTATCCGCCTCTCGCCATATTCCTCGGTTTCGACGCAACGCAGACGGGCATCCTCCTTGGCGCCACCATCCACGACATGGCGCAGGTCGTCGGTGCCGGTTATGCGATTTCCGAGCCGGTCGGGAATTCGGCCGTGGTGGTGAAGCTTTTCCGGGTTTTCCTGCTGCTTCCCGTCGTCCTTGCCATCGGCTGGTGGTTCATGCGGCAGGGCCGAGAGGCAGGCGAAGCCCGTGTGCCGGTGCCGGTCTTCGCCCTCGTCTTTCTGGCACTGGTCGTTGTCAACTCCGTCCTGCCTTCGGTACCCGCTCTTGCCGGATCCTATGCCGTCGCAAAGCCCTGGCTCGTCACGCTGTCCAATGCGGGTCTGCTGATTGCCATTGCGGCGCTCGGCCTCGGCACCTCGGTCACGGCGATCCTGTCGATCGGCTGGCGGCATGTGGCGGTGTTCTTCGGCGCCACCGCGGTGATCCTGACGCTCGTGACGGCAGGCCTGTTCGTTCTCTGAGCGCAGGCGCGACCCGGAGACCGGGCGGCGCAGCGCGGCAGTCCCGCCGGCGAGCCCCTTGCCCATGGCAGCGCTGCCGTTTACGCGGATGTCCGACCCATTCCGCTCCGCCCGGCAAAGGATCCTCCATGAGCGTCGCCAACGGCCGCAGCCTCCTCGCCATTCCAGGCCCGACGAACATCCCCGACCGGGTGCTGCAGGCGATGATGCGCCCGGCCGAGGAGATCTATTCGGGGCCGATGGTGGCCCTGACCGACAGTCTGCTGGCGGATCTGCAACGCGTCTTCGCCACAAAAGCCCGCACCTACATCTATGCCGCCAACGGCCACGGCGGCTGGGAAGCGGCGATCAGCAACGTCCTGTCGCGTGGCGACAAGGTGCTCGTGCTGGCCAGCGGGCGTTTCGCCATCGGCTGGGGCCAGATGGCTACCTTCATGGGCGCCGATGTCGAAGTGCTGGAAGGCTCCTGGCGGGCCGCCATCGATCCAGCCACCGTCGAGGCGCGGCTCAGGCTCGACCGCGACCATGCGATCAAGGCGATCCTGATGGTGCAGGTCGACACCGCCTCCGGGGTCGCCAACGACGTCCAGGCGGTGCGCCGGGCGATCGATGCGGCCGGCCATCCCGCGCTCTTCATGGTCGATGGCGTGGCCTCGCTCGCCTGCATGAATTTCGAGATGGACGCCTGGGGTGTCGACGTCGCCATGTCCGCCTCCCAGAAGGGCCTGATGACGCCGCCCGGCCTCGCCTTCGTCGCGGCCAACGACAAGGCGCACAAGGCCCATGCGACCGCCGACATGAAGACGCTCTACTGGGACTGGACCGCCCGCCAGGGGGCGGAGCACTACATGAAATATTGCGGCACGCCGCCGGAG
>JAIEPJ010000163.1 GCA_019749835.1 Phreatobacter sp. | reverse complement strand
ATCACAACGGCAAGACCATGATCGCCGAACGCTTCGCCGTCGAACATCTGCGCCGTGCCGACCGGCAAAGGGTCTGGATGATCCAGACTCGGGAGGGGGCTGGCCTGTCGCATTTCTACGCCAGCATCCTGTCCGGGCTGCGCGCCCCGCAGGCTGTCGGCTGGCGCAGCCTGTCCCGCGCCAGCGAACAGGTCGATCATCTTCTCGACAGCCTGAAGCCGCGCCTGCTCATCTTCGACGAATTCCACAGTGCGCTGCGCGGACGCCGACAGGATGTGAAGGCAATCTTCTCATTTCTGCGGCGGATCGCACGCGTGCATGACATCTCGCCCGTGCTTGTCGGCGAAATCGCCGTCTACGATGCGCTGCACGACACCGAAGAAATGGGCTCGCGGTTCGATACGGTCGCGGTGCCACGGTGGGGTTTCGACGAAGACTTCGCCACACTTCTCGACAGTCTTGAGGCCAGCATGCCACTTGCGGATGCCTCAAACCTCTCACGACCTCCCCTGGCCAAAATGATCCATGATCTGTCGGAAGGGCTGATTGGCGAGGTGGTCGACATCGTCACCCGGGCGGCTGTGGCAGCTGTTGAGAGCGGTGAGGAAAGGATCACGTCCAGCACCGTCATGGCGCTCGGATATGTGCCGCTGTCACGGCGGCGGAACTCAGCCTTGCGCCATTCAATGACATGACCAGCACTGTGCCGAGGATCACCGTCTCCCCGGCCCGCCGCTATAGTGTGGTGGCGGGACGTCGCTGGCCGGTGGAGGTCAGGCCCGCTCCCGGTGAGCTTTTGTCAAGCTGGCTGCATCGGGTTGCGCATGCCAACGGTGTGCCGCCGCGCTATTTCGGAGCGGTGCTCGGAGCTGCTGTCGAGACATGGTCGGCCCAACTCGACCGGCATCTGCCGGAGGCCGTTCGCCGCATCCTGCTCGACCATACGTCGATCTGCCCCGACGATATCGACGGACTTTGTCTGGCCCACAGTCCCTTCTCGAGCGTGCGCTTGCGGCTGCGGAGCCGGCCGCAACATGCAGGGACTTCGACTGCGCAGTCCTGTTGGCTGCAGTTCTGTCCCACCTGCCTGCGGGAAGACGAGGTGCCCTATTTCCGGCAGAGTTGGACTCTGGCAACCCGCGTGTCCTGCTTTCGCCATGGCTGCCGATTGCGCGACCGCTGCCCGTCTTGCGGTCAGGGCCTTGCTCCGTTCAGACAGGATCGCCTTGTTTCACAGCAATACTGCGCCTTCTGCGACGCTCCTCTCGCCAAACCGACGGACCCGGCAAACCCAGGCGCCCGGCGTCTCGAGCGGCTGATCGACGATCTGCTTCGTCTTGACACAGCTGGGCTCGCACTTGGCGTGGGCCGGGGGAAACGGAAAACCCTGCCAGAGAGGATTGCAATATGCCCGGTGCCCGTCGGTACGACGACATCAACGATACCGCAACTGTCGCATCGGCTTCGCCACGATTTCTTCCGGCGGCTGTCGGAAGGGCAGAGCGGAATAGTTGGCCACAAAGGTGGTGGCCCGCTGAACCTTTGGGTCCGGCTTGCCAATGCCGCTGGAAACCACAACGGATTGGTCAAGGAGCTCACGGATCAGCTTGCGGAAACTGCAGGGCTGCGGCGGGCCTCCTCCCCCAGAGCGACTGATCTGGCCGCCCTGCTGCGGGCAGCGACCCAGCTACATGAAGCCCGCCGATCTGCAGCCGAAGCTCAACCCGCTCCTTAAATGTCGTAAGCCTCCGACGGGCCCGCGAGGCCGGCATCTACGAGTTGCTCGGGATCGGGCAGGTCGCGCAAGGACGCCATCCCGAAGGTGGCAAGGAAGGTCTCGGTGGTGACAAAAGTGTAGGGCGCGCCGCGCCGGGGTTCGCGCGGGCCGGTGCCGATCAGGTCGCGCTCGGCCAACCTGCCGATCAGATCACGGCTGATCTCTTTGCCGAAGATGTCCTTCAGCCCGTCGCGGCTTACCGGCTGGTGGAATGCGATCGCCGCCAGCACGGCCAGATCGTATTCTGACAGATTCAGGGCCTGCTCCCCCACATCCGCCGCCGCGCGGATCGCCGGGGCATAGGCGGGCTTGGTCCGCAGCATCCATCCCGCGCCCACCTGCGCCACCTCATAGGGGCGGCCCACCATATCCACTGCCAGATCGTCAATCAGCAGGTCGACCGAGACCCCTGTGCCCACCACGCGCGCCAGATCCTCGCGCGCGACCGGCGAGGCGCTGGCAAACATCACCGCCTCGATCCGGCACATCCATTCCCGCCACCGCAGATCGGCTGGCAGGTCAGCCAGGTCCCGGTCAAGCCCCGCCTCCTCGCGCCGCGCCATGGTCAGACCCCGTAAAGGCGAAACGTGTCCCGCCCAGTCAGCTCACGGATGGCCCCCTGGCTGACCAGCCGGTCGCACAGCCGCCGCGCGGCCCGGTCCGACATGAAGTCAAGGGCCGAGGGTGCCAGCGCATCGCGCGACAGAAACAGATCGACGGCGCGCGTGGCCCCCTTGGCGCGCAGCTTGGGGGCCACCGCGCGCAATCGGACCGCCGCCCGGGAAAGTTCCGCCGCCAACGGCAGGGCCTGTCGCACCCCGACACCAACCGCCCTGTGACAGGCCAGCCGCAAGTCAGCCCCGCGCAGCTGCAGATCACGGGCCTTCAAGGCCAGCGACAATAGCGGCAGCACAAGATCCTGCCCCAGGGATTTCACCAGAACCGCATCGGCAAGGATCAAGGCCACGGTCTCGCCCCGCGGATTACCTTCCAACACGGCCTCGATGACCTGCGCCGCGCGGTCAACCGGGGTTGGTCCGGTGGCATCCAGACAAAGGGCAATCTGCTCTG
>JAIEPJ010000295.1 GCA_019749835.1 Phreatobacter sp. | reverse complement strand
CGCGCTCGGTTTCCTCGAATATTCCTTCATCGAGACCGTAGACGCGATGCACCCCTACTACGTGATCCGTGCTCTCGGCGGCGCCCTGTTCGTCCTCGGCTCGCTGATCATGGCCTACAACCTGATCATGACGGTGCGCCAGGGCGAGGCTGCAGAGCCCGAATCCGCCCCCGCCCTCGTTCCGGCCCAGTGAGGAGGACGGATCATGTCGCTCTGGAACAAGCACGCCATCTTCGAGAAGAACTCGATCGTCCTGACGGTCGGCATCCTGGTCGTGGTCGCCATCGGCGGCCTCGTCGAGATCGCCCCGCTCTTCTACCTGCGGAGCACCATCGAGAAGGTGGAGGGCGTTCGCCCCTACACCCCGCTGGAACTGGCGGGCCGCGCCATCTACGTCCGCGAGGGCTGCTACAACTGCCACAGCCAGATGGTACGGCCGCTGCGTGACGAGGTGGAGCGCTACGGCCACTACTCGCTGGCGGCGGAGAGCATGTACGACAAGCCCTTCCAGTGGGGCTCCAAGCGCACCGGGCCCGACCTCGCCCGCGTCGGCGGCAAATATTCGGACGAGTGGCACGTCGCCCACCTCGCCAATCCCCGCTCCATCGTGCCGCAATCGATCATGCCGGGCTATGCCTTCCTCGCCCGGGCCGAGATCCAGCCCGAGCAGGTCGCGGGGCACCTGAGGACCAACCGCCTCGGCGGCGTTCCCTATACCGACGAGCAGATCGCGAACGCCCTGACCGACCTGCGCGCCCAGGTCAATCCGGACAGCCCCCACGTCCAGGCTCTCCAGGTTCGCTATCCCGGCGCCACCGTGCGTGCCTTCGGCGGCAATCCCGCGGCGACCGTCAACGGCACCGTCACCGAGATGGACGCCCTCGTCGCCTATCTCCAGGTGCTCGGGACCATGGTGGATTTCCGCACCTATGACGCTCGCGCGAACATGCGCTGAGGCAGGAGAGGATCATGAGCACCTATACGACCCTCGCCAACTTCGCCCAGACCGCAGGACTTCTCTATTTCGTCGGCATGTTCCTCGCCATTGCCGTCTACGCCTTTTGGCCGCGCAACAAGACGCGCTTCGACGAGGCCGCCCAGATCCCGCTGAGGGAGGAGTGACACCATGGCCGTTCAACCCGAAATCGACCCGGCCACCGGCCGCACCACGACCGGTCACGAATGGGACGGCATCAAGGAGCTGAATTCGCCCCTGCCGAAATGGTGGCTCTACATCTTCTATGCGACCATCGTCTGGTCGATCGGCTACTGGGTGGTCTATCCGGCCTGGCCGCTGGTGACCAACTACACCAAGGGCGCCTTCGGCTATTCGTCGCGCCAGGACGTGGTGCGCGACCTCGAAGCCCTGCGGGCCCTGCGGGCGGAGCGTTCCACCGCTCTCGCCAGCACGCCGCTGGAGGAGATCGCCAAGAACCCGAACCTGCTGACGTTCGCCCTCGCCCAGGGCAAGGCGGCCTTCGGCGACAACTGCGCGCCCTGCCACGGCCTGTCGGCCACCGGCTCGCGCGGCTTCCCCAACCTGCGCGACGATTCCTGGCTGTGGGGCGGCGGCATCCAGGACATCCACCAGACCATCGCCTTCGGCATCCGCAACGGCGACGATCGTGCCCGCCAGGGCGTGATGCCGGGCCTCGGCGGCCCCAATGGCGTGCTGAAGGCCGACGAGATCGTCACGGTGGCCAGTTATGTGCGCTCGCTGTCCGGACAGTCCACCCGTCCGGGGGCCGATCTCGCCAAGGGTAAGGAGCTCTTCATCGCCAATTGCGCGGCCTGCCACGGCGAAGACGGCCGCGGCAACCGTGACCTCGGCGCTCCCAACCTGACGGGCCGCAACTGGGTCTACGGCTCCGACGAGAAGACCATCATCGAGACGATCACCCTCGGCCGCGGCGGTGTCATGCCCGGCTGGACCACGCGACTCGACGAAACGACGGTGAAGGCTCTCGCCGTCTATGTCCACGCGCTGGGCGGCGGGCAGTAAGCCCGTCTCAACCGAGCGCGGAATGGGGGGATGCGCGCCGTGGCAGCGGCGCGCATCTTCGTCTTTTCGGGGCTGCTGTTGAGACAGGTCAAGGCTGGCCATCCGCAATTGGCCGATGGTGATCACGTGCCGCCTCGGGTGGCACGACCTTGCCCCCGGACGCCCCCATGTCGGACCTCCTCGCCCAAGTTGCCCGCAAATCCGCCACCACGGAGGCCGATCCGGTCATTCCGAGCGCGGATGACGAGCCGCTCTATGAGAGCCGGCGCGAAATCTACCAGCAGAGCGTCAAGGGGCGCCTGAGGACCATCAAGTGGGTCGTCCTCTTCGCCTGCCTCGGCGTCTACTATTTCCTGCCGTTCCTGCGCTGGTACCGCGGTCCGAACCAGCCGGATCAGGCGGTCCTCGTCGATATCGCCAACAACCGCTTCTACTTCTTCTTCATCGAGATCTGGCCGCAGGAAATCTACTATTTCACCGGCCTGCTGGTGATGGCGGCGCTGGTCCTTTTCTTGATGAATGCGGTCGCAGGTCGGGTCTGGTGCGGCTATCTCTGCCCGCAGACCGTCTGGACCGACCTGTTCACCGTCGTCGAGCGCTGGGTGGAGGGCGACCGGCGCGAGCGGATGATCGCCGATGCCAAACCCATGTCGGTGGGCAAGGCCGGCCGCAAGGTCTTCAAGCACTTTCTCTGGCTGATGATCGCCTGGTGGACCGGCGGCGCCTGGGTG
>JAIEPJ010000134.1 GCA_019749835.1 Phreatobacter sp. | reverse complement strand
CATGTGTAACCGCCCCTTGCGCAAGAGGGATCCTCGGAGCTGCTTTTGGCGCGTCATCGGGTGCTGACATGTGTCCGGCCTCTGATGCGGCCATTGTCATGCCGCAGGCCCGTATGGTGTTCGAAGGTCGGGTCCAGATCAAAGCCGCGTGCTCGAAGGCACTCTGTTGCACACTGGTTCTCCCGATCCCGTCTCACGACTGTTGCGCCAAACTGCTTCTTGCCCTCTTCCGCTCCGACGTCCTCGCGACCGACGGTGGCTTAGGCCGCCGCAGCCGGAGACTTGTAGACGCCGCCCTTGGCCATCAAGGCCCAGACGATCCGCGCCATTTTGTTGGCCAGCGCCACGCGCACCAGCATCGGTGGCTTGCGCGTCAGCATCCCGCCCAGCCATGTGCCCGGGAGGGCAGAGGCGTGGACATGTCGTTTGATGATGACGCTGTTGGCCCCGATGATCAGCAGCCGTCGCAGCGATCGCTCGCCCATCTTCGTCGTGGCCCCGAGGCGCTGCTTGCCACCGGTCGAATGCTGCCGGGGCGTAAGGCCGAGCCAGGCCGCAAAATCGCGCGCCTTGCGGAATGTCTCGGGTGGCGGGGCCAGGACCGCGATGGCCGTTGCGATCAGCGGCCCGATCCCGGGCACCGTCATCAGCCGCCGGGCCACCTCGTTCTCTTTGGCCCGGCGAGCGATCTCGGCATCGAGCTTGTCGATCTCAGCCTCCAGATGGCCGATTGCCGCAACAAGAACCTTCAGGGTAGAGATGGCATCGACGGGCAGGCCGCTATCCGGATCCTCGACAATGGCGATCAGCTTTGCGGCGTTGGCTGCTCCCTGCGGCACGATCTGCCCGAACTCGGTCAGGTGGCCGCGCAGGGCGTTGATCGCCTGCGTCCGCTGCCGGATCAGAAGCTCACGGATGCGGAAGACCATCGCAGCCCCTTGGGTCTCTTCACTCTTCACGGGCACGAAACGCATCGTCGGGCGCTGTGCGGCTTCGCAGATCGCCTCGGCATCGGCCGCATCGTTCTTCTGGCGCTTCACGAAGGGCTTGACGTAGGCGGGCGGGATGAGCCGCACCTCATGGCCCAGCTTCCCGATCTCGCGGCCCCAGAAATGGGCTCCCCCGCACGCTTCCATTGCGACAACGCAAGGCGGCATTTGGCCGAAGAACGCGAGCACCTGATCTCGCCTCGGCTTCTTGCGCAGCGCCGCCCGACCCGACCCGTCAGCCCCGTGGACCTGAAACACATTCTTCGCCAGGTCGAGCCCGACAGTGATAATCTCCGACATGACCGTCCTCCTTTTGTGGATCCTCATAGACCCACCCTGGCACATTGATGCCGTCGGGGGGCGGTCACATCATCAGAGCCCTGTTGGACCGCACAGACCTCACAGACCGTATTGCTCGCGCGCGAATTCACCCAAACCCACGGCATCAAGTCTGGCGAGCGGAGCCAGGAATGTGACTTGGATGACACCTGGAGCACGCCCGATCTCGATTGCACCGTTCACTGTGGCGCGGTTCCGCACCTCCGCCACTGTCATACCCAAGAGCTTGGCCGCCCGTGCCAACCCGTTTTCGATGGCAAGGTTCAGGTTAGCGGCCGTTCCGATCACACTGATGGGCGCCAGGGGTTCAATCTCGGCCACACCCCATTTCTCCGCGAGCCGTTGCCCTTTGGCCTTCTCGGCGGCAGTGAAGGGCCGGGCCATAGGAGGCAGGTCCTCTTCCAGCGGGAACAGGACGGGTCCATCAAGCGGGTAATTCTTCACCACCTCGATCTGCAGTGTCACGCTGCCTGCTACATCCATCGTGTGTCCGGCAATCTCGCCATCGCCCTGTCCGGCGTGCATGTCGCCCATGTAGACACCGGCGCCCCGGACCTTGACCGGGCAGACAATGATGGCGCCCGCGCGCACTGCATCGATGTCCATGTGACCGTCGGTCTTGTGCTGGGCCAGTTGTTCGGCGGTGATCGCGTATTCATGCGGCGCACCGACGAGGAAAGCCCCGAAGTCTCCCGCATTATGACTGTCGGGCATTGCAATCGACGGGCAGGTGCCAAGCTGGCCCATGAAGGGGCGCGTCCGCACCAGCGTGCCGGGCATATCCGACGGCGCGAACGTCAGGATCGAATGCTGGCGGCTTTGGTCCGGAAGGGCAGAATAGTGGTTGGCATCTCGTGCAATGGTCTCTGCCGCAGCCTGTGGCAGCGTCAAGCCGACCGAGCGCCTTTCATCGAACGTAACGGTGTAGCCATGCACGATGGCAAAGGGTGTTACCGCATTGCCGCAGGTGTTGCACTTGACGGCTTGCTGTCCGATCCCCTCGACATGGGTCTCTGGCCAGACCGTGTCGCAGACCGGGCAACGTCCGGCGACATAGGGGTCGCCCAGGCAAAAGCCCTCGGGCGAGGAATCATGCCCCGAAGCCGTGGCAATCGAAGTGACCGTGATGTCGCGGATTCGGATGGCGACGCCATCGCCGACCTCGGCCCCGTCGACGTAGACCGGGCGCGTTACCTCATGCCCGCCGCGCAAAGCGGGCGTGATCATCGGTCCCCAGCAGCCGGGCGCGGTGTTGGCGATGATGGTGCCGCCATTCTCCACCGGCCCCAGCATCGGTGCATCCGGGTCCAGCACGCTGTTCGTGAATTCCGACACCAC